>JBIQMK010000017.1:0-25455 GCA_044463365.1 Rhodanobacter sp. | reverse complement strand
GGCGTCACCGACCATGTCAGCGACATCGTGCTGACGCGGCCTACCGGCCGGCTGTGGCTGGCGGCGTTCGCGCTGTCACTGGCGCTCACCGGCCTGCTGGCCACCGGCATCGTGTGGCTGCTGATGCGCGGCGTGGGGATCTGGGGGCTGGACATGCCGGTGGCGTGGGCGTTCGCGATCGCCAACTACGTATGGTGGATCGCGATCGGCATGGCCGGCACCTTCATCAGCGCCGCGCTCTACCTCACGCGCCAGGACTGGCGCAGCCCGCTGACCCGCTACGCCGAAACGATGACCGTGTTCGCGGTGTCGGTGTCGGGCCTGTTTCCCATCCTGCACCTGGGCCGGCCCTGGTTCTTCTATTGGCTGGCGCCGTACCCCGACCGCATGAACGTGTGGCCGCAATGGCGCAGTTCGCTGCTGTGGGATTTCTTCGCCATCGTGGCCTATCTGATCGTGTCGCTGCTGTACTGGTACGTGTCGATGATCCCCGACTTGGCCACGCTGCGTGACCGCGCCGCGACGCGGGGCAGGCAGGTGTTCTACGGCTTGCTGGCGCTGGGCTGGCGCGGCGAGGCGCGGCACTGGAAGCGCTTCGAGACGCTGAGCCTGCTGCTGGCCGCACTGGCGGTGCCGCTGGTGTTTTCCGTGCACTCGATGGTGGCGCTGGATTTCTCCGAGGGGCTGCTGCCGGGCTGGCACTCCAGCATCTTCCCGCCGTTCTTCGTGGCCGGTGCGCTGTTTTCCGGCTTCGCCATGGCGATGGTGCTGGGCCTGCCGTTGCGGCACTGGTTCCAGTTGGGCGATTTCATCACCCCGCGCCACATCGACAACCTCGCGAAGATGATGCTGGCCGCGGGACTGTTCGTCGACTACAGCTACCTGATGGAAATCTTCACCGCGTTCTACGGCATGGATCGCTACGACGTGGCGATGACGATGCAGCGGTTCAGCGGTGCGTACGCGTGGGTGTTCTGGACCACGATCGCGTGCAACGTGGTGGCGATCCAGGCGCTGTGGTCGCGGCGGGTGCGCGCCAATCGTGCCGCGCTGTTCGGCATCAGCGTGCTGGTGCTGATCGGCATGTGGTTCGAGCGCTTCATGCTGATCGTCAGCAGCCTGTACCACGATTTCCTGCCGTCGAGCTGGGGCATGTTCTATCCCACGTTCTGGGACATCGCGTTCCTGGCCGGTTCGATCGGCTTGTTCTTCCTGCTGTTCCTGCTGTTCGTGCGGGTGCTGCCGATCGTGTCGATGTCGGACATGCGCAAGCTGGTGCACCGGCTGCAGGGGCCGCGGCCATGAGCGGCGCGAACGTCTACGGCTGCATGGCCCGCTTCGAGAGCGCCGAAACCCTGCGTGGCGCCGTACTGCAACTGCGGCACGCCGGCTATACGCGGCTGGAGGCGTACTCGCCGTTTGCCGTGGAGGGGCTGGCCGAGGCGCTGGGTCCCACGCGCAACCGCCTGCCGTTGCTGGTGCTGCTGGGCGGGTTGTTCGGCGCCATCGGCACGCTGGCGCTGCAGTACTACTCGGCGGTGATCGACTACCCGATCGACGTGGGTGGGCGGCCTGCGGCGAGCTGGCCGGCGTTCATTCCCGCGGCGCTGGAGATGACGATCCTGTGCGCGGTACTGGCTGGGGTGGTCGGCATGCTGGCGGGCAATGGGCTGCCGCGGCTTTATCACCCGGTGTTCAATGTGGCGCGTTTTGCGCGCGCCAGCCGCGATGGGTTCTTCGTGGTGATCCTTGCCGACGACCCACGCTACGACGGCGCGCGACAGGCGCTGACCGACCTGGCTCCGCTGTCGGTCGACGAGGTGCCGGCGTGATCCGCCGCCTGCTCGGCGTGGTTCTGGTCGTGCTGACCCTCGGCGGCTGCGAGCGCGGCATGCATGACATGTACGACCAACCCAAATACAAGTCGCTGGCGCCCAGCCCGCTGTTCGCCAATGGCAATTCCGCCCGCACGCCACCGCCGGGGAGCGTGGCCAGCGCGGCAGGCGAGGCGGCCGACAGCAGCAGCGGCCAACGCGCCCAGATGATGGCGACGAAGTCGGTTGCGCCTGCGTTGCCGCTGGACGCGCAGGGCCGCAGCCTGGCGCAGGGCGACGTTGGCGGGCGCGCTGCATCCAATCCGCTGCCACTGACCATGGCACTGCTGCGGCGCGGGCAACAGCGCTACGACATCTATTGCGCGGTCTGTCATGGGGCGGCGGGCGACGGCGACGGCATGATCGTGCAGCGCGGCTTTCCGGCACCGCCGACGTATCACAGCGAGCGATTGCGCCACGCGCCGGACAGCCATTTCTTCCAGGTGATCACCCACGGTTACGGCGTGATGTATCCGTATGCGGACCGGGTGTCGGTGCCCGACCGCTGGGCCATCGTGGCGTACATCCGCGCGCTGCAATTGAGCCGTCACGCGCCGGTGTATCGACTGGGTGCCAGCGACCGTGCGCAACTGCAGAACAGCGCCGCGGGAGTCCGTCGATGATGCCGGCAATGGATAAACGGCACGCGCGCCGCGTCCATGTGGCGGTGGCCGGTGTGGCTTCCATCGCGCTGTTGCTGTGCCTGCTGCTCAGCTGGCACGCGCCGCGGCAAGCGCTGTTGTCCTATCTGGTGGCCGCCATGTTCTGCCTGTCGCTGTCGCTGGGATCGATGGCGCTGCTGATGGTGCACGTGCTGACCGGTGGTGCCTGGGGTTGGTACCTGCGTCCGCAGCTGATGGCCGCGCTGCGACCGCTGCCGTGGCTGGCGGTGTTGTGGTTGCCGCTGCTGCTGGGCATGCACTTGCTATACCCGTGGGCGGCGCCGGGCGCCATGGCCGACGCGGCGCTGCGGCGCCAAGGCTGGTATCTGGACGAGGGTTTTTTCATCGTGCGCATGCTGGTGTGCTTCGGCCTGTGGCTGTGGCTGGCCTCGGCCTTGCGGCGACGACTGGATCGCGCCGACGACACCGGCCTGCCGCGCTTCGCGGCGCTGGGATTGATCGCCTACCTGCTCACGGTGACCACGGCCGCGGTGGACTGGGTGATGTCGCTGGTACCTGCGTGGCGCTCGTCCGTCTTCGGGCTGATCGTGGCTACCAGCCAGTTGCTGGCCGCCGCCGCGCTGGCGGTGTTGTACGCAACGCTGCGGCATCGGCGCATTGATGTGCCATCGCATCCGCCGGCCGAGCCCGCGCGTTTGCTCGGTGACGTGGGCAACCTGCTGCTGACGTTGGTGCTGGCCTGGTCGTACCTGGCGTTCATGGATTACCTCACGGCATGGATCGGTGACCTGCCGGCGGAAACCGTGTGGTACCTGCCGCGGCTGAAAACCTCCTGGAGCGCGCTGGGCGTGGCGCTGGTGGTGTTTCATCTGGCCGTGCCGTTCGCCGTGCTGTTGTCGCGGCAGGCTAAACATCACGCGGGCTGGTTGCTGGTGGTGGCGGCGCTGCTGCTGGTGATGCATTACGTCTATGTGTTCTGGCTGGTGGTGCCCAGTTTTCGGTCCGGCGGTTTTGCCTTGGCGTGGAGCGATCCGCTGGCGTGGCTGGGCATCGGCGGCTGGTGGTGGGTGCTGTTCGACGCGCGCTGGCGCGCTGAGGTGCAACCCATGAACGCGTCCGCCGCGAGGGCATGGCCATGAACGACAACCACCGCCACGAATCCGCGTGGGTCAATGCGCGCCTGCTGCACCGCGTGGCGCTGGGCCTTGGCATTGCGCTGGTGCTGATCGCGGCACTGATGTATCCGCTGCTGCGCTTCTGGCTGGCGCCGCAGCTCACCGCCGGCCTGCAGGCGCCGCCGCCCGCGCCGCGATTGCAGGCCGATCCGGCGGCGGATCTGGCCGCCGAGCGTGCGCAGCAGCGGCAGCGGCTGGAGCGTTACGGTTGGGTGGATCGCGATGCCGGCATCGCGCAGATCCCGATCGAGCGGGCGATGGCCTTGCTGGTGGCAAACCACGCCACACCGGCGACCTCCGACGCGGAGGATTCCCGATGATTCGCCGCGCCCTCATCGCCTGCGCCTGTCTGTGGTTGAGTGCAGCCGCCTTGGCGCATGCACCGATGGCGCCGGCCGATCTCGACCAGCGCGCCGGCTTCGACCAGCGTCTGGGTGCGCAGGTCCCGATGGAATTGCACTTACGGGAAAGCGACGGCCAGTCGCGCTCGCTGCGGCAGGTGGCCAACGGCAAGCCGATCCTGCTGGCCATGGGTTATTACCGCTGCCCGAACCTGTGCGATGCCGTGCTGCACGGGCTGGCACATGCGGTGGCGACGCTGACGTTGCGGCCAGGGCAGGACTTCGAGGTGGTGTTCGTCAGCATCGATCCACGTGAGCTGCCCGCCGACGCCGCCGTCAGCCAGCGCATGCTGGCGCGGGAACAGCCCGCGGCGAAGGTCGATCGCTGGCACCTCATGACGGGCGACGAAACAGACGTCCATTCGCTGGCCCATGCAATCGGCTTCCGCTACTTCCTCGATCCGCGCAATAACCAATACGCGCACGCCGCCGGCGTGGTGGTGCTGTCCGCCGAAGGACGCGTGACCCAATACATGTTCGGCGTGGACTACCCACCGCGCTCGCTGCGGCTGGCGCTGGTGGACGCATCGCGCGGAAAACTCGGCGGCCTGGTGGATCAACTGGTGCTGCTGTGCTGCGGCTACGACCCCAGCACCGGCCGCTACAGCCTGCTGATCGGCCGCGTGATGCAATTCGTCGGCATCGGCTTTGCGGTCGTGCTGGGCGCCATCGTGTGGCGTCTGCATCGACGGCGGAGGGCGGCATGATCGCCATGACGCCCCCGCAGGCATCGAGTCTGGCCGGCAGCGTGGACACGCTGTTCGACGTGATGCTGGCGCTGACCGGCACGGTATCGGTGGCGGTGTTCGTGGTGATGATCTTCTTCTGCGTGAAATACCGCCGCCGCAGCCACGCCGATCGCACCGGCGCGAACCGCACGCACGTGGGCGTGGAGATCGCCTGGACGCTGGTGCCGTTCGTGATGTTCATGGCGCTGTTCGGCTGGAGCATCAGCCTGTGGAGCCGCATGCGCACGCCGCCGGCCGATGCCGCGCCCATCTACGTGGTGGCCAAGCAGTGGATGTGGAAGGTGCAGCACCCCGGCGGCCAGCGTGAGATCGACAGCCTGCACGTGCCGCTGGGCCAACCGATCCGGCTGGTGATGACGTCGCAGGACGTGATCCACAGCTTCTACGTGCCCGCGTTCCGGCAAAAGCAGGACGTGCTGCCCGGGCGCTACACGCAGCTGTGGTTCACCGCCACGCGCGAGGGCGATTACCCGCTGCTTTGCTCGCAATACTGCGGCACCGACCACGCCCGCATGACCGGCACCGTCAGCGTGATGAAACCCGCCGATTACGCGCGCTGGCTGCAGGCGCACGCGGGTACGGGCCTGGCGGAGCAGGGCGCCGAGCGCTTCCGCCGCTTCGGCTGCAGCGGCTGCCATGACAGCCAGTCCAGCGTGCATGCACCCGACCTGGATGGGCTCTACGGCAGCACCGTACCGCTGGCGGACGGCAGCCAGGTGCGCGCCGACGACCGCTACATCCACGATTCCATCATGCTGCCGCGCAAGCAGGTGGCGGCCGGCTACGCGCCGATCATGCCCAGCTACAGCGGCCGCATCGGCGAGGACGACGTGCTGGCCCTGATCGCCTACATCAAATCACGCAGCACCGCGACGGAGGCCGCACGTGAACAGCATTGAGCACGCGCCACTGCCGCGCAGTTACCTCGACGACGGCCACAGCCTGCGCTCGTGGCTGTTCACCCACGACCACAAGCGCATCGCGATCCTGTACGCGCTGGCGATCACGTTCTTCTTCTTCCTGGGTGGTTTCGCGGCGCTGCTGATCCGGTTGGAGCTGATCACGCCGGCCGGCGACCTGTTGACCGCCGATGCATACAACAAGGCGTTCACTTTCCACGGCGTGGTGATGGTGTGGTTTTTCCTGATCCCGTCGATCCCCGCCACGCTGGGCAACTTCCTGCTGCCGATGATGATCGGCGCACGCGACATGGCGTTTCCGCGGCTGAATCTTTTCAGCTGGTACCTGTACATGATCGGCGGGCTGTTCACCCTGGCGATGCTGGTGCTGGGCGGCGTGGATACGGGCTGGACGTTCTACACGCCGTTCTCCACGATGTTCTCCAACGGCCACGTGATGCTGACCGTGGTGGGGGTGTTCGTGGTGGGTTTCTCCTCCATCCTCACCGGCATCAACTTCATCGCCACCACCCACAGCATGCGCGCGCCGGGGATGACCTGGCTGCGCCTGCCGCTGTTCGTGTGGGCGATGTATGCGGTGGCTCTGGTGATGGTGCTGGCCACGCCGGTGCTGGCGATGACGCTGTCGCTGATCGCCCTGGAGCGGCTGTTCGGCGTGGGCATTTTCGACCCGGCGCTGGGCGGCGATCCGGTGCTGTTCCAGCATTTCTTCTGGTTCTATTCGCACCCGGCCGTGTACATCATGATCCTGCCGGCCATGGGCGTGGTCAGCGAGCTGATCACCGCGGGCGCGCGCAAGCGCATCTTCGGCTACCGCTTCATGGTGTGGGCCATCGTGGGCATTTCGGTGGTGGGCTTCCTGGTGTGGGGCCACCACATGTTCGTGGCGGGGCAGTCGATGTACGCCAGCATGGTGTTCTCGATACTGAGCTTCATCATCGCGGTGCCCTCGGCGATCAAGGTCTTCAACTGGACGGCCACGCTGTACAAGGGCCGCATCGAGTTCAGCGCGCCGATGCTGTACGCGCTGGGCTTCGTGGGCCTGTTCATGCTGGGCGGCATGACCGGCATCTTCCTGGCCGCCACCGCGCTGGATGTGAGCCTGCACGACACCTACTTCGTGGTGGCGCATTTCCACTACATCATGGTGGGCGGCTCGGTGATGGCCTACCTGGGCGGCATCCATTTCTGGTGGCCCAAGGTCACCGGCCGGCTGTTCTCGCAGGCGTGGGCGCGTTTTGCCGCGATCCTGATGTTCTTCGGCTTCAACCTCACGTTCTTCCCGCAGTACCTGCTGGGCTACGAGGGCATGCCGCGGCGCTATCACGAGTACCTGCCGCAGTTTCAGATTCTGAACATCCTGTCGTCGGCGGGGGCGTCGATCCTGGCGGTTTCGTACCTGCTGCCGCTGGCGTACCTGGGCTGGTCGCTGCGCTACGGCCCGCGCGCCGGGCCGAACCCGTGGCGCGCGAAAGGGCTGGAATGGCTCACCGACTCGCCACCGCCCACGCACAATTTCGAGGTCACGCCCGTGGTCACCGAAGGGCCTTACGCCTACGAGGACGCATGAACACCGACCCCACCATGCTGGCCGGGCAATTCGACGACGCCACGCAACAGCGCGATGCGTCGGCGCTGGGCATGTGGGTGTTCCTGGCCACCGAGGCGTTGTTCTTCGGCGTGCTGTTCACCGGCTACACCGTGTGCCGCGTGCGCTTCCCCGAGGCGTTCGCGGCGGGCAGCCGCCATACCGACATGCTGATGGGCACGATCGAGACGGCCGTGCTGCTCACCAGCAGCTGCGCCGTGGCGTTGGCCTTGCGCGACGTGCAGCTGGGTGGCCGGCGCATCGCCATGTGGCTGCTGGTGCTTACCGCGGCGCTGGGCGTCAGCTTCCTGGTGATGCATGGCTTCGAGTACTACAGCGAATACCGCGAGGGCCTGATTCCCGGCATCCGCTACACCCAGCAGGGGCCGCTGGCCGCGCCGATGCAGCTGTTCTTCTGCCTGTACTACTTCATCACCGGGTTCCACAGTCTGCACGTGGGCATCGGCGTGGTGCTGCTGCTGGTGATGGCACGGCGCACCTGGCGCGGCCGCTTCAGTGCGCGCTACTACACGCCACTGGAGTTGTCGGCGCTGTACTGGCACCTGGTCGACATCGTGTGGATCTTCGTCTACCCGCTGATCTACCTGGTGGGGCGCGCCGGATGAACGCGCCGACGACATCCGCAGCGGCGACGTCAGCACCGACGGGGTCCGCCTCGCCGCCCTCGCTGCGCTTGCACCTGATCGTGTTGGCGGCCTTGCTGGCGCTGTTGCTGACCAGCGCCGGCTGCGCGCTGCTGCCGCTTGGCGTGTTCAACACATTGAGCGCATTGGGAATTTCCGTGATCAAGACGCTGCTGGTGATGGCCTTCTTCATGCGCCTGCGCCGCGGCCCGCCACTGCTGCGGATCGCCGCGGCGGTGGGCTTTGCCTGGCTGGCCGTGCTGATCGGCATGACCGTGGCGGACGTCGTTACCCGAGTAGTGCTACCTTCGCCGTGGTAAAACGCCCGCTGTCCCGACCCTCGTCCCGACATGACCCAAGGAAATGGAATGAACCTGCCGCTTGCCATTGCCCCCATTGCCGACGCCTGGAACCATTTTCACGCGATCTCCCATGTCGGCCACATCACGGATGATCAGGACTATGAGGCGTCCATCAAGCTGGCCGATGCGCTGATCAGCGAGGGCGCGATGGAGGAAACCCATCCGCAGTATTCGTTGTTCATGACGCTCAACGACCTCATCTACGCCTACGACCAACGGCACGATGCGATGTCGGCGCCGCAGAGCGCCCAGGTGCTGCGTTTCCTGATGGAACAGCACGGGCTGAAGCTGGCCCAGCTGCCGGAGATCGGCCGCCAGAGCGAGGTCTCCGAAATCCTCGCGGGAAAACGCAGCCTTACCGCAAACCACATCCGCAGCCTGTCGGCCCGTTTCGGGATCAACCCCAACGCCTTCTTCTGATGGCCCTCACGAACGGCCGTCCAGCCGTCCGCGCAACCTGATGGCGTCGAACGGCGCCTTCACCTTCATGTCGTTGTCGAAATAGCAGTACACGTCACGCGACTGGCGCGCAGGCGGCGGTTTGTCGCTGGCGCGGCGGGCGCCGCGTGGCTGGGTGCCGCGCATCCAGGCGCGGATACGCCGGGCCCAATCGTCCAGCGCCGCATCGCTGTAGCCGCTGGCGTAAAGCTGCTTGTCGCCGTGCAGGCGCAGATACATGAAGCCGGCGGTCACGTCTTCCAGCAGCGGCCACTTGCCGGCGGTATCGGCCACCACCAGCGCCACGCCGTGCCGGCGGAGCAGGGCGATGAAATCGGGGTCGACAAAACTTTCGTGGCGAATCTCCACCGCGTGACGCAGGCGATGCGATGCGTGCGGAAAGGATTCGGCGGGATGTTTCAGATGGCTGTCGTGCTTCGACGCCAGCTGCACCGCCTGCGACGTGCGACGCGGCAACAACGCCAGGAAATCGCCGAACTGCTTTCGGTCGTAGCGGAAGTTGGGCGGAAACTGCCACAGGATCGGCCCCAGTTTCGCGCCCAGATTCAGCACACCGGAAGCGAAGAAATTCGCCAGCGGCCGTTCGATGTCGCGCAAGCGCAGCACGTGGGTGATGAAGCGCGGACCTTTCACCGCGAACACGAAGCCGCGTGGCGTCTGGTCGTGCCATTGCGCGTAGCTTTCCGGCCGCTGCAGCGAATAGAACGAGCCATTGATCTCGATCGTGGGCACCTGCCGCGATGCGTAATGCAGTTCATCGCGCTGCACCAGCGAGTCGGGGTAGAACACGCCTCGCCACGGTGCGTAGCGCCAGCCTGAAATGCCGATGCGCGATCTGGCCATCATCCCTCCGTTCGTCGATGCCCGCCATGCAAACGGACTCGCGGTGAGCCTGTGGTGAAAGCGGGCCGCATCGCGCGCGCTCAACGCAAGGTGCCGGACCATTCACCTCGCCAGTGCCCGGCGAGAACCGGCATTGAGCGCCTGCGCCGCGTTTCGGGCGCACGGTCGCAACGGCAGGCGTTCAGCATCCCGACCGTCACCGCAGGCCTAGACGAAAAACGCATGCGCTTTTAACGGCATCGACTGCACGCTGAAAGCCCCGCCAGAGGAGCCACCATGTCTACACACGACCGCAAAGACGTCGGATGCCCTGACGAAGGACTGCCCAAGCACAACGAGACCCCAGCCGAGCGCGCCGCGCGCAAGAAGGAGGAAAGCGACAACCAGGATCATGCGCTGGAGGAAACCTTCCCGGCGAGCGACCCCGTTTCACCGTTCATTCCGGCCAAGGCGCCCAGCGACGATTGAACGCTCCCGGCCATCCGCAGCCATGCTGCGGATGGCAACGCCACGACCACGGCAAGGTGGCCCACGCTCATGCTGCCGGCCTGAAGTCCAGTGAACGACGATGTCGCCTATCCCCGCTTCGCCAGCCGCGGGCGCACGTATGTCTACGTGTTGCCTTGCCGTGACGAGGACATGCTGAAGGTGGGCTTCTCGCGCGATCCGCTGGACCGCTTCCGCACCTTGCATCCGCGCTTTTTCGAATTCTTCGACCTGGACCGCGGCCTGCTGATCCAGACCGACCACCTGCGCGATGCGCGTCGGATCGAACGGTTGTTCATCACGACCTTCGCCGATCTCCGCGCACCCGCGCCGCTGGTGGTGCCGCGATCGGCCGCCGGTCACACCGAGTGGTACCGCGGCGCCTGGCTGCCCGTCAGCGTGCTGGCGCACAAGCTCTGCGCGCAGGAGGGATTGACCCTGTACGCGCCGCTTCGCGATTGGGTCCGTGCCCGGTTCGACGAGTGGAGTGATCTGCTGTTCGGCTGGTCATCGCGCATGCTTGAGATGATCGAGTACCAACACTTCAACGTCCCGCTGGAGCAGCGCAACGGTCGCGCCGAAAAGGTGCTGCGCGACGTGCTCGACGCCTACGTCGCACTGGGAAGCGACTTGCAGGCCCTGGTGCCCGAGCCCGTGCTGGACTGGTATTACCGCTGCGGCTTTCCCGAGGTGTCGCGTTGGCATGACTGAGCGCGACGCGGCGCACGATGTCACGGTGAAAAATTACAAATCGTCATCCCAGCGGCTCTCAACGGCCGAAGGGCCGGTCAAGCTGGGATCCAGTGCCTCCGTAGCCACCTAAAGGCGCTGGATTCCAGCTTTCGCTGGAATGACGGGCAAAAGCCAGACCGGTACAACCACCGGCCGTATCGACCACCGCCCCAAACCACCCCAGCTCATCAGCCATCGTCGCCACCTGGCCGATGATCAGCAACGCCGGTGCCTCGATGTGGTGCATCGATGCCAGCGCGGGGAGGGCATGCAGTTCACCCCGAAGCACGCGTTGCTGCGGCAGGGTGCCGTTCTCGATCAGCGCAAAAGGCGTATCCGGCGCGCGGCCACGGCCCAGCAGGCGCTCGGTCAGGTGGCTGAGCTGGGCGAGGCCCATGTACACCGCCAGGGTCTGCCGCTCGCCCGCCAGCGCGGCCCAGTCCAGGGTGTCCATCGAATCCTTGCAGTGCGCGGTGAGCAGCCGCACCGACTGGGCGTGTTCGCGGTGGGTGAGGGAGATGCCCGCGTAGGCGGCGCAGGCCACAGCCGCGGGCACGGCGGGCACGATCGTGCAGGCCACGCCATGGCGCCGCAGGTACTGCATCTCCTCGCCGCCACGACCGAACACGAACGGGTCGCCACCCTTCAGTCGCACCACGTAACGCCCGGCACGGGCACGCTGCAGCAACAACGCGTTGATCTCCGATTGCGGGGTGTGCCGGCCGCCGCCGCGCTTGCCAACATCGATGCGCTCGGCATCGCGGCGCGTCATCGCCAGGACCTCGGGGCTGACCAGTTGATCGTGCAGGATCACGTCGGCCCGGTTGAGCGCGCGCAACCCGGCCAGCGTCAGCAAACCCGGATCGCCGGGGCCGGCGCCGACCAGCACGACCGAACCGGGTACGGGTGGGACACCGCGATCCAGCGCATCGAGCAACGCCGCCTCGGCTTCGGCGTGCCGTGCGTGACGCAGCAGTTGCAGCACCGGGCCGTCATACAACGCATCGTAGAACCGGCGTCGCGCGGCGAGATCGGGTAACGCATCGACGATGGCCTTGCGATGCCGTTGCGCCAATGCCACCAGCGGGCCGATCGCCGGGTCGAGGTGCGACTCCAGCGTTTCACGCACGCGGCGGGCAAACATGGGCGCGGCGCCGGCGGTGGAAATGCCGACGGTCAGCGGTGACCGATCCACCACGGCGGGCACCTGGAAACGCGACAGCGCCGGGTCGTCCACCACGTTGCTCAGGATGCGCCGTTCGGTGGCACGGGCGGCGACCTCGGCGTTGAGCTCGCGGTTGTCGGTGGCGGCGATCACCAGCCAGACATCGTCCAGCCACGACGGCTCGAAGTCACCGTCGATGTGCGTGATGCGTCCATCGACCACCTGTTCGGCCAAGGCCGGGAGCAAGTGCGGTGCACCAACTCGGACCACGGCACCGGCCTCGAGCAAGGCGGCGACCTTGCGTTCGGCCACGTTTCCGCCGCCCACCACCAGCACCGGCAAGCCGTTCAAGTCCGCAAACAGGGGATACAGGCGCATGTGGTGTCTCCGGGACGGAGCTTTCCCCAATTCGGGGATTGCGTTGGTGTATTCGGGTGCATTTCAAGAAAATCATTTGGCCATCCATACGTCCGTATACGGATGCCAGGCAAGTGTGCAAAATGACACACGCGCCGTGTTTTTTATAGCAGATCAATCAAAGAATGTGGCAACGCAGCAAGATGGATCAAGCCGGGTCTGCAACATGGTCCCGCGCGCTTTGACGAATGACGCTTCGACAGTCGGCATGAATGCTGCAATGCAATCGTTCACCGCGGCTTGATGGAATCGCACCCACCGATGTCCCTGAAAATCCTTCTCATCGACACTGACGCCGGCCGTGCGCGCGCGCTCGAGGAGATCCTGTGCGAGTCAGGCTTTGCCCAGGTGGTGTGGGTGCCGGAAGGGGCGGGGCGGATCGCCGCGGTGGAGGACATCAAGCCGGATCTGATCATCGTGGACATGGCGTTGCCCGATCGCGACGCGCTGGAAGACTTGCGCCTGGTGTCGTCCGGCCACCCCATCGTGATGTTTGCCGGCAGCGACGATCCGGCGTTTGCCGAAGAGGCGATCGACGCGGGCGTGTGCTCGTACAACCTCTCAGGCGTGCCGTTGCAGGACATCAAGCCGATCATGGCTTCGGCCATCGCGCTGTTCCGCCGCCTGCGCAAGGTCGAGGGCGAACTGGCCGAAGCGCAGGCCAGGCTGGAGGAACGGCGCCTGATGGAGCGGGCCAAGGCGCTGCTGATGCAGGGTCGCAGAATGACCGAACCGGAAGCGTATCGCTGGCTGCAGAAAACGGCGATGAACCAGAACCGGAAACTTGCCGAGGTGGTCGCGGCGTTCGTGACCCAGCACGACGCGGGCACGGATTCGCACAAGGGAAAGGGGAGACAGCCATGAATGCGCCGACACCATCGTCCAGCACCGCTGGAGCGCCGAGCCTGCGCATCGGCCTGCTGCGCCTGACCGACAGCGCACCGGTGATTACGGCACATGAATTCGGCTTCTTTGCCGACGAAGGCATCGACGTCGAACTGGTGATCGAGCCGTCGTCGGCCAATATCGCCGACAAGCTGGCCTTCGGTGCGCTGGATGCGGCCGCCATCGTGCCGCCATTGGCGTTTGCGGTGCAGCTGGGCCTGCGCGGTGTGGCGCAGCCCATGATCATTCCCTACGCGCTAAGCGCCGGCGGGGTTGCCATCACGCTGGCCAACGATTTGGCCGGGCAGGTGCGCGCACTGGGCGAACGCGACGACCTGGACGCGCTGCCGGCATTGGCTGCCTGCCTGCGCCGGCAGCCGCTCACCATGGGCGTGGCCCATGCCTTTTCCTCCCACAATCTGCTGTTCCGCTATTGGTTGGGCTGCGCCGGCATCGAACCGGGCCGCGACGTGAAGCTGGTGGTGGTGCCGCCTTCGCGCGCGGTGGAAGCGCTGCGCGAGAAGCAGATCGCCGGCTTCTGCGCAGGCGCGCCGTGGAGCGAGGTGGCGCGCCGAAACGGTGTGGGCTTTCCGATCGCCGGTACGCAGCAGATATGGGGCAACGCACCCGAGAAAGCCTTTGCGGTGAGCGCACGCTGGGCCCGGCAAAACCCCGAGGCGTTGGCGGGCGTGCTGCGCGCGCTGCACCGTTCTTCGCGCTTCTGCGACGATCCGGAAAACACCGCCTACATCGCCTCGCTATTGTCGCGGCGCCGCTATCTGAACCTGGGTTCGCACACGATCCTGGCGGGCCTGCCCGGTGGCGCGGGGTCGAACGGTTGCGTGTTCCATCGTGGCGCGGCGACGTTCCCCTGGCGCTCGCAAGGCCTGTGGTTCCTCAGCCAGATGCGGCGCTGGAACCTGATCGACGACAGCATCGATCTGGCCACCTTGGCCGAGCGCGTCTATCGGCCCGATTTGTATCGCGCCGTGCTGTCGCCGCTGGGCGAGTCCGTGCCGCTGGCCGATGCGAAAGTGGAGGGCGAACATGCTGCCGGGTGGTCGCTGGATGCCGTGCCGGCCCCAATCCCCATGCCGGCCGACCGCTTCTGCGATGACGCGGTATTCGACCCCGCCGCCTTGCCGCCGTTGGGCGAGAGTGCGATGCGTATCCGCGCACGCAACGACGAGCATGACGCCGCGCGTTGAGCGTGGCGCTGGACGAAATTTGACGAAAAAACGCTTGCCTTCGGCGATTTGTTGCACTACAACATAAGCCGTCGCCCGCGGTTTCCCCACCGCCGGCACGATCGAGGAAGACAGCCTAATGGCGGGCTGATCTGGCTACTGACAACGCACTCCTCGCGAGCTAATGGCGGTTCGCAACCGGTAGATCCGGCAGCGCTGCAAGCGCTGAAACCGCGAGCCATTGCCATGAGCAAAGCCTTCTTCAAGGCCGGTCATTTCCCCACGCTGGCCGTTTGCTTCCTGTATTTCGATCTCAGCTTCGCCGTCTGGGTGCTGCTGGCGCCGCTGGCGGTGCTGATCGCCAACGACCTGCATCTGCAACCGGACCAGAAAGGCCTGATGGTGGCCACGCCGGTGCTGGCCGGCGCGTTGCTGCGGGTGCTCAACGGCGTGTTGATCGGCCAGTGGAAGGCACGCCGGGTCGGCATCGCGATGCAGCTGGTGGTGATCGTGGGACTGCTGCTGGCGTGGTGGCTGGGCCTGCATTCGTTCGGCCAGATGCTGACGCTGGGCATCGTGCTGGGCGTAGCCGGCGCCTCGTTCGCCATCGCCTTGCCGATGGTGTCGTACTGGTATCCGCCGGAACGCCAGGGCGTGGTGTTGGGGCTGGCCGGAGCAGGCAACTCCGGCACCGTGTTCGCCGCGTTGTTCGCACCTGCGCTGGCGATTGCAGTCGGCTGGCGCAACGTCCTCGGCTTGGCGGCCTTGCCGTTGCTGATCGTGCTGCTGGCGTTCGTCCTGTTCGCCCGGGACAGCCCCAACTCGCCGCCGCCGAAAACGCTGGCGGATTACCGGCGCGTGCTGCGCACGCCCGATGCGTGGTGGCTGATGTTTTTCTACGGCATCAGCTTCGGCGGCTTCGTCGGCCTGTCCTCGTTCCTGCCGATCTACTTCAACGACCAGTACGGCCTGTCCGCGGTGACCGCGGGCTACTTCACGGCGGGCTGCGTCTTCGTGGGCTCGTTCGTGCGGCCGCTGGGCGGCGCGCTGGCCGACCGCATCGGCGGCACCCGCGCGCTGTCGATGGTCTACGCGTTTGTGGCGTTGATGCTGGCGATCATCACCTTCGGCCACCAGCCGGCCTTCGGCGCGCTGGCTGCGCTGGCGCTGGCGATGACGGCGCTGGGCATGGGCAACGGCGCCGTGTTCCAGCTGGTGCCGCAACGCTTCCGTGGCGACGTCGGCCTGCTCACCGGCCTGGTCGGCATGACCGGCGGCGTCGGCGGCTTCTGCCTGGCCGCGGGGCTGGGTTATGCCCGGCAATTCACCGGCAACTACGGCTATGGCTTCGGCAGCTTCGCGCTGCTGGCGCTGCTGGCCTGGGGCGGCATTGCCAGCGTGCGGCTGCGTTGGCGCGGCGCCGCGGCACTCGGCGGCGTGCGCGTCTGAGGATGCACGCCATGGCCGACAACACCTCCTCTCCCACACCCCACCGGAGCGACTCCATGTACATCAACGACGATCTCGCCCGCATCCCACCCATCGCGCAACTGGTGGTGATCGGCAATGGCATGGCCGCCATGCGCACGGTGGAGGAACTGCTCAAGCATGAAGGCGGCAAGCGCTACCGCATCACCGTGTTCGGCGCCGAGCCCCACGTCAATTACAACCGCATCATGCTGTCCAGCGTACTGGCCGGCGACAAGCAACTCGACGAGATCGTCATCAACCCGCGCGAGTGGTACGAGGAAAACGGCATCCGCCTGATCACCGGCGACGAGGTCACCGCCATCGATCGGGATGCACGCACGGTGACTTCGGCGAATGGCATCTGCGTGCCCTACGACCGCCTGCTGATCGCGACCGGCTCCAAGCCATTGGCGCCGCGCATTCCGGGGCTGGAGCTACCCGGCGTGTGTGCGTTCCGCGATATTGCCGACGTCGACAAGATGCTGGCCGCTGCGCGCACGCACAGGCATGCGGTGGTCATCGGTGGCGGGTTGCTGGGGCTGGAAGCGGCGTGGGGTTTGCGCCAGCGCGGCATGTCGGTGGCGCTGGTCCATCTGATGCCGACCTTGATGGAACGCCAGCTCGACGCCGCCGCCGGCCAGTTGCTGCAGCGTGATCTCGATCGTCGGGGCATCGCCTTCTTCACCGAGGGCCAGACCAAGGAGATCACCGGTGTCGATCACGCCGAAAGCGTTCTGCTGGAAGACGGGCGCGAGATTCCCGCCGACCTGGTGGTGCTTGCGATCGGCATTCGTCCGCGCATCGAGCTGGCCGTTGCTGCCGGGCTGGAGATCAACCGCGGCATCGTGGTGGGCGACGACATGCGCACCAGCGACCCGCTCATTTTTGCGGTGGGCGAGTGCGTCGAGCATCGGGGACAGGTGTTCGGCCTGGTGGCGCCCATCTGGGATCAGGCCAAGGTATGCGGTGCGCGGCTGGCTGGCGACCAGGCGGCCATCTTCGCCAGCAAGGCCTTGTCGACCAGCCTGAAGATCACCGGCGTGGAAGTGTTTTCCGCCGGCGCGCTGATGGCGGCGGACGAGTCCGATGAAGAGATCATGCTGCGCGACGAGTCCAGCGGCGTCTACAAGAAGATCGTGCTGCGCGATGGACGCCTGGTCGGCGTGGTGCTGTACGGGCACGTCGTCGATGGCCAGTGGTACCTGAAACTGATGCGCGACAAGGAGGACGTTTCCGCCTTGCGCGAACGGCTGGTGTTCGGCAAGGCCTTCGCCGAGGCGGAAAGCGGCGGCGCGCAAGCGGTCGATTACGAGGCCATGCCCGATGACACCCAGATCTGCGGCTGCAATGGTGTGTGCAAGGGCGACATCGTCAAGGCGATCCGAACGCTCAAGCTGACCACGCTGTCCGAAGTGCGCGCGCACACCAAGGCCTCGGCCTCCTGCGGGCAGTGCACCGGCCAGGTCGAGGAGATCCTGGCGTACGCCGCCGGCGTGGATGCCAAGGCAACGAAGAAGACCGTATGCGACTGCACCGAGGCGGACCACGACGAAGTGCGCGCCGCCATCCGCACGCAGCAACTCAAGAGCATGGATGCGGTGCGCGCCGCACTGGCGTGGAAGAAACCCGAGGGCTGCCACAAGTGTCGCCCCGCGCTGAACTACTACCTGTTGTGCGAATGGCCGGGCGAATACCAGGACGACGCCAGCTCGCGCTTCGTCAACGAGCGCCTGCACGCCAACATCCAGAAGGACGGTACCTACAGCGTGGTGCCGCGCATGTGGGGCGGCCTGACCACGCCGGCCGAGCTGCACGCGATTGCCGACGTGGCGGAAAAATTCAAGATTCCCACGGTCAAGGTCACCGGCGGCCAGCGCATCGACCTGCTGGGGGTGAAGAAGGAAGACCTGCCTGCCGTGTGGAGCGACCTGGGCCAGGCCGGCTTGGTCTCCGGCCATGCCTACGCCAAGGGACTGCGCACGGTGAAGACCTGCGTCGGCAAGGAATGGTGCCGCTTCGGCACGCAGGATTCGACCGGGCTGGGCGTGAAGCTGGAAAAGATGTGCTGGGGTTCGTGGACACCCCACAAGGTGAAGTTCGCCGTCTCCGGCTGCCCGCGCAACTGCGCTGAAGCCAGCATCAAGGACCTGGGCGTGATCTGCATCGACGCGGGCTACGACCTGCTGGTCGGCGGCAACGGCGGCGTCGACGTGCGCGTCACCGACCTGCTGGTGCGCGTATCCACCGAGGAGGAGGTGCTGCAATACGCCGGCGCCTTCATGCAGCTGTATCGCGAGGAGGCGCATTACATGGAACGCAGCGCGCCATGGATCGCCCGCGTCGGCATCGACTACCTCAAGCGGCGCCTGGTGGATGACGCCGAAGGACGCGAGCACTTATGCCAGCGCTTCCTGTATTCGCAGACCTTCGCCCGCGTCGACCCCTGGCACGAACGCGCCAGCGGCGCCGCGGCCGCGGCCTTTCAACCCCTGCCGGAACTCGCGGGAGCCTTGGCATGAACGCACACGACTGGAAAAACATCGGCCCGCTGGAAAGCATCCCGCGCAGCGGCAGCCGCCGCCTGTGCCTGCGCCAGGCCGGCCGGCCGATCGCGGTGTTCCGCACCCGCGACGACGAGGTATTCGCACTCATCGACGAATGCCCGCACAAGCGCGGGCCGCTGTCCGAAGGCATCGTCTCGGGCAAGACCGTCACCTGTCCCTTGCACAACTGGGGCATAGCGCTGGACTCCGGCGAAGCCGTGGCGCCGGACGAGGGCAGGGCAGGGTCGATACCGCTGCGCGTGGTGGACGGCAACATCCACGTCTACCTGCCCGAGCCGGCGGTTGAGGCCATCGCGTGAGCACCATCCGCTCCACCTGTCCTTATTGCGGCGTGGGCTGCGGCGTGACGGTGGAGGGCGGCGTGCCGCGCGGCGATCGCGAGCACCCGTCCAATTTTGGGCGGCTGTGCTCCAAGGGCGCGGCGCTGAAAGATGCGTTGAACCTGCCGGACCGGCTGCAGCAACCCACCATCGGCGGACGCATTGCCGGTTGGGACGAGGCGCTGGATCGCATCGCCGCCGAGTTCACCCGCGCCCGTGATGAGCACGGGCCGGACGCCATCGGCTTCTACGTCTCCGGCCAGTTCCTCACCGAGGACTATTACGTCGCCAACAAGCTGATGAAGGGTTTCATCGGCGCGGGCAATATCGACACCAATTCGCGGCTGTGCATGTCATCCACCGTGGCCGGCCACGTGCGTGCGTTCGGCGAAGACGTGGTGCCCGGTTGCTACGAGGATCTGGAGGAAGCCGACCTGGTGGTGCTGGTCGGCAGCAACATGGCGTGGTGCCATCCCGTGCTGTACCAGCGCCTGATGGCCGCGCGCGAGAAGCGCGGCACGCAGTTGATCAACGTCGACCCGCGCCGCACCGCCACCGCCGACATGGCCGACCTGCATCTGCCGCTGGCCCCCGGCGGCGACGTGATGCTGTTCAACGGCTTGCTGGTGCATCTGGTGGATGCGGGGAAGGTCGATCGCGACTGGGTGAGCGAGCATGTAGCCGGTTTCGATGAGGCCGTCGCCGCTGCCCGCGCCACAGCCGGCTCGGTGGAGCTGGTGGCCGCGGCCACCGATCTCGACCCCACCGACGTGTTGCGTTTCTACGACAGCTTTGCGCGCACCGAGCGCGTGATGACGCTTTACTCGCAAGGCGTGAACCAGTCCGCCAATGGCGCCGACAAGGTCAACGCCATCCTCAACTGCCACCTGGCCACTGCACGGATCGGCCGCGCCGGCATGGGGCCGTTTTCGCTCACCGGGCAACCCAACGCCATGGGCGGCCGCGAGGTCGGCGGGCTGGCAAACCAGCTGGCCGCGCACATGGGTTTTGAGCCGGAAAGCGTGGATCGCGTCGGCCGCTTCTGGAAGGCGTCGCAGGTAGCGCGCACTCCCGGCTACAAGGCGGTGGATCTGTTCGAGGCCGCCGCCGATGGCCGGCTGAAGGCGATCTGGATCGCCGCCACCAACCCGGCCAACAGCATGCCGCGTGCGGATCTCGTGCGCGATGCCTTGCGCGCCTGTCCGCTGGTGATCGTCTCCGACGCCTGGCCCACCGATACCACGGCGCTGGCCGACATCGTGCTGCCCGCCGCCGGTTGGGCCGAGAAGGACGGCACCGTGACCAACTCGGAACGCCGCATCTCGCGCCAGCGCCGCTTTCGCGCGACACCCGGTGAGGCGCGGCCGGACTGGTGGATGTTTGCCGAAGTCGGCAAGCGCATGGGTTGGCGCGACGCGTTTGCGTTCGAGACGCCGGCGGCGATCTTTCGCGAGCATGCCGCGCTCACCGCGTTCGAGAACAACGGCCAACGCCGAC
This sequence comes from Rhodanobacter sp., assembly GCA_044463365.1. GTDB lineage: Bacteria > Pseudomonadota > Gammaproteobacteria > Xanthomonadales > Rhodanobacteraceae > Rhodanobacter. The sequence goes on along the minus strand of JBIQMK010000017.1, from coordinate 5,094 downwards.
TCGATCTTGGCGCGCTAGCCTCGCTGGACGACGACGCCTATGAGGCGCTCGATCCCGTGCAGTGGCCGTGTCCCGCATCAGGGCAGGGCGCCAGCCACGCGCGGCTGTTCGCACGCGGCCGCTTTTCCACCGCCGACGGACGCGCGCGCATGCTGCCGCTGGCGATCCGCGCCGACGTGAAAATGGCCGGCTTTCCGCTGATCCTCAACACCGGTCGCGTGCGCGACCAGTGGCACACCATGACCCGCACCGGGCGCATCCCCCACCTGATGACGCACAGCCCCGGCCCGCGACTCGCGCTGCATCCGCGCGACGCGATGCTGCGTGGCATCGTCGACGGTGGCCTGGCGCGGGTCACCAGCGCGCAAGGGCAGACCAGCCTGCGGGTGGAAATCGATCCGGGCCTGCGCCAGGGCCAGGTGTTCGCACCAATGCACTGGACCGACCAGTTCGCCTCCAGCGGTCCCACCGACCGGCTGGTGCATGCGCTGACCGATCCGGTATCGGGCCAGCCGGATCTCAAGGGCACACCGGTGCAGATCACCGCATTGAGCGAAACCTGGCGTGGCGTGCTGCTGCGACGTCGCGACGGGCAGCTGTCGCTGGGTGACGACGGGCTGTGGAGCAAGGCGCCGATCGCCACCGGTTTCCGCTACGAGCTGTCCGGCCTCACCGCGTTGCAGGCGCTGATCGATTCCGAACAGACGCTTCGCCACCTGCTGCAGATCGATGCCGCGGCCGAGCTGATCTCCTACGCCGACCCCAAAAAATCCGTCTTCCGCTACGCCGGCCTGGTCGATGGAAAGCTCGACGCCTGCGTGTTCTTCGCCGCGCCGCAGGCAATGTCTCCCGAGGCCGACGCCGCCAGCGCCTTGCTCGGCCAGCCGCTCGACGCACTGAAGCGGCTGGGCCTGCTGGCCGGCCTGGAAGCGGGGCCGCAAACATCAGGCAACATCGTCTGCTCGTGCATGTCGGTCAGCGAGGCCAGCATCCGCAACGCCATCCGCGAACATGGCTTGACCAGCACGGCCGAGATCGGCGCGCTGCTGGGCGCCGGCACCAACTGCGGTTCGTGCCTGCCCGAGCTGAAGAAAATGCTGGCGTTGAACGTCATCGAGACCGGAGTGCAGGCATGACCAGCGGACCGCTCGACCAGTTGCGCATCCTCGTGCCGGAAAGCCGCGAGCTGGATCTGTTCGCCGGCATGCTGGAGAAAAAGGGCGCCACCACGCGCCGCTGTCCGCTGGTGCAGATCCTCGATCTCGAGGACAGCACCGAGGCCGAGGCGTGGATCGGGCAGCTGCTGGCCGGCGATTTTCGCGACGTGATCTGGATGACTGGCGACGGTATTCACCGGCTGGTCGGCATCGCCGAGAAAATCGGCCGGCGCGATGCGGTGATCGCCGCGCTCAAACGCAGCCGCGCCATCACCCGCGGTCCCAAGCCCACGCGCGCCCTGCGCGAACTGGGCCTGCCTGCACCGTGGCTGCCGGCACCGGAACCCACCTCGCAAGGTGTGCTGCAGGCGTTTGCCGCCGAGGATCTGGCTGGCCGCCGGCTCGGTCTGCAACTTTATCCGGGTGATGGAGGCCTGCCGCTGCTCGACGGTTTGCGCGCGCGCGGCGCCATCGTGTTTCCGGTGACGCCGTACCGTTACGCCTCGGACAGCGACACCGCCGAGGTGCTGCAAGCCATCCAGGAGCTGGTCGGCGGGCAACTGGACATGGTGGCGTTCACCAGCTCGGCCCAACTGACCCGGCTGCTCGGCGTGGCCAGGGACGCTAGCCTGCGCGACACGCTGCTGCACGCGCTCACCCGCATGCCGATCGCCGCCATCGGCCCGGTGATCGAGACGACGCTGCGCGAACTCGGCGTCCGCACCATCCTGCGCCCAGAGCGGAATTTCCACCTGAAACCGCTGGTCAACGTGATCGCTGCGGCATGGCAGGCGTCGCGCTTGCCACACGGCGGTGCAGCTTGATGAAGAGCCTGCTGAGCGTTGCCGAAGCGGAGCAGCGCATCCACGCGCACATGCCGTCGTTCGGCACCGAGCGCGTGGCGCTGGATGCGGCGACGGGTCGGGTGTTGCGCCAGAGCGTGCAGGCCAAGCGCGACCAGCCACCGTTCGACCGGGTGATGATGGACGGCATCGCGATCGCTACCACTTTCTCCTCCCCCTGCTCTGCAGGGGGAGGCTGGGAGGGGGTAAAGCTCTTGCCTTTCAGATCAAAAGCAACCCCTCCCCAGCCCTCCCCTGCGTTGCAGGGGAGGGAGCAAAGTGCGATCACCCTGCGTCGCTTCCGGCACGCCGGACTGGCGCTGGCGGGCATGGCCGAGCAGGGGCTGGACGATCCCGCCGCCTGCATCGAAGTGACCACGGGCGCGATGCTTCCGCGCGGTTGCGACAGCGTGGTTCCCATCGAGCAGACGCGGCGCGAGGGCGAACGGTTCGTGCTGAGCGATGGTTATGAACCCGCGCGCGGCCAGTTCATCCATCCTCGCGGCGCCGACTGTCGCGAAGGCGACATCCTGCTGCGACCGGGCACGCGCATCCGCTCGCCCGAGGTCGCCGTGCTGGCAGCCAACGGCGTGGCGCAGGTCGAGGTGGCGAAGCGCCCGTCAGTGACGATCGTCGCTACCGGCGACGAATTGCGGGAGGTCGATCAGGCGCTGGCGCCGGGGCAAATTCGTCGCTCCAACGACCGCGCCCTGGCCGCGGCTTTGGCGACGCGAGGCTTCGGCGACGTGGAGCGCACCTGGCTACCGGACGATCTGAACATCGCCACGCAGGTGCTTGCCGGCTTGCTGGCAACCCGGCAGGTGCTGGTATTGAGCGGCGGCGTCTCGGTCGGGCAGCGCGACTTTGTGCCCGCTGCGCTGCACGCGCTTGGCGTGCAGGAAGTGCTGCACGGCATCGCCCAGCGGCCGGGCAAGCCGATGTGGTTTGGCATCGGGCCACAGGGGCAGGTGATCTTCGCGTTGCCGGGCAACCCGGTGTCGGCGCTGGTGTGTGCCGTGCGTTACCTTCTGCCGGCGCTGGAGCACGCCATCGGCCTGACCGCGGCTGCGCCGGTCAAGGTCGTGCTGGCGGACGCCGCCGCCACGCATCCGTCCCTGACCTGTTTCGTTCCGGTGGACGTGCAACACGACGACCACGGCCGGGCCATGGCGCGGCCGCAACCCAGCCTCACTTCGGGCGACTTTTCCTCGTTGCCGCAAACCCACGGCGTGGTCGAGCTGGCGCCGGCAGCTGGCGCCGCACCCGCCGGCACCGTTGCCGTTCTGCACAGGTGGTGACATGAGCATTCCACTCGCCCGCACCGATGTCTTCCCCGCGTCGCCCGCACTGAGGGATCAGCGTGGCCGGCCGCTGCACGACCTGCGCATCTCGGTGATGGACCGCTGCAACTTCCGCTGCACCTATTGCATGCCTGAGTCGATCTATGGCGACCACTACACCTTCCTGGACAACCAGCAACGGTTGAGCTTCGACGAGATCGAGCGACTGTGCCGCATCGCCGCGTCGCTCGGTGTCGGCAAGCTGCGGCTGACCGGCGGCGAACCGCTGCTGCGCCCGAAGCTGCACGCGCTGGTGGCGCGCCTGCGCCGCATCGACGGCATCACCGACCTGGCGATGACCACCAACGGCGTGCTGCTGGGACGCCATGCCACGGCGCTGCGCGAAGCGGGGCTGGATCGGGTGACGGTGAGCCTGGATACGCTGGACCCGGCGCTGTTCCACCGCATGAGCGGTGGTCGCGGCGCACTGGACGAGGTGCTGGCAGGCATCGAAGCGGCGCAGGCGGCCCGCTTTCCCGGCGGGATCAAGTTGAACACGGTGGTACAGCGTGGCGTCAACGACCACACGGTGCTCGACCTGGTGCAGCGTTTCCGCGGCAGCGGCATCGTGCCGCGCCTGATCGAATACATGGACACCGGCAACCGCAACGACTGGCGCCGCGATGCGGTGGTGCCATCGGCCGAGCTGATCGCGGCCATCGACGCGCGCTGGCCACTGGATCCGCTGCCGCCCCGTTGCGAAGGCGAGGTGGCCACACGCTTCCGCTTCCGCGACGGGCAGGGCGAGATCGGCGTGATCTCCTCGATCAGCGACCCGTTCTGCGGCGATTGCTCGCGGGCGCGGTTGTCGTCCGAAGGCTCGCTCTACACCTGCCTGTTCGCGGCACAAGGCACCGACCTGCGCAGCCTGCTGCGCGACGGCAGCAACGACGAGGCCTTGCGCGAATGCCTGCGCCACACCTGGCTTCGCCGCAACGACCGTTACAGCGAGGAACGCAGGGAGCGCCGCCTGCGCGCCGTGCGCAAGATCGAAATGCATTACATCGGAGGCTGATTCGAATGGCACCTACTCATACCGCGTCGGCGCATCGTACTTGCTCACGTCGTCATCCCCGCGAAAGCGGGGATCCAGTGCCCCGCGTGAGCCGAAATGCCCGAAGGCACTGGATTCCCGCTTTCGCGGGAATGACGGTCCCCGCGCGGCGGGTTTCCAGTTGACTCCCCACGAACTCCAATCAGAGAACACCGATGACCGCAGCACCACAAACACTTTCCCACGTCGATGACGCGAACCGGCCGGCGATGGTCGATGTCGGCGCCAAGGCGGTGACCCGGCGCACCGCGCAGGCGTTGGCGCGGGTGCGGTTTCCGCCCGAGATCGCCGCGCAATTGCATCGCGCCGGGCATGTCACGGCCAAGGGCGCGGTGCTCACCGTGGCCAACATCGCCGGCGTGATGGGCGCCAAGGCCACCGCGCAGCTGATACCGCTTTGCCATCCGCTGGCGCTGGACCGCTGCCACATCGACATCACCATGCAGGGCGACGACGCACTGATCGTGTGCTCCGTGTCCTGCCAGGGGCGCACTGGCGTGGAGATGGAGGCGCTTACCGGCGCCAGCGTCGCCGCGCTCACCATCTACGACATGTGCAAGGCGCTGTCGCACGACATCGTGATCGCCGAGATCCGCCTGCTGGGCAAGACCGGCGGCAAGCGCGACGTCGACCACGGCGCGGGGACATCCGCATGAGCGCCGCGCCACTCCACGGCCTGTTGCTGTGCGGCGGTGCCAGCC
>JBIQMK010000016.1:0-25508 GCA_044463365.1 Rhodanobacter sp. | reverse complement strand
CGGCGGTACTGGCTTGCGGGCAACCGGCGACGATCTCCGATCACGAGTCGAGCGGCAGCTTTCCGCTGGCCGACGCGGGCGTCCCTGCCAGCGTGCTGGTCGATGGCAACGCCGACTCGGCGGTGCGGATCGTGGCCGACAGCTTCGCGCAGGATCTGAAGCGCGTCAGCGGCCGCAGCAGCCAGGTGCTGCTGGTCCCGGGCAAGGCCAGGCGGCCGGTCGTGCTGATCGGTGTGGTGGGCAGCAGCAAGCTGGTCGATGGCCTGGTCGCCGCGGGCAAGCTGCGGACCGATGCGATCGCCGGACAGTGGGAAGCCTTCGTGATAGCCGTGGTCGACAAGCCGTGGCCGGGCGTGCCGCAGGCATTGGTGATCGCCGGCGCCGACCGTCGTGGCGCGGTGTTTGGCACCTACGACGTGTCGGACAAGATGGGCGTCTCGCCGTGGTACTGGTTCGCCGACGTGCCTGTGCCGCGCAGCCATTCGCTGTACGTGTCGCCAGGTCAGCGCAGCGACCGGCCCGGCGTGCGCTATCGCGGTTTTTTCATCAACGACGAAGACCCCGCGTTCAGCACTTGGGCGAAGAAGCATTTCGGCGGCATCAACGCGCGCATGTATGCGCACGTGTTCGAGCTGCTGCTGCGCCTGAAGGGCAACTATCTCTGGCCAGCGATGTGGGCGCCCAAGGCGTTTCACCTGGACGACCCGGAGAACGCCCGCCTCGCCAATGCGATGGGCGTGGTCATGGGTACCTCGCATCACGAGCCACTGACCCGTGCACAGTCGGAGTGGCACCGCCTGACGGATGATCCTTCCACCGGCGGGGAGTGGAACTACCAGACCAACGGCGAAAACCTGCGCAGGTATTGGAAGGGCGGCCTGGAGCGGGTGATGCACGCCAACGGCGGCGCGGGCTACGAGAACCTGTTCACCATCGGCATGCGTGGCGACGGCGACGCGCCGATGAGCGGCGGTACCGCGACGAAGCTGCTCGAGAAGGTCGTGGCCGACCAGCGTGCCTTGATCGCGCAGGTGTCGGGCAAGCCGGCGTCGCAGGTGCCGCAGGTGTGGGCGCTGTACAAGGAGGTGCTGGACTACTACGACCAGGGCATGAAGGTGCCGGACGATGTCACCCTGCTCTTCTCGGACGACAACTGGGGGCAGATCCGGCGCCTGCCGACGCGGGATCTCCATCGCAGCGGCGGTTTCGGCGTCTACTACCACTTCGACTACGTGGGCGTTCCGCGCAACTACAAGTGGATCAACACCAACCAGATCGGCAAGGTCTGGCAGCAGATGGATCTCGCCTGGCAGCGCGGCGCGCGCAACATCTGGATCGCCAATGTGGGCGACATCAAGCCGCTGGAATATCCGCTCAGTTTCTTCATGGACATGGCCTGGGCGCCGGACACGATGACGCCGGCCGCGTTGGCCGCCTATCCGGGGGCCTGGGCGCGCCAGCAGTTTGGTCCCGAGGTCGGCGCCGAGGTGGGCGCGCTGCTGACCCGTTACTCGACCCTGGCGGCCCGGCGCAAGCCCGAGCTTGTGGACGAGAACACCTACGCCACCGGCGAGATACGGCCCGACGTGCTGGTGCGCGGCGAATGGGCCGGGATCATGGCCGACTGGGATGCCCTGGTGGCCCGACTGGAGGCGGTGCGACCGAAGGTGGGCGAGCCGGCGCAATCGGCGTTCTTCCAGCTGGTCGACTACCCGCTCCTGGCGGTTTCCAACCTTTACCGGATGCACTACGCCACCGCGTGGAACCATCGCCTTGCCTCGCAGTTCGACCCACGCGGGAACGTGTTCCTGGAAATGAGCGAACGCGCCTACGCCCGCGACGCGGCGTTGACCGGGCAATACCACCGGCTCAATGACGGCAAGTGGGACGGCATGATGTCCCAGGTCCACATGAACTACGTCATCTGGAACGATCCCGTCCGGCAGGTTCCTCCCGTCCTCATCCGCACGGCCGGCGACGTGCCGGAGAAGATGCGCAATGCCGGGGCCGTGTTCGTGGACCCGAAGCCGGTGGCGGGCCCGGTCTCGGTCGAAGCCGCCGATTTCGCCCGCAAGGTCGATGCCGCTGGCCTCACGTGGACCGCCATCCCCGGCCTGGGCCAGGGCGCCGCCGGCCTGGTGGCCTTGCCGCAGGGCCGTCCCGCGACCGAGCCGCCGTCGGCACCGCGGCTGGAATACGACCTTGCGATCCCGGCGAACCATGCTGTCGAAGTGCGCCTGCGTCTGTCACCCACCCTTGACACCAGCGGCGGTGCAGGCATCCGCGTCGGTGTTTCCATCGACGATGGTCCCGTCCGCACCCTGGTGTCGGCGCTGGAACCGACCGGCGGCGCGGCGACCAACCCGCGGCAACAGGATTGGTACCGCGCGGTCATGGACAACCGCGTGGAGCTCGCCACGGTCTTCGATGCACTGCCTGCCGGCGCGCACGTGATCAAGGTCTGGCGTCTGGACGACAACGTGGTGCTGGAAGGCCTGGACGTCTTGCCGCGCTGAGACCCCCCGTCACCTGCCGGCACGGGAGACGTCGCGCGGCTCGATGGTCTGCTGGAGCCTTCGCAGGCAGAAAAATGCCGCCTGCCGACCGGCCTACGCGTCGGCAAGCGGCCATCGCCACGACCGCCCGTGCCCCGTTGCCGGCGGTACGGGCGGTCGTGCGGCGGTCAGAACGTGGCGCGTACCACCACTTCGGCACGCCGGTCGTTGACGAACGTGCTGCGCAGGTACCGGTTCTGGTCGACGAAACCGGACGGCGCCAGCGTGGGGTTGTTGATGCGGGCGTCGCTGTCGGCATAGGTCGACGGCCCCATCAGCACGCGGGTCTTGGCATTGGTCAGGTTGTTGAGCAGGAGACCGACCTTGACGTTCTTGTTGAAGCTGAAGAACACCGAGCCGTCCAGCTGGCCGAAGTGGTCGCTCCACACCGGCACGTAGGTGTCGCCCGAATCCTGTTCGGCCAGCAGGTAGCGATCGCGCCACGACCAGGCCATCCGTGCCGACCACGGGCCGTGCTCGTACATCGCCGTGAAGTTGTAGCTCTTCGGCGACAGGCCCTGCATCGGCAGCGGCCGGTTGCTGACGATGAACTCCGCGTCGCAGCCGCCGTTGTTGTGGTCCGGGTCGCAGGAGGTGGTGCCGGCCACGCGCGAGCTCTTCAGGTAGGTGTAGTTCGCCTGCACGCCGAGGCCGCTCCAGGCACCGGGCAGGAAGTCGAAGAACTGCGAGTAGCCGATCTCGAAACCCTTCACCGTGCCGTCGCCGGCGTTCACCGGGCCGGTCACCGGCAAGGTCTGGCCGGCGATGTCCTGCAGCCAGATCTCGTCGGCGATGTAGTTCTTCAGCTTCTTGTGGAACAGCGTGGTGTAGAGCTGCCCGGTGGGTGCGAAGTACCACTCCAGCGAGGTGTCGAACTGGTCCGAGATCATCGGCCGCAGCGCCGGGTTGCCGCCGGAGGTGGCCTTCCAGCCCGCCAGCGTCGATTCGCCGCCCGGCGTCGCCGCCCACGAGGCGCCCACCTTCAGGTAGGCGTTGAGCTGGTTGATCGCCGGCCGCGTGATGGCGCGCCCGGCGGCGAAACGCCACTGCAGCTCGTCGGTGAACTTGTAGCGGAGGTTCAGGCTGGGCAGCGCGTTCTTGTAGCTGGTGTGGCCTTCCATCGGTTCGGTCAAGCCGCTGAACATCACGTCGAGCACTTCCTGCGGCCAGTCGCCCAGGCTGCCGGAGGCACTGGACAGCGTGGGGAAGGTGACCGAGCCGTTCGAGCGCACGCTGGTGCGCACCAGGCGCAGGCCGACGTTGCCGTCGAAGCGGTCGTCGGGCGTGCCGAAATACAGCGAGCCGTACAGCGCCTGGGTCTTCTCCCACATGTGGTTGTCGCTCATCGGGCTTCCCGGTGTGCAGGAGCCGTCGGTGGTCGACTGCGGGCACCAGATGCCGCCTTCCAGCGCGTGCGAGCGCAGCGCGGGAATCGCCTTGCGGTAGTTGCTGACCAGTTCGCTGCTGGGGAACCACAGCGTGGTCGGCACGTGCGCATCGCCACGATAGAAGTTGCCCAGCGTCTCGTACGACTGCATCCAGCTCGGCAAGGTGTCGGCGCGGGCCAGGTCCTCCGGTGAGCTGTACGTCAGCCAGTGCGTATTGAGCGCGCCCCAGTTGTACGAGCTGTTGGTGTTGTTGCTGTAGCGGTGGGTGTCGGTGGCGCGGACGCCGACGCGCAGCGAACGCACCACGTCGCTGTCGAAGTTGACCTCCAGGTCGAGCCGGCCGGCGCGCTCCAGGCCGTAGTCGCGCTGCAGGTGATCCATCGCCGACCACAGGATGTAGTTGTGGCCGTCGGCCAGGTAGGCCGGGTCGGTCACGGTCACGCTGGGCACGCTGCCGCTGACGTCGAGCTGGAGCGGCGGCATGTAGATCTGGTTGTAGACGGTGAAGTCCAGCGTGTTGCTGGTGGATTTGGCCAGCTGCAGGTCGCCGCTGAGGATCACGTCGTCGGTGAGGTTGACCTTGAAGCCGTTGGACCAGTCGGTGGTCTGCGTGAACTGCTCGGCGTTGCGGTTGGTCGTGTAGTAGGCGTTGTTGCCGAACGGCCCCAGCGCCGGGTCACCGCGCCACGCCGCCGAGGTCACAGTGCCGGTCTGGAACACGCCGCGATCGTCATAGGTGAAGTCGGTGCCGTCCGCCGGCAGCAGGTTGTAGAAGTTGGCCTCGTTGGACTGCACGAAGTGCTCGGACCAGTGCAGGTTGTAGTTGGAGCGGAAGAACTGCGAATAGATTTCCCAGCGGTCGTTGGGCTGCCATTGCAGGCCGCCGTACAGGCCGATGCGGCGCCGGTCCATGTCCATGCGCCGCCAGTTCACGCCGCCGGGCACGTAACCTTGGCCATTGGGCGCGCCGTCGGCAACGGTGGCGCCGAGGTCGTTGCGCCAGTTGCCGTCGGCGTCCTGCAACCAGGTGTCGGGGCCGTCGTTCTTGGTCGGGCGCAACACGTAGGGCTGTACCTGCACGCCGTCGCTGCGCGTGGACAGCTCGGAGATCGCCACGTCGAACAGCGCGCCGAACTTGCCGTAGCTGTCGCTCTCCCACACGTTGCTGAACAGGAACGAGGCTGCCGGCTTGTGCTTCTTCGCCATGTCGCCGTCGTTGATGCCGAACGAGAACGCGGCGGTCCTGCCGGTATCGAACGGCATGCGCGTGCGCAGGTTCACCGTGCCGCCGATGCCGCCCTCGATGATCTCGGCGGACGGGTTCTTGTACACGTCCACGCCGGCCATCAACTCCGCCGGCACGTCCTGGAAGCCCAGCGCGCGGCCATTGTTGGCCGAGAAACTGTCACGGCCGTTGAGCAGGCTGCCCACGTAGGGCAGGCCACGGATCAGCACGCCGCTGCCTTCCGCCGCCGGATGGTTCGGGTCGTCATCGGCCAGGAAGTGGTCCACGGTGACGCCGCTGATGCGCTGCAAGGTCTCGGTCACGCTGCGGTCGGGCAGCGCGTTGATGTCGGTGGCCGTCACCGAGTCGATGATCTGGTCGGCGTTCTGCTTCAGCGATTGGGCCGACATCAGGCTGGCGCGGATGCCGGTGACGGTGATCTCGCCGAGGTCGGATACGTTGTCCGGCTGGGCCGCCTTGTCCTGTTTGGCGGCTTTGGCTGGCGCCTGCGCCGTCTGCGCCGCCTGCTCTGGCGGGTTCGTGGTCGCGGCGCTCGTGCCGGCGTCCTGCGCCAGCGTCAGGCATGGCGCAGCTGCCAGCGTCATGCCCAGCGCGATGGCGGCGGCGAGCCTCGTTTCGCGAAACCGGCGGTTCACTCGCGTCCGCGCGCCGTCCCCCAGCAGCTCCTGGCTAATCCTCTTCATGTTGTTCCCTCTCGATGGATGGGGTGCACGCAGCCCCCGCTGCGTGGTCCCATTTACCCGCGTGCCAGTAAAAGCCCCAAGCCTGGCCGGGGCGTCAGCGACAGCTTGGATAGCGCTAACATTCCATCTGTATACGCGCGGCGCCGACGCTTTCATATACGATTTTTTCCAGTATCTCCGCGCGCGGCGGGCTGTTTTGTCAGCCGCCGCGCGCGCCTGGCATATCCATGCGGCCTAACGCCGCAGGGGCACCGCCAGCACCGCGTCCAGCGCCGGCTTGGGCTGGTGGTTGCGGTCGAACAGCAGCGGGTAGTTGGTGCGGTCGGGGATCGGGTAGCCGTTCTTCCACGACATGTCGTCGGTCACGCCCCACACCGACACGCGCTCCAGCTTGTCGCGCTTGCGATGGAACAGCGCGAACAGCTCGGCGTAGCGGTCGGTCAGTTGCCGCTGCACGGCGGCCGGCAGGCCGTTGCGGTAGGGGTCGAGAAACTTCTTGAACTCGGGCAGCTGAAACTGCGGATGGGTCATGCCCTGGCCGATGATCTGGCCCTCCTTGGTCAGCGGCAGCACGTCCACATCCAGCTCGGTGATCGACACCTTGACCCCGGCCGCGGCATACGCGTCGATCGCCGCCTCGATGTCCGCCAGCGACGGGTAATCCAGCCCCCAATGGCCCTGGATGCCGACACCGTCGATGCGGATGCCGTGGGCCTTGAGCATCTTCACCATGCGCACGATGCCGGCGACCTTCGTGGGCCGCCAGGCGTTGAAGTCGTTGTAGTACAGCTCCGTGTCCGGCGCGTAGCGCGCGGCAGTGCCGAAAGCCAGCCGCATCAACTCGTCGCCATCGCCGATGCCGCGTACCCAGGTGGTGTCACGGTAGTTGCCGTCCTCGCCGATCTGCTCGTTGACCACGTCCCAGCTGTCGACGCGCCCGGCGTAGCGTCCGGCCACCTTCGCGATGTATTGGCGCATCCGCTCGGCCAACTGCTCGCTGGGCAGCGGCTTGCCCGCGGCGTCCTCGAAAAACCAGTCCGGCGTCTGGTTGTGCCACACCAGCGTGTGGCCAACGATGAACATGCGGTGCTTCCGCCCAAAGTCGACAAACGCATCCGCCGCCTTGAAATCCCACTGGTCAGGCAACGGATGCACCACCTCCACCTTCATCGCGTTCTCCAGCGTGATCGCGTTGAAATGCTTCAGCACCAACGCCTGCGACGCCGCGTCCTTGCCGCTGACGATGTCGTCATTGACCGCCGTGCCGATCAGGAAGTCGTTCGCATACGCCTGCTTCAGCGTGTTGGCCGGCGCGTCGGCGGCGCGCACAGGCAGCATGCAGGCGGCCAGCAATAGAACAAGGGCGAATGCCGCAGCATGGATCGGGCGAAGGGCAGTGCGTGGGTGGCTCATGATGGCTCCGGTAATGGCCAAGCTGCAGAAAAGCGCAGGCGCACCACCGATGATAGACAAATCCACACCGCCGGCCCGCAGTCAACGTCCGTTGCTCGAAATCCGGGCGCATTACCCGCGTTACAGCTCACTTTCGCCCGCGTAATTCCTACGCCTGCCAAGTGCCGAATAACACCGTGTGACGGCCAGTGGATCAGCACGATTCCGTCGCGCCGGGCGCGATATTCCAACGGATTTCGTCGCTTGTGAGGTCAAGGCAGCCGCCGCATACTGCGTGCAACACCCCGTTTTTTTTTGGGCTACTTGGTGTTAGGTGCAAATGCAGATTCCGCCACCACTGACGCTACTTCCAATACTCATATCGCTTGTTGCGCTCTGGGTGGCTGTAAAAAACTCTTCCACCGGTGAAAATGCATGAGGCACAGCGAAAGACATCGAACAGGCTGGCTTCGCGCGGCAGTTCTTGGGGCCAACGACGGGATCGTTTCCACGGCGAGCCTTGTGTTGGGTGTGGCGGCCGCTGTGCGAGCACAAGATCGATCCTCATTGCGAGTATTGCTGGTCTTGTGGCGGGGGCCATGTCGATGGCGGCTGGGGAGTATGTCTCGGTCAGTTCGCAGGCCGATACGGAGCGGGCCGACCTAGAAAATGGTGTCAGGGACAATTTCGATATAGACACTCAGCGGTAACCAGTTCTGAGCCACTTCCCGGAGCCCATATTCTCTTGGCTAGGCGACTTGGCGCATCAAAAAGGATCAACGCCGAAAGCTCCCTCCGGCTCCAGGTTTCCCTTCGCCTTGTGCGATAGTGCATCCTCAACCATCGCGAAAAACGGCTGTCTGGCCGCGAAGGAAGTTGTACGACCGGACGGCCGCACACACGCCACCCATGCAGTCGAGCTGGGTCGGCCAGCGTTTCCCCCGACCTAGGTCGGAGCTTGCTGTGAACCGTCGCGGATCGAACCGCGCGGTCGCAGTCATCGGAGCGCGCCGTGAACAAAGAACTTCATCCATCCCCTGCGTCGAACTATCCACGCATCGCCATCGTCGGTGCCGGTCTTGGCGGGCTGACGCTTGCGCGCGTCCTGCACGTGAGCGGCATTTCCGCGACGGTTTATGAGGCCGAATCTTCGCCCGATGCGCGGGTGCAGGGTGGTTTGCTCGATATCCACGAATACAACGGCCAGCTGGGCCTGAAAGCTGCGGGCCTGTACGAGGCTTTCCTCGCCCTTGCGCTACCGGGCGAGGATGCCAAGCGGGTGATGGACAAACACGGCCACGTGCTGCTCGACAAGCCGGGTTCGGGCAGCGGCGCCAAGCCGGAAGTCGACCGTGGCGCGCTTCGTCGCCTGTTGATCGACGCGCTTCCTGCCGACGCCGTTCGCTGGGGGCGAAAGCTCAAGCAGGCTCGGCGCCATGCGGATGGTACGCATCGGCTTGTTTTTGTAGACGGCTCGATGGCCACGGCCGATCTGCTGGTCGGGGCCGATGGTGCCTGGTCGCGGGTGCGCCCGCTGCTCTCGGCGGCCGTGCCCGCGTATATCGGCACGACCTTCGTGGAGACGCATCTCCTCGATGGCGACGGCCGCTACGAGGCCAGCGCGGAAGCCATCGGCAGCGGTACCTTGATGGCGGTCGAGCCGGGCAAGGGCATCCTGGCGCACCGCTACGCGAACGGTGCGCTGCATACCTATGCTGCCTTGAACAAGCAGGCGAGCTGGTTCGACGCGATCGACTTCGGCGAGCCGGTGGCCGCGCTCGGGCGGATCGCCGAGGAGTTCGATGGCTGGGCCGACGAGTTGCGGACGCTGGTCGCGGAGAGCGATACGGCACCCGTCGTGCGGCCGATCCATGCCTTGCCCGTGGATCATCGGTGGGATCGTGTCGGCGGCGTCACGCTGGTGGGCGATGCCGCCCACCTGATGTCGCCGTTTGCGGGCGAGGGCGCCAACCTCGCCATCCTTGACGGCGCCGAACTGGGGCTGGCGATTCGCGATCATCCTGGCGACATCGAGACAGCCTTGGCCGCGTATGAGCGGGCGCTGTTTCCGCGTAGTGCCTCGGTGGCGCGCCAAACGGCCGGCAATCACCGGCGCTTCTTTGGCGAGAGCGCGCCGCACAGCGTGGTGGAGCTGTTTGCCGGCCATTAGTGGCGCGGCGAGCTTGCCCGCCGCCGTTTCCATCGAATCGCACACTTCAACGAAGACGCGCGCGCTAGTTCTGGGGCAACGCATACACCACGATCTGATCGCCGACCTGGTCTTTCAGGATGGTATTGCCGCCGGCCACGAAGGCCACGTATTCGCGGCCTTTGTATGCGTAGACGGCGGGGTTGGCGACGGCGGGAGCCTGGGCCTGGTCGGACCACAGCTCCTCGCCGGTGGCCAGCGCATAGGCGCGCACCTTGGCGTCCATCGAGGCGCCGATGAAGATGACGCCGCCGGCGGTGATCGCCGGGCCGCCGATGGTGGGCGAGCCCCAGCGCTCCGGCATGAAGAAACCGTATTGCTGGGATGCGCCCACGGGCCGGCGCCATTTCACCAGGCCGGTGTGCATGTCCAGCGCCACCAGCTCGCCAAACGGCGGTTTCCAGCACGGCATGCCCAGCCAGTTGCGCGCCACCTCCAGACGCATGCCGTAGGGCGCGCCGATTTGCGGGGCGAAACCCGATTCGTTGCCCGAACCCTTGTCGGCTTTTTCGTAGGCTTCGCGGTCGTAGAGCTTCACGTACTGCACCAGGCGCGAGGTGTTGACCACGGCCGTCTGGCTCATCGGGTCGAAGGCCACGCCGCCCCACTGCACCGCGCCGGCGCTGTCGGGAAAGGCCAGCGTGCCCTCGCCCCGCGTGGTGGGCGGCGTATACATGCCGCGATACGCCAGCTTGTTCCACAACCGCGAGCACTGGCCGGCGCCGACCGCATCGGCCAGCGGCCACACATCCGGTTTGCGGGACTGATCGAGCAAGGGCCTGGGCAGGGTCGGGAAGGGTTGCGTGGGCGACAGGTGCTCGCCCTTCACCGAGCCGTCGCCGCCGGGAACCGGGCGCTCCTCGATCGGCCACACATCCTCGCCGGTCTTGCGGTTGACCACGAACAGGAAGCCCATCTTGGTCGCCTGGATCAGCGCCGGGATGGCTTTGCCGTCGACGGTGATGTCCACCAGCGTGGGCGCCGAGTCGACGTCGTAATCCCACACGTCGTGATGCACCCATTGCCGCGACCACACCACCTTGCCGGTAGCGACATCCAGCGCGGTGGTGGAGGTGGCGTAGGGCGCGTCCTCGGTGCGGTTGCCGCCCCAGAAATTGGGCGAGGGCGAGGACACTGGCAGGTAGACCAGGCCGAGCTTCGGATCGGCCGACATCTGCGTCCACACGTTGGCGGTGCCACTGTGCTTGCGCATTTCCGGGGTCAGCGCCTCGAAGGTCCACTCGCGCTGGCCGGTCCGCGCATTGATCGACCACACCGTGCCCGCCGGCGCGTGCTCGTACGCCCAATCCTTGCCGGCCCAGCCCAGGATCAGGTGATCGCCCACCACCGTGGGCGGCTGCAGCAGCGACAGCGGCCATTTCTTCGGCGTGTTGTTCCAGCGGTTGACGTCGAGCACGCCGTTGTCGGCAAAGCCGGCGCACTTCTTGCCGGTGTCCGCATCCAGCGCGAACAGCCGCGCATCCATCGTGCCCATGTAGACGATCTTCTGGCACGGCGCGCCCGGCACCGGGTTTGCCGCGGCCCAGTACGCCACGCCGCGATTCTTCAGCACCGGCTGGGTGGTCGCCTTCAGTGGCGTGTGCGTGTCGAAGCTCCACTTCGGCTTGCCGGTGGCCGGGTCCAGCGCGATCAGGCGATAAAAGGGCGTGCCAATGTAGATCGTGTCGTTGGCGAAGATCGGCGTCGCCGACCACACCGTGGCCGGCACCTTGCCGCTGCCGTCGGACACGTCGCCCGTATGGAATTCCCACACCTTCTGCAGGTGCTGCACATTGGCCGCCGTGATCTGGGTGAGCGGGCTGTACTTCTGCGCGTTGAGCTGGCCGTGGAAGCTGTCCCAGGTGGCTTGCACCGGCACCAGCGGCGCGCTGCTGGCGCTCGGCGCGCCGCTGCCTGCTTCGGCGGGCGTGGCTGGCCGCTGTGCGCGCAGCGACGAAGGGCCTGCCACCAGCAGCAAGGCGGCCGCCGCGGCGGCGAGTTTCGTCGGGGCGATGGGCAACGTTTGTCTCCTCACGCGTGCGCCGTGCGGCTGGCGCCGGCAGGACGGATCATCTCGACAACCACGCCGACCAGACCGACGCCCATCGCCACGCAGATCCACCATCGGTGCAGCAGCAATGCCGCGAAACAGGTGGCCAAAAGCAGCAGCACGATTGCCACGCGCAAGGTGACCCGCGCCACGTGCTTGAGGGCGACACGCTGCACCAGCGCCATGACAGCCAGCGCCGCGCAGGCCACGATGACCGCGAGCGCGCCCGGCGTTCTCGTTACCCCGGTCAATGGGGTGAAATACGCGTAGAGCGCGAGGGCGAGCCCTGCAATCGCGCTGGCGAGCAGCACGATCACGCCAGGCGAGAATGAGCGAAGCGGAGCCATCGACATCGGTACCTGCATGGAAGGAAACGCTGCAGACACGCCCATCCTGGGGGCCGATCCGGAGCGTGCGCGGCACGTCATCACGTTCGGCCTGAAGTGGTGAGCGGTAGCCAGCAGAGCTTCGCGCCGATCACGCGCAGGTGAGGTGAAGCCGTCAGGTCGACGACGGCACGGTCGCCGGCAAGCCAGCCGCCAGGGGCCGGCGGATGAATCCGGTCGCGTGGTCGCTCAGTGGCGCAGCTCCAGCAGCAGAACGCCGTGCGGCGCCACGATGTGGTTCACCCCGGTCAGTTTGCCCAGGCGCTTTGCCGCCCACACATCGCGCACCGCATATGTGCCGCCGGCAAGGCCATACGTCCCAAACCCGGCCTTTACCGTGATTGCCGCGTCGCCGGTGTTGAACAGCGCCAGATAGTCCGCGCCATCGGCATGGCTGGTCCAGGCGATGACGGCGCCATCCTGTCCCGCAAGCCGCTGGCCTTCGCCGCGTTGGTCCATCGCGATCACCGCAGGGTTGGTCAGCAGCGCCTGCGTCCAGTCATCCAGCGTGGTGAGGTTGCCACCGAAGAAAAGCGGCGAGCGGGCGATCGACCACAACGTCACCAGGGTGCGTTGTTCGTCGCGGGTCAGCTGCGTGGCTCGCGGTTTGCCGTCGCCGGGAACCGGGCCCAGCCAGCCCAGCGGAAGCATGTCGGCGTCGGGCCAGTTGCCCGGCTTCACGTGGCGGGCCCAGCTGGCGATCACGGCGAACTGGTCCTTCACGGCCTGCGACCACTCGCCGTTCTTTTGCCAGTGGTCCCAGACGTCCTGCGAGATGCGCCAGAGCTGCGCGTTCTGCCCAAGTTCCACGGCCTGGTCCAGCGGCGCGGGGCCGGGCGAGAGGCTGAGGATGATGGGCCGCCCCGTCTTCGCGATGGCGCGGTGGATCATGCGGATCTCGTCGCCCTTGTACGGATGCGAGGCGATGCAGTCGACCTTGATGTAGTCCACATCCCAGCTGGCGTACTGCTGCATCAGCGAGTCGTACCAGGCCTGGCCGGCGGCGTTGTCCCTTACGCCGAAGTTGTCGGGATTCCATGGGCAGGTGTCGCTGGTGTCGGCCGTATCGACGGCATGGAACGCGCTGCCCGCAATCGGCAGGTTGCCGGCCACGGCCTGCTTGGTGATGCCGCGGATGATGTGGATGCCGAACTTCAACCCCTGCGCGTGGACGTAGTCGGCCAGCGGCTTGAAGCCCGCCGTCCCCTTCGCCGTGGCGAAGCGGTTGAGCGCGGGTTCATAGCGCCCGTTGGCATCGATGCGGTAGTGCAGTGTCTCGGGTTTGGCCGCATCCTGCGGATTGGCCAGGTACCAGCCCTCATCCACCACGGCGTACTGGTAGCCGGCCGCTTTGAGCCGTTTCGCCAGCACGTCCACGTTGGCGCGGTACTGCGACTCGTCGATGGTCAGGCCGTAGGAATCCCAGCTGTTCCAGCCCATCGGCGGCGTGGGCGCCAACGGTGGCTGTTGCGCCAGCGCCGGCAGTGCCGCGGCGAGCAACGCCGTGCCCGCCATCCACCACAAGGTTTTCAACATGCGTTTGCGCCTCGTTGTCGGGGAGCGGGCGGATTGCCCGCGTTGCCACTGCCGCTGCGACGTATCACCGGAGCGCCCAGGAAGGGTCCGGATAACGCGCCATTCCAGCGAAAGCTGGGTTCCAGCTTTCGCTGGAATGACGAGCAAAACGTGATCGGAGCGTTTCTACAGTTTGTACGCCTGCTTCGGCAAACGGTACGCCAGATCCACCGCCACCTCCGCCGCCTCATCCTCGTCCAGCCGATGCTCGGCCACCAGCTTGGCCAGGAACGCGCAGTCGATGCGGCGGGCCACGTCGTGGCGGGCGGGGATGGACAGGAAGGCGCGGGTGTCGTCGTTGAAGCCGACGGTGTTGTAGAAGCCGGCGGTGCTCAAGGTCTGTTCGCGGAAGCGCCACATGCCTTCGGGCGCATCGTGGAACCACCATGCCGGGCCCAGCAGCAGGCAGGGGTAATGGCCGGCTAGCGGACCGAGTTCGCGCGAGTAGGTGCTCTCGTCCAGGGTGAACAGGATCAGCCGGAAGTCGGGCTCGTTGCCGAAGCGGTCCAGCAGCGGTTTCAGTGCGTGCACGTACTCGGTGCGCACCGGGATGTCCGCGCCCTTGTCGCGGCCGAACTTCTCGAACAGGCCCTGGTTGTGGTTGCGGAAACAGCCGGGGTGCAGCTGCATCACCAGGCCGTCGTCCAGGCTCATGGCCGCCATTTCGGTGAGCATCTGGCCACGGAAGGTGGCTGCCTCGGCGGGCGTGCATTGGCCGCGCACGATCTTGTCGAACAGCTTGCGCGCCTCGTCGACCGGAAGATCCACGGTGGTGCAGTCGGGGTGGCCGTGATCGGTGGAGGTGGCGCCCAGCGAGGCGAAGAAGGCGCGGCGCTGGCGATGGGCGCGCAGATAGCCTTCCCACGTATGGACGTCCTCGCCGGTGATCTCGCCGAAGCGCTGCAGCGCCGCGGGAAACTGCTCGTGCTCGGGATCGATCACCGGGTCGGGCCGGTACGCGGTGATGACGCGGCCGGACCAGCCGCTGTCGCGGATCGCCGCGTGGTGGGTCAGCGGGTCCAGCGGCGATTCGGTGGTGGCGATCACCTCGATGTTGAAACGCTCGAACAGCGCGCGCGGACGGAACGCGTCGGTCTGCAGCGCCTCGGTGATGGCGTCGTAGTACGCGTCCGAGGTATTCGCATCCAGCCGCTGGCGCAGGCCGAACACTTCATGGAAGACATGGTTCAGCCACATCGACGAAGGCGTGCCGCGAAACAGGTGGAAGTTGCTGGCGAACAGCCGCCACGCCTCGCGCGGATCCACCTCGGCGCGCGTGCCATCGCGGCGCGGAATGCCCAGCGCATCCAGCGGCAGGCCCTGGCTGTAGAGCATGCGGAACACATAGTGGTCCGGCACCAGCAGCAGCTCGGCGGCATTGGCGAACGGTGCATTGCCGGCGAACCATGACGGGTCGGTATGGCCGTGCGGACTGACGATGGGCAACTGCGCCACCGGTGCGTACAGGCGGCGGGCGATGGCGCGCTGCGCGGGATCGGAGGCGAACAGGCGGTTCTCGTCGAGGACGAGCGGCTTGGACTGGGACGGAGTTGCGGCAAGGCTCATGGCGATGGCATGTCAGCAGTGGGGAATGGCTCCATTCTCCTCGCAAAGGGGGAGAACGGAGGCGTGATCAACGGCGGATGCTTTCGGGTGCACCGAGATAACTGTCGCGCAGCGGGCCGCGCACGATCTCGATGCGCTGGAACACCACGCCCGGATCGATGCGCCACAGCGTCAGTGTCTGCGCGCCGGCCCTGGCCTTGTGCCGGGACACCACGACGTCGACGCTGTCGGCGACGGCCTTGTTCCAGGCCATGAAATCCGCCTTGCCCGGCGTGGGGTCGAGCTTGATCGTCACGATCTGCGGCTTTTCGTCACCGATCGACACGCCGAAACGCAGGCCGTCGCCGCCGCGGAAATCGAGCGTGGGCGACACGGTGACACGCACGTCCACCTCGCCATCGCGCTGCAGCCATACCGGGTATTCCAGCCGCGGACCGTTGCCGCCGGCCGCGCTGCCCGGCGCCGTGGCCGGCAACGCGGTGACGCCGGAAAGCGTGCGGCCCAGGTTGGGGATCGTGGTCCAGTGCACGCCGTCGCCATCGACCTTGCGCGCATAGTGCGCGGCCTCGATGGCCACGACGCCACGGCTCTCGATGAAGCCGCTCATGCGCGCATCGTCGCGTCGCACGGGCACGTCGATGTGCACCTCGGTGCCGTCGCTGCCGCGCACATACAGTTCGGCGGTGTGCGTGCCCGGCGGCACCGCTTTCCAGTCCACGTCCAGCCGCAGCGTGCTGGCATCGGTGACCTTGCCGCTGGCCGGCGTGACCCGCAACCAGGGCTGCGACGGCTTCGCCGCGAAGGTGAACGGCGCGCCGCCGCGGTTGAACACCACCACCTCCTGCGACGCGGCGCCGTACGACTCCAACGGCGCCAACTGCGCGCTTTGTGCGACATGTGGCAGCGCATGCGCGTCGCCCTCGATCGCCACCCCCATCACGCCATCGGCCGGCACATCCACCCGCGACAGCGCCGGCAGCACGTTGCGCTCGGGCTGTTGCCAATAGGTATAGCCGATGTGCGTCTGCGACATCATGTGGGCCCACTTGCCACCGGCGATGTCCTGCTCGTAGACGCGCGCCAGCTCGGCGTCGCGCGCGAACAGACGCTCGGCCTCCTTCGCCCACGCGTTGGCCGAGGCGCGGCCCTGTTGCGCGTACAGCCGGTTGCGCGCCACCGCCACGTACAACGCATTGAGATTCGCGCTGGCCAGGATCGGATATTCGACCAGTTCGTAATACGCATCGTGATACGTGTCGCCCAGTGCCTTGCCGATGCGCTGCGCCTTGTCGGCCAGCGCCTGCCAGTCGGCCAGCACGCGGTCGGCCTCGTGGTAGTTCGTGAGGCTGAAGGTGTCCGGCGACAGCAGCTCCGGTTTGCGCCGCGCGTTGTACTGCGTGTAGCGGGTCAGCAGCTCGCCGATCGCGGCAGCGTGTTCGCTGCCGAACTGCTGTGCGGCCCAGTTGGCGGCATAGCCGTCCAGTCGCTCAAGCGTCATCGCCTGCGGGTTCCACGCCAGGTCGAGGAAGAAGCTGGTCGGGAATTCCAGCGGCTTGATGTCGCCCACGTTGGCGATCCACAACTGGTTGGCGCCGTACGCCGAAGCCAGTCGCATCTGCTCCCAGGGGCGCTCGATCTGGCTGCTGGCGATCCACTTGTAGTTGCGCGGCCCGCCCACGTAGTCGAAGTGGTAGTAGATGCCGTAGCCGCCGGCGCGCTTGTCGCCCAGTTTGGGTACGCGGCGCAGGTTGCCCCAGTTGTCGTCGGCAAACAGCAGCGTCACGTCGTCGGGCACGCGCATGCCGGCGTCGAAATAGTCCTGCACTTCCTTGTACAGCGCCCACACCTGCGGCGTCTCCCGCGCCGGCTTGCCGGTGACGTCGGCGATGATCTTGCGCTGGTCGGCCACGATGCGTTCGAGCAGGCCGATGGCGGTGCCCTGGGTCATCGGCTCGTCGCCATCGCCGCGCATGCCGATGGTCACCAGGCTTTCGTGGTGATCCATGCGCTCGATGCCGCCACGCCAGAACTTGCGCAGCGCCTCGGGGTTCTTCGAATAATCCCAGGGCCCGTGGCCGTAGCGCTCCCACTCGGCGTGGGCGCGCATCAGCGGTTCGTGGTGCGAGGTGCCGATGACCACGCCGTATTCATCGGCCAGCACCGGGTTCTCGGCGTCGTCGTCGGCGAACGCGCTGCCCCACATCGCCGGCCACAAGGTGTTGGCCTTCAGGCGCAGGATCAGCTCGAAGACGTGGGCGTAGAACGTGTGGTTGAAGCCGCCGAACTTCGCCCGCGCGAAGCCGCCGAGCGCGGGCTCCTCGTCGTTGATGAAGATGCCGCGGTAGCGCACCACCGGTGCATCGACGAAGCGCCCGGGCGCGGCGTACAGCGCCGCGCGATGCGGCACCGGCACGTCGGCCCACCACGTCCACGGCGAGACGCCGATGCGGCGCGACACTTCGTAGATGCCGAAGATGGTGCCGCGCTTGTCGGCGCCGATGATCAGCAGCGCACGGTCGATGCCCGGCTCGGGACGCTCGACCACCTGCAGCGCGTACGCTTCCCAGCGGCCGGTCACGTCGCTCACGTCGATGTGCTTGTCGCGCACGATGCGGTCGATGCGCGGGCTGTGGCCCAGCGTGCCAATGATGATGGCGGTGCGATCGGATGCCGGTGCGCTGGTGGTGAACGCCGCCTGCGCGCCCGCCACGGCGGAAAGGTCCGCCTGCAGATCGTGCGCGGCGCGCAACACGCCGGGGTGATCCTGCGCGTCGACCACGATGGTGGCCGGCGCATTGGCCTTGATCAGCGGCAGGGCGCCGGGCACCGCCTGCGGGCACACGGCGGCCGGCTGGCTGCAATCGGTGGCCGCGTACGCGTGGGTGGCCGCCAGCAGCGCGGCGAACGCGAAGACCAGGCACCGCGCGCTGATTTTGCCGGCCCTGTGGATGCGGTGGCGGATCATTCGGGTGTCCTCTGCGGGGAGGTAGGGATCAGGGAACGGCGGGGCCGGCTTCCAGCGATGCCGGTTGCAACCGCGGCGTCAGCAGCTGCACGGCCAGCAGGGCCAGCAGATAGGCCGATCCGGCCATGATGAACAACGGCACGTAGCTGCCGGTGGCCTGCAGCAGGAACCCGGCGAAGGTGGCGATCAGCATGCCGCCGACCGCACCGGCGAAGCCGCCGATACCCACCACCGAAGCGACCGCACGTCGCGGGAACAGGTCCGACGACAGCGTGAACAGGTTGGCCGACCAGCCCTGGTGCCCCGCGGTCGCCAACCCGATCAGCGCCACCGCCACCCACATGTGGCTGGCTTTCGCGGCAAAGACGATGGGTACCACGCACAGGGCGCAGGCCAGCATCGCGCCCTTGCGCGCGCGGTTGGCGCTCCAGCCGCGCCGGATCAGGTATCCGGCCAGCCAGCCACCGGCGATGCTGCCGACGTCGGCGGTCACATAGATCGCGATCAGCGGCAGGCCCAGCTCCAGCAACGACA
The DNA here is from genome assembly GCA_044463365.1 of Rhodanobacter sp. GTDB lineage: Bacteria > Pseudomonadota > Gammaproteobacteria > Xanthomonadales > Rhodanobacteraceae > Rhodanobacter. The sequence goes on along the minus strand of JBIQMK010000016.1, from coordinate 6,959 downwards.
AGCCATACGTGCTGTGCAGGAACTTCGGCAGCCAGAACAGCAGGAACCACCAGATCGGATCGGTCATGAACTTGCCGACGATGAATGCCCATGCCTGGCGGTGGCGCAGGATGACCGCCCAGGGCACGCGGGTCGTCGGTTCGGGCGGGTCGCTGTGGATATAGGCCAGTTCGGCGGACGACAGCTTCGGCTGCCGCTCCGGCGTGCGGTAGGTGAGCAGCCAGGTGGCCAACCAGGTGGCGCTGAGCACGCCGGTAAACAGGAACGCCGCCTGCCAACCCCATGCCACCGCGATGACGGGCACCACCATCGGCGCCACGATGGCGCCGATATTGGAGCCCGAGTTGAAGATGCCGGTGGCCAGTGCGCGCTCGCGTCGCGGAAACCATTCGGCAACGGTCTTGATCGCGGCCGGGAAATTGCCGGCTTCGCCCAGTCCCAGCGCGAACCGGGCCAGCGCAAACCCCAACACGCTGGTGGCCAGCGTATGGCTCATCGCCGCAAGGCTCCAGATGCCGATGGAGAGCGCGTAGCCGATACGCGTGCCGAAGCGGTCGATGATCGCGCCAGCGCACAGCAGGCCGATGGCGTAGGCGCACTGGAACGCGGTGACGATGTAGCCGTATTCGATTTCGTTCCAGCCGATCTTGTCCTGCAGGAACGGCGCCAGCACGCCCAGCACCTGGCGATCGATGTAGTTGAGCGTGGTGGCCGCCAGCAGCAGCGCGCAGACGCGCCATCGATAGCGGCCGGCTTTTTCCGCCTGCGGCGATGGCGTAACGTCGATGACACCCATGGCAGTTTCCTTCCGGCAGATGGTCGACTGCCATGCCGGCAGCCGCGCGTGGAGGTCAAGAGGCCATGCGGTCCATACCGTCAAAAACCGGGCCCGGCGTCGATCTGGCTGATGATAGCGCTATCAGAAAGCGGGACTGCGCCGCGGCGACCGAGCCGATGCCATGGCACTGTCAGCGGGCTCCTTCCCCATCATCAAACTACTTGTTTTACCGCTTTATGCCACATCCCGGCGCCCCTCGTCGAATGCTGCTCTGCAGCGTGCGGGGGTAAATTGTTAGCGCTATCTTCGGGCCGCGAGCCGTCCGATTTTTCCGGTCGCAGGAACAGCGCAAGATCCCCAAAAATCCCCAGGAACATCCCACCCGGGAGGAAGTACAGTGCAGAAACATATCGCGAAAACCTTGCTGTCGCAGGCGCTTGGACTGGCCCTGCTGGGCACGATGGGCGGCGTTTATGCGCAGGAGGCGACCCCGCCGGCCACGCAGGCGCAGAACGCGGCCGCGACGGACGCTCCGGATGCGCAGAAGGAGGCCAAGCAGCTTGCCACGGTCAACGTCAGCGGCAGCTATCGCAACAGCCTGCAGTTCTCCACCGAGGCCAAGCGCGACGCCACCGGGTTCACCGACTCCATCTTCGCCGAGGACATCGGCAAGTTCCCCGACACCAATATCGCCGAATCGCTGAACCGTATCCCCGGCATCCAGCTGAATCGCGACGTCAATGGCGAAGGCCTGAGCATCGCCGTGCGCGGCCTGGGCAGCAGCTTCACCAAGACCACCATCAACGGCAACTCGGTCGCCACCGCGTCGATCGGCCTGGATGCGACCAACCAGAACCGCGAAGTCGACCTGAACCTGTTCCCGACCGAGTTCTTCACCCAGTTGACGGTTCACAAGACCCCCATGGCCAGCCTGCCGGAAGGCGGCGTGGCGGGCGTGGTGGACATGCGCAACGCCCACGCCTTCGACAATCCCGGCACGCACCTGACCTATTCGTTGCAGGCCGCGGACAACAGCATTGCCGACAAGATCGCGCCGCAAGGTTCGGTGATCGGCAGCTGGACCAACGAGGCCGGCACCTTCGGCGCGTTGGTGGGCATCTCGTCGGTACGCGGCAAGATGGCCGTGGACAGCTGGGAGGATGGCAACGGTGGCTGGATCGATCCCGGCCTGACCGCCGTGCAGTGCGGCGGCGATTGCGGCCGCGACCCGTCGTCCAACCGCTGGCGCATTCCGGACGTGGTGCCGGACAACAGCAGCACCATCGCTGCCGGCCTGACTCCGGGCGATACGATCGATGCCGCCTGGCTGCAGGCGCACAACCCGGGCCTGACCACCGGCCAGATCGGCGACGCCCTGGTGCCTTACCTGCCGCGCCCGGTGAGCATGCGCGGCGACCGCGATCGCGACGCGCTGCTGGGCTCGGTGGAATTCCGCCCGTCCGAGAGCGCGCATTTCTGGGTCGATTACCTGTACAGCAAGGCCAAGCGCACCAACAAGCGCATCGACATGAACCTGGTGGCGCGCAACAACAACGCCAACGGCATGATCCCCACCGACATGCAGGTGGACGCCGATGGCGTGGTCACCAACGCCACCTTCAGCAACGCGCAGTTCTTCCTGGAAGCGCGCCCGTACAACGAGGAGGTGGACTACTGGCAGGTGGACCCGGGCGCCACGTTCTGGCTCGGCGACAACGACGACATCAAGCTGGACGTGCAGGCCGGCACCAGCCGCAGCTGGATGCGCCGCGACTCGCCTTCCATCCTGGTGGCTTCGCCGTTCACCAACGTCACCTACGCCAATACCAACGGCATGCCGACGGTGACCTCGGACCTCGACCTGAATGACCCCAACCTCGGCTGGTCGTGGAACGGTGGCCGCGTCAACGTGCAGAACGAGCATCGCCTGACCAAGACCAAGAACGCGCGCGTCGACCTGCAACTGGGCGGCGACGACAAGAACAACGTCAAGGTCGGCGTGGCCTGGGACAGCAACTACCGCAAGATCCAGGGCTTCGACAACAGCGCCGCCTGGCAGGCGTACGTCTTCTCGCAGATACCGGATGCGGACATCGGGCAGTACCTGAAGCCGGGCCCGGGCTTCATCACCGCCGATTTCGGCTCGTTCATGAACGCCACCGATTACGCGACCTACCGCGACAGCGCACCGGAAGGCGGCATCACCAACAACACCGCGCAGACCGGCAGCTTCAACGAGATCAACCGCGCCGCGTACGTCGAGTTCAACGAAGCCAGCGACGTGTGGGATCGCGAACTGCGCATCAACGCCGGCGTGCGCTATGCCACCACCGACCAGAACATCAGCGGCCCGGTGACACTGGGCGGCGTGCGTCAGTGGCAGACCTTCGACAGCTCCTACAGCGAGTGGCTGCCCTCGTTCAGCGCGGCATGGGACGTGGCCCAGAACGTCGTGGTGCGCATGTCCGGTTCCAAGACGATGACCCGTCCGAACCCCAGCGCGATGCTGCCGGCCACCTCCTTCACCGGCATCGGTGCGGACCGGGCCAAGCAGGGCAACCCGAACCTGTCGCCGTACACCTCGACCAACTTCGATCTGGGTGGCGAGTGGTACACCGGTGGTGAGGGCTACGTGGGCCTGACCTTCTTCAACAAGCGCGTGGAAGGCTACACCTACACCGGCGAAAACCATCTGACGCTGGCGCAGCTGGGTGTGCCGTACGCCTCGCTGGATCCGACCCAGCAAGCGCAGGTGGACGCCAATGGCGGCTACGACAACTTCGTCGTCAACGTGTCGCAGCAGGTCAACGCCAATGCCGCATTGAACGTGCGTGGCTGGGAGGCGACCTGGGTGCAGCCGCTGGACTTCGCCCTGCAAGGCCTGGGCATCATGGCCAACTACACCAAGCTGAAGCTGACCACCGAAGGCCACGACGCTGCGCAGCTGGCGGGCAACATCTACGGCGTCTCGCCGAAGATGTGGAACAGCACGCTGTACTGGGAAAACTACGGCGCGTCGGTACGTCTTTCCTACAACTGGCAACAGGGCGCCAAGGGCTCCGCGACCAATGCGAACAGCATCCCGTTCGCGTACTACTACGGCGCCGATCGCGGCCAGCTGGATCTGTCGGCCAGCTACACGCTGGCGAGCCTGCCCAGCAAGCCGCAGATCACGCTGAACGTGCAGAATCTGACCGACAAGGCGATCACGACGTACTTCGGCTTGAACAGCATGGTCGACAAGTACTACGAGCCGGGCCGTACAATCACCCTGGGGATTCGAGGTACGTTCTGATGCAACAAGCCGCCAGGCCGTAAATTGGCGGTAGTTCACCGGCGGCCCGCCCGACGCAGATGCGCCGAGCGGGCCGTCACATGTGCGACATCGATTGTTCGTCGCTCGGCGCGCCGCCAGGCATGCATCACGGCGGTCGCCGGGCAGCGGGCGAAGGTGGCGTGACACTCCTCTCAGGCGCGACAGCGCGGAAGCGGTCCATCATGAAGCCATCCACAACCACGCATAGCGCCACCGACCGGCTTTCGGTCACGGAAAAACTCGGTTACAGCCTGGGCGACCTGGCGGCGAACCTGATCTTCCAGACGTTGATCACGTTTCTGGCCTTCTTCTATACCGACGTTTTCGGCATTCCCGCCGGTACGGCGGCCAAGATCATCTTCGTCGTCGGCCTGCTGGGCGCGTTCGTGTTCACTCCGCTGGTCGCGTTGCTGGCCGATCGCACCAATACGCGTTGGGGCAAATTCCGGCCGTGGATCCTGTGGACCGCGATACCGTTCGGCGCATTGGCGCTGCTGGCCTTCAGCACGCCCGACCTGGCGCCTGGCGGCAAGGTCATCTACGCAGCCACCACCTACACCCTGCTGGTGATGGTCTACGCGGCCAGCAACCTGCCGTACTCGGCACTCAGCGGCGTGCTGACCGGCAACATGGCCGAGCGCAACAGCATGTCGTCCTACCGCTTCGTGGCGGTGATGATTGCCCAGCTGATGGTGCAGTCGCTGCTGCTGCCGCTGGTGCTGATCCTCGGTGGCGGCGACAAGGTGCAGGGCTTCCACAACGCGATGCTGCTGTTCTCGGTGGTCGGCACGGTGTTCCTGCTGATCACCTTCTTCACCACCCGCGAGCGCATCGTCCCGGCGCCGGAGCAGAAATCCAGCGTCCGCCAGGATCTGGCCGACCTGGCCGGCAACCGCCCGTGGATGGTCATGCTGCTGCTGACCATCATGGTGTTCACCACCCTGGCGCTGAAGGGCGGCACCTACGTCTACTACTTCGAGTACTACCTGGACGAGCCGGCGCTGGCGGCGTTCCTGCATGAGATCGGCTTCAACGGATTCATCGACGGCCTCAACGCGCTGCTCACCGGCATCGGCCTGACCGAGTTCAAGTGGCCGGAAGATCCGGCGACCTCGGCATTCAGCCTGTTCAATGCCGGCGGCATCATCTTCATGATCGTCGGCATCGGCTTCTCCAAGCGGCTGGCCGACCGCTTCGGCAAGCGCGACGTGTTCGGCGCGGCGCTGTTCGTCTCCACCCTGTTCCTGCTGGCGTTCCTGACCTTTCCGCCGGACCGGATCGGGCTGGTGTTCGTCGCGCAGATCCTGCACGGCTTCTTCTACGGCATCACCATCCCGCTGCTGTGGGCGATGACCGCCGACGTGGCCGACTACTCGGAGTGGAAGAACAACCGCCGCGCCACCGCGATCATTTTCTCGGCCATGCTGTGTGGCCTGAAGCTGGGCCTGAGCATCGGCGGCGCGCTGGTTGCCGGCATCCTTGCCCATTACGGCTACGAGGCCGGCGCGCCGACCCAGGCCGCCGCCACAGTCGATGGCATCCGCCTGTCGGTCAGCCTCTACGCGGCGCTGCCGTTCCTGGTCTGCGTGGCGCTGCTGTTCTTCTACAAGATCAACAAGCCGATGGAGTCGCGCATCGAGCGCGAGCTCAAGCAGCGTCGGCAACTGGCTGAGGAGGCCGCCTGATGTCCACTCCCCCCGCCGTGCCTGACAACCCCACCCCGGCCGAGATCGAGGCGCTGAAGGCGCGCGCTATCTCCAAGCCGCTGGTCACGCACATCTACACCGCCGACCCCTCCGCCCATGTGTTCGATGGGGCGATCTACATCTACCCGTCGCATGACGTCGAGGGCGGCGTGCCGTTCAACGACAACGGCGACCACTTCTGCATGGAGGACTACCACGTCTTCCGCATGACCTCGCCCGACAGCGAGGCGGTGGATTGCGGCGTGGCGCTGCACGTCAAGGATGTGCCCTGGGCCGAGCGGCAGATGTGGGCGCCCGATGCCGCGTGCAAGAACGGCAAGTACTACCTGTATTTCCCGGCCAAGCGCGCCGACGGCATCTTCCAGATCGGCGTGGCCGTGGGCGACCGCCCGGAAGGTCCGTTCAAGCCCGAGCCGCAGGCCATCGAGGGCAGCTACTCGATCGACCCGGCGGTGTATGCGGACGACGATGGCGAGCACTACATGTACTTTGGCGGCCTGTGGGGCGGGCAACTGCAGAAGTACCGCGACAACACTTACGCCGAGGCGAACGAGGAGCCGGCGGCGGACGAGCCGGCCCTGGGGCCGCGCGTGGCCCGGCTCGACGCGGCCATGACCGGCTTTGCCGAAGCGCCGCGCGAAATCGTCATCCTCGACGAGGAAGGCAAGCCGCTGCGGGCGGGCGACCACGAACGGCGCTATTTCGAAGGGCCGTGGATGCACCGCTACAAGGGTACGTACTACCTGTCCTATTCCACCGGCAACACGCATTTCCTGTGCTACGCCATCAGTGACAACCCGTACGGGCCGTTCACCTACCAGGGCCGCATCCTGTCCCCGGTGGTGGGCTGGACGACGCACCATTCGACCTGTGCGTTCGGCGACAAGTGGTACCTGCTCTATCACGACTCGCTGTTGTCCGGCGGCGTGACGCACCTGCGCTCGATCAAGATGACCGAGCTGCAGCACGACGAGCAGGGCCGGATCGTGACGCTGCATCCCTATGGCGGCTGAGCGCCCAAAGCCGTCGGATACCGACGTCACCGCCGCGCTGCCGCCGGGGCCGCTGCTGCGGATCGGGCATGGGCCGCTGGCGGTGGATGTCGCGCCGGTAGCCGGCGGGCGGGTGGCGCAGGTGATGTTCGATGGCGTCGCCTGGC
>JBIQMK010000015.1:0-25544 GCA_044463365.1 Rhodanobacter sp. | reverse complement strand
CCATTGCCGCTATCCCACGGCCGGTTCCGAGGGCTCCTCGGAAGCGCAGCCGTTCTACGTCAACTCCCCCTACGGCATCGCGTTCGCCCACAACGGCAACCTGGTCAACACCGACGAGTTGCGCCGCGAGATGTTCGAGGGCGACCGGCGCCACATCAATACCGACTCCGATTCCGAGGTGCTGCTGAACGTGCTGGCGCACGAGCTGCAGATCCAGGACCGCATGGCGTTGACGCCCGATCACATCTTCAAGGCCGTGGCCGGCATGCATGTGCGCGCCCGCGGCGGCTATGCCTGCGTGGCGTTGCTGCTAGGTTACGGCCTGCTGGCGTTTCGCGACCCGCACGGCATCCGCCCGCTGGTGCTGGGCGAGCGGGTGACGGCCGAAGGCCGCGAATACGCGGTGGCCTCCGAATCGGTGGCGCTGGACGTGCTGGGTTTCAGGCGCATCCGCGACGTGGAGCCGGGCGAGGCGGTGATCATCACCGACGCGGGCGAACTGTTCAGCCGCCGCTGCGCCGAGGGTGCGCTGCACACGCCATGCATCTTCGAGTACGTCTACCTGGCGCGGCCCGATTCGATGATCGAGGACGTCTCCGTCTACAAGGCGCGCCTGCGCATGGGCGAAAAACTGGGCGCGAAGATCCTGCGCCTGCGCCCCAACCACGGCATCGATGCGGTGATCCCCATTCCCGACACCGCGCGCACCGCCGCCAGTGCGTTGGCTGGCGTGCTGGGCGTGCCGTTCCGCGAGGGCTTCGTCAAGAACCGTTACATCGGACGCACCTTCATCATGCCGGGGCAGGGCGAGCGGGTGAAATCGGTGCGGCGCAAGCTCAATGCCATCGACCTGGAGTTCAACAAGAAGAACGTGCTGCTGGTGGATGACTCCATCGTGCGCGGCACCACGTCCAAGCAGATCATCCAGATGGCCCGCGACGCCGGCGCCAAGAATGTCTATTTCGCCTCCGCCGCGCCGCCGGTGCGCTACCCCAACGTCTACGGCATCGACATGCCCTCGGTGACCGAACTGGTGGCCGCCGGCAAGACCGAGGCCGAGGTGGAGAAAATCCTGGGCGCCGACTGGCTGGTCTACCAGGACCTGAAGGACCTGGTCTGGGCCGTGCAGGACGGCAACGAGGAACTGCAGCAGTTCGACGCCTCGTGTTTCTCCGGCGAATACGTCACCGGCCTGGATCAGCGCTACCTGGAGCAGATCCAGATGCTGCGCTCGGACGATGCCAAGGCCGCCAGGCGCAGCGTCTAGCGGTGGTCGATCGCCGCCCCGTCGCGCCATGACCGATCTTCACGCCGCGGCCAAACGCTGTCTGGACGCCACCGAGCCTGCCGAGAAGCTGCGGCTGACCCATGCCACGTGGGAAGCGTTTCTCGCCGGCGACCTGCAACCCGACGCGGCGTCGCCCGCACCCGATCCGATCACCGCCCCCGGCCGCCCTGCGAAACCCCTGCTGGTGAACGCACGCCAGCTGCCGCAGCGCGGCCTCGGCAGCGAGGAAGGTCGTGCGGCGCTGGTGCATGCCGTGGCGCACATCGAGTTCAACGCGATCAACCTGGCGTGGGACGCGGTCTACCGCTTCCGCGGCAAGCCCGCCGCGTATTACCGCGACTGGGCCAGCTGCGCCCATGACGAGGCGCGCCATTTCGCGATGTTGGCCGAGCGGCTGCAGGAACTTGGCCACACCTATGGCGATTTCGACGCCCACGACGGCCTGTGGCAGATGGCGGAGAAAACCGCCGACAACGACACTGCCCGCATGGCGCTGGTGCCGCGCGTGCTCGAAGCGCGCGGGCTGGATGTCACCCCCGGCATGATCGAGCGTCTGCGCCATCTGGGCGACACACGCACCGTGGCCATCCTGGAAGTGATCCTGCGCGAGGAAGTCGCCCACGTCGCCGCCGGCACCCGCTGGTACCAGCACTGCTGCCAGCGCGACGGCATCGAACCCATCGCCCATTTCTTCGCGCTGATACGCGACTACATGGGCGTCAACTTGCGTGGACCGTTCAACCGCACCGCACGACTGGAAGCCGGCTTCGTGGAAGCGGAGCTCGATCGCCTGGCGGCGCTTGCTGCGGATGCCACGCCAGCATCCTGAACGCCGCGGTGCTTCACTCCGCGCCGGGCAGTTCTGGCCGCGTTGCATCGTTCCAGTTGCCGCGTTGAGGCCATGGGTGACCGAATAAGGCACTTCCTGCTTGCGCAGGAGTGTCGTTGACACACGTCGACGTGTGGCGCTTGCCCGACTCCCGGGCCCGGCCGGCTTTCTGGCGCACGTCTGCGGCACGGCTGGCAACCAGATGTCGGCAAGGCCTCGCGGTGGTGCGGGCGCAAGGGGTTTTTCCTCTGCGCAGATTGCGCTGTATCGGCCGCATGCGCGTGTGGCATGCCCCTTGCTTTTCCGACAGCGGGGGTTTCGTCGCGTTGTCAGGAGTCCGCCTCGCGCGGCGAAAACGACCAAAACCACAGCGTGCTCAACCACCGGTCCCTTGGGCCGGGCGTTGTCGCGCACCTCAAATTCAGGGTCGAGACTCAACATGAATCGCATTTTTCGTATCGTCTGGAATCGCGCGCTCGGACAGTTTGTAGTGGCGTCGGAACTTGTGCGCTCCCGTCGGGCATCCGGGGGCGCCACGCTTGGCAACTCGCTGCGATCCGGATGGGCACGGGGCCTTCTTTTCACCGCATTGGCGGCCGCGATGCCGTTGAGCCACGCACACACCACCTCGGTCGGCTACATCGCGCCGCTGGGCACCAGCAATACAATCACGTTCTGGTATGGCACGTACCACGCCGATGTGACCCTCGGCCAGTTCGAAGGTCAGTTCAAATTGCAGGGTGTGGACAACGACTTCTCCGCGACTGTCGACTTCACCCAGATCGTCGGCACCAATCAGGCGATCACTCAGCCGCCCATCGGTCTCGAGGATGGCGTAAACAACTTCTATGCCGAAAGTGAAACCGGCACCGAGCTGGTGGCGACGCCACCGTCCAACGGACCCAGCCTGGTGTGGCAGGGTGTGACGTTTACCGGGCTCGGTGCCGGCACCTATACCTACACCTATATTCCGGCCGCTACCCCGACGGTGCAGTGGCAGCCATGGAACCCCGTGTTGTCGAACACCCTGATTGTCAGCGCGGCCGATCTCAATGGTTTCCCGATGTTGCCGGGCGAGACCTATACACAGGACTCGCCTGAACTGAACCAGGCCGATTCGATCGTTTTCAACGGCGGCATCTTCGCGCCCACCGACGACTCGACCAAAAGTCAGCCGGTCACGGTCCGCTCGGGCGGCGGCACCGTCGACACCACGGGCGGCGACGTCACCTTCGATGGCGGCATCGACGGCACCGGCCTGCTGACCAAGACCGGCGACGGCACCCTCACCATCGACGGGGACAACACCAGCACGGGCGGCTTGGCCATCAACGGCGGTACGGTCAGCGTGGGCTCCGACAGCGCGCTGGGCGACCCGTCCGCGGAGTTGAGCTTCGACGGCGGCACGCTGAATACCACGGCGGATATCGACAATGGCCGCGACATCACCCTCAACGCCGGCGGTGGCACCTTCGACACGGATGACGGCACCACGCTGACCAACAGCGGCACGATCAGCGGCACCGGCGGCCTGACGAAGGAAGGCGAAGGTACCCTGGAGCTGACCGGCGACAACAGCTACACCGGTGGCACCACGGTCAGCGGCGGCACACTGCGGGGCGATACCGACAGCCTGCAGGGCGACATCGTCAACAACGCCACGGTAGCCTTCGACCAGACCACCGACGGCACCTATGCCGGCGACATGAGTGGCGGCGGCAGCCTGGTCAAGGACGGCGCCGGCACGTTGACCCTGACCGGTGACAACAGCTACACCGGCGGCACCACGGTCAACGACGGCACCCTGCGGGGCGACACCGACAGCCTGCAGGGCGACATCGTCAACAACGCCACGGTAGCCTTCGACCAGGCCACCGATGGCACCTATGCCGACGACATGAGCGGCAGCGGCAGCCTGGTCAAGGACGGCACCGGCACCTTGACCCTGACCGGCGACAACAGCTATGCGGGTGGCACGACGGTCAACGGCGGTACGCTGCAGATCGACAGCGACGGCAATCTGGGTGACGTCGACGGCGACATCACCCTCGATGGCGGCACGCTGCATACCACGGCCGACCTCACCACCGCCCGCGACATCAGCGTCGATGCCGGCAACGGCACCATCGCCAGCGATGCCGGCACCACGTTCAACAGCACGGGCGAGATCAGCGGCAGCGGCAACCTGGTGAAGGATGGCGACGGCACGCTGGTGCTCGACGGCGTCGCCTCGCAGACCGGTGGCACCGTCGTCAACGACGGCACGCTGGTGCTCAACGGCAGCAACACCTACACCGGGGGCACCACCCTCAACGGCGGCACGCTGCAGGTAAGCGGCGACAACAACCTGGGCGATGCCAGCAGCGACCTGACCTTCAATGGTGGCACGCTGCACACCACCGACGACTTCACCACCGCGCGCGACATCGCGCTGGATGCGGGCAACGGCACCATCACGGGCGACACCGGCACCACCTTGACCAGCACGGGCGCCGTAACCGGCAGCGGCAGCCTGGTGAAAGACGGCGACGGCACGCTGGTGCTCGACGGCGTCGCTTCGCAGACCGGCGGCACCATCGTCAACGACGGCACCCTGGTGCTCAACGGCAGCAACACCTACAGCGGCGGCACCACGCTCAATGGCGGCACGCTGCAGGTGGGCAGCGACGACAACCTGGGCGATGCCAGCGGCGACCTGACCTTCAACGGCGGCACGTTGCACACCACCGGCGACATCGCCACCGCACGCGACATCACGCTGGATGCCGGCAACGGCACGATAGCCACCGATGATGGCACCACGGTGACCAGCAGCGGCGACATCGGCGGCACCGGCGCTTTGGCGAAGCTGGGTGACGGCACGCTGGTGCTGGGGGGCGACAACAGCTTCAGCGGCGGCTTGGACATCGACGCGGGCACCGTGCAGGTATCGGCGGCCGACAACCTCGGCTCGGGCACGATCACCCTCGGCGACGCGTCCCTGCAGGCGGCCGGCGACTTCACCATCGCCAACACGGTGGTGCTGGCCGACGCCGATTCGCTGGTGGACACGCAGGCACACGACGTGGTCATCAGCGGCACGGTCGGCGGCACCGGCGACTTGAACAAGGTCGGCTCGGGCACGCTGACCCTGACCGGCGCCAACACCTATACCGGCGTCACCGCCATCGACGATGGCACGCTGGCATTGAGCGGCACCGGCAGCATCGCCTCGTCCGGCAAGGTGGTGAACAACGGCACGCTGGACATCTCGGCGGCGACCGCTGGCGCCAGCATCAAGGCGCTGACCGGTTCGGGCGAGGTGCAACTGGGCGACAAGGCATTGACCCTGACCAACGCCTCGGGCGATTTCGGCGGCACCATTGCCGGTACCGGCTCGGTGGTCATCGATCACGGCACGCAGAGCCTCAGCGGCAACAACACGTTCTCCGGTGGGCTGCAGGTCAACAGTGGCACGTTGCAGGCGTCGTCCGACGCCAACCTGGGCAAGGGCACGGTCACCATCGGCGCCAACGGCACGTTGCAGAGCACCGGCAGCTTCACCTCGGACAACGCGTTCGTGCTGAAGGGCGCCGGCTCGACGGTCGACACCCACGGCAGCGACGTGGTGTTTTCCGGCAACGTCTCCGGCGCGGGCACGCTCAACAAGGTCGGCGCCGGCACGTTGACGCTGACCGGCAACAACAGCCAGAACGGCATCCACATCAAGGGCGGCACGCTGGCGTTCGATGGCGACGCCGCGCTGGGTGCCAGCACGGGCGTGGTCACGATCGAGGACGACACCACGCTGCGCTCGCTGTCCGACGTCAACATCACGCACGCGATCTACGTCAACGACACGCGCTCGGCGGTGTTCGACACCGGCAACCATGCGGTAACCGTCTCGGGCAACATCGACGGCGCAGGCATCGTGCAGAAGCTCGGTTCCGGCGTGCTGACGCTGTCGGGCAACAACAGCCAGGTGCTGATGGAAGTGAAGGGCGGCTCCATCGCGGTGGCCTCGCAAAGTGCGGCCGGTGCGGCCGGTGGCGACATCTACATTGGCACCGACGGCAACTTCAGCACGCTGTTTGGCGGGACGATCACGCAGAAGGTTCACGTCACCGGCGAAAACGCGCATTTCAATACCAACGGCCATGACGTGGTGCTGACCGGCACCGTGGACGGCAATGCGTGCTTCATCAAGAGCGGCGAAGGACGCCTGGACCTGCGCGGCGGCGGTTCCAACGCCATCGGTGCCTGCGTCAAGCAGGGCGATCTGGCGTTCAACAGCACGTTCGCCGGCAAGGTCTGGGTGTACGAGGGCGCCGTCGCCAGCGGTTCGGGCCGAATCGAGGGCGATGTGGACGTGAAGGGCACACTGTCGCCGGGCAATTCGCCGGGCCACCTGCAGGTGGCGGGCAGCGTCACGCAGCAGGCGGGCAGCCGCCTGATGGTTGACGTGGACGGGCGCACGCCGGGTATCGGCGCCGGCCACTTCGACACGCTGGAGCTGGTCGGCGTGCAAAGCGTCTACACCGCCGGCGGCACGCTGGCGCCCAAGCTTCGCGGTATCACGGGCGATGCAAGCAACACCTTCGTGCCCGAGATCGGCGACACCTTCCGGATCGTCCATGCCGAAGGCGGCGTGAAGGGCGAGTACGCGTCGGTGACGCCGGCCAGCGACGGCCTGCCCGAGAACGCACGGTTCGACGTGCGTTACACCGCTGACGACGTCATCCTGGCGGTCACGCCCGACAGCTACAGCCAGCTGCTGGGCGCGTACAGCACGTCCAACGCAGCCTCCGTCGGCGCGGCGGTCGACGGTGTACGTGGCGCGGCCGGCGCCCGCCTGTCGTCGACCGACCAGTTGCAGGTCGAGTTGCTTGGCATGGATGCGGACCAGCTTTCGCACACCTTCCAGCAGTTGGGTGGCGAGGTGCACGCCGATCTGATGAACGCGGTGATGCAGTCGGGCTATCGCCTGCAATCCACGGTCAGGCAGCGCATGGCCAGCCCGGCGAACGGCGACGTGGTGGCCGCGGACGGCACGCAGCGGTCGGAGCTGGGTGACCACTTCTGGACCACCACGATCCACGCCAACGGCCGCATCGACGACACGTCGGCCGCGCAGGGCTACGGCTTCAACAACAACACGCTGGTGGTCGGCCTGGACAACGCGTTCTCCGAAAACCTGACCGCCGGCGGCGGCGTGGCGTACAGCCGCGACGCGGTGTACGCGGGCTGGCTGGGCGAGGGCAAGCAGTCGAGCTACCAGGTGTTTGCCTATGGCGTGTGGCAGTCCGGCGGCAACTACGTCAACGGCATCGTGGGCTATTCCAACGACGACTACACGATCGACCGCTCGGTGGATCTGAGCAGCGGCGTGGCGCGGCTCTCGTCCGATCCGCGCGGCCACTCCGTGTCGGTCGATATCGAGGCGGGCCGGCGCTTCGATGCCGGTGCGTGGGCGATCACCCCGGCCGTGGGCCTGAGCAGCCAGAACGTCCATCGCGACGGCGTGCAGGAACACGGCGCACCGCAGGCCGCGCTGGACATGTCGTCCAGCGAAAACGCCTCGCTGCGCGCGCGCCTCGGCGGGCGCATCAGCACCAGCTTCGGCTGGCGCGGCTGGGAGATCAGCCCGCACCTGGACGTGTTCGCGGTGCACCAGATGGGCGATACCTCGGCCGTCCTCACCTCGCGCCTCAGCGGCACCGGCCCGTTCCGCACGACGGCGTCGGCCGCGGGTCGCGATGGGGTGCAGGCGGGCGTGGGTGTGGTGGCGAAAGTGTCGAACGACGCCACGCTCTACGTGGATTACCAATCCGACAACTGGAGCCACGCGACGTCGCACGAGTTCAAGGCCGGTGTGCGCATCGCGTTCTGATCGACGCCGCGGGCTCCGACCCGGAACCCGCGGCGCCTTGCGGCCAGGCGATACCCATAAAAAAAACCGGCCAGCAGGCCGGTTTTTTTTATGGTCTTGGTGGGCGGTGCAGGGATCGAACCTGCGACACCTGCCGTGTGAAGGCAGAAAAGTGGACTTCTACGGACGTGCGTGGACTACATAAGTGCATGAATTACATGGTAATAAGTGCTTGCGCGTCCGCCGCGATACGTGATAGTTTTTCCGTACCACGTCCGTACGGAAAAGATCATGGCACGCTTTGACATCGACAAGGCCCGCGTTCGTAACCATTTGGACGTCCGTCGTGAGCCGTATTGGGGCGCACCGATTGAGCGTGGTTTGTTCCTGGGCTTTCGCAAGCTGGAAGATGGCGGGACGTGGATCGCTCGCCAGCGTGACGACGACGGCAAGCAGCGTTATCAGTCCATCGGCCACGTCGCCAGCATCGCGCACGACGACGCGGTGAAGGCCGCGCGTGCCTGGGCGAAAGCATTGGATGCAGGCGTGGATACGTCCGAAGTCGCCACCGTAGCCGAAGCGTGCGAGGCATACGTCAAGGATCGCCGACAGGAAGTGGGCGACGCGAATGCCAACGATGCGAATGGTCGATTCGAGCGCACGGTCTACGGGCACGCACTCGGCAAGGTGAAGCTCGCGAAGCTGCGCATGCAGCAGCTCAAGGACTGGCGTGCAGGGCTGGACATGAGCGATGCCAGCAAGAACCGCACACTGTCCGCGCTCAAGGCGGCGCTGAACTTCGCGGTCGCTTCCCGCTATGCCGATGCCAGCAAGGCGGTCGAGTGGGAACAGGTGAAGCCGTACGAGGTCACCAAGCGCCGCGACCTGTATTTGAACCGCAAGCAGCGCCAAGCCTTGGTGCAAGAGCTGCCGGAGTACGCCCGCCCATTCGTCCGCGCGCTGTGCCTGCTACCGCTGCGGCCTGGGGCGTTGGCAGCGGCAACCGTAGGGGATCTGGACGCCAAGCGGACGGCGTTGCGCATCGTGAAGGACAAGGCCGGGGCCGGGCGGGTCATTGCGCTATCACCCGACGCGTCCAAGCTGATGCGCGAGCATGCGAAGAGCAAACTGCCCGGTGCACCGCTGATCGCCTATCCGGACGGATCACGCTGGACCAAAGAGCGCTGGAAGAAGCCGATTACCGAAGCCGCCGAAGCCGCTGAGTTGCCGCCGGGGGTCTGCGCCTACACGCTGCGCCATAGCGTCATTACCGACATGCTGGTGGGCGGTATGGATTCGCTGACCGTGGCGAGGATGGCAGGTACGTCCCTGGCGATGATCGAGAAGCACTACGGGCACCTTCTGCACGACCACGCGGCGAAAGCGATGGCAGGACTGGCGTTGTAGGTCGGCTAACTCGGCTTCCGGGTCGGTTAGCGGTCGGTTCTTGCTTTCCGCTTCTTGGGTGCAGGCATCATCGCCGTTCTAAGGCGTCGGGTCGCGCCCTCTCGTTCGGATTCCGATTCCAGCTTAGCGAGCACACGCTCCAATCGGTCCAGCATCGGCTTTACGTTCCTGTTGGCGGCTTCAACTACATCGAAGGTTTCCGCCAACCTACTGACCATTTCCGCGTTCATTGACCGCCCACTTACCGCTATGGCGGCTAGAAGCTGCGCGTGCAGCTCGGGAGGAATGCGCAGTTGCGTCTTGATGGGTTCTTTCTTGGTCATGTCGAAAGTATGCCACTAGAACAGGGGCAAAAACACTTGACACTAAAATAGTGGCATGGCATAAAGTGACTGTGGACGTGTGGAAACAAGGGCGCGTCCACAAAAATGCTTCGCCACTTTACATCGCCCCTTGGCGACATGAGACTTAAGCCGTCCGACGAAACGCGGACAGAAAAAAGCCCGGGAAAGAGTTGGCGCTCAAACCCAGGCTCCGAACCCACCAGCAAGGCTAGCGGCTTCTACTTCACCCATAAGCCTACGCACGCGCACCAGTACGGTCAATGAATTTGTACTGACGCCGCACCGCTAAGCCTTGCGCCCAATAGAGGACGCAACGCGTGACCGCAAACTCCCGCAAGACCTTGCCGCAAAGCAGCGGCGAACGGGCGACCGTGCCCGCCGAACCGACATTCGCCCCCATGGTGGATGAGTGCCGGCGTTACGGAATCAGCCGATCCGTCGCCTATGAGTTGGCGGCTGCTGGCCTGATCGAAACGATGAAGATAGGCGCGAAGAGATACGTGCTGACAGCTTCGTTGCGCTCGCTTCCCGAACGGATGGGGGGCAAGGCCGCATGAACGGGCAAGTCTACGACCCGGCTTGCGGCACCGGCGGCTTGCTTCCCACCGTCACCGACCTTGCCGAGGAACTGCGCAAGGCTCACGGAATCATTCGCGTTGCCCTGAACTGCCTGGAAGGCGATGCACGCCGGCACTTCATCGACGACGTGCGAGCCGCTGGTCTGGAAGGCGAGGGCGTTACCCGCGCGAACGAACGGCGTGGCCTGCTGGAGCGGCTGGAGCAGGGCGCATGACCGTCACCACCACATGCAGCCCACCAGCGCGCGAGGCGTTCGCCGTCGTGCTGGAGTTTTCCGCCGCCGCTGATCGCCTCGCCGCCATGGCATCCGACTGGCGCCAAGGCCAGTTCCGCAAGACCGACACCACTACCGCAGCCAACGCCATCGAGGGCATGCGTGTCCTGCTGGGCGAGCTGCGGGCCACTAACGCGAACGAGGATTGATCATGGCAACGACTCAGAGCATGAAGAAACGGGCCGGCGGCAACTATCTGGCCTTCAGCGCGAAATACGCCTTTTCACCAGACGTGAAGTTGGTCGATTTGGCCACCGATGCCGGCTGCATTCTTGGTCCCGCCATCGCGACGGCCAACCTGCTTGCGATCCAACTGGGTGACGGCACCGGGGACCTGGGGGCCAATCCAAAGGAGGCCGGCAAGATGCTCTGGGGACTCATGTACCAGCTCAAGGCGGTTGCGGCGTTGGTCGAGGAAATCGAGGTGAGGTCATGACCGCCACCATCATTCCCTTCCCAGCGAAGGCCAGCGCCAACGTCAGGCCCTGTGGACAACCCGAGGGGCCGCTATACGTCCACGAGGACGGAACGATTCCGAGCGCACAGGAGCAGGCGATATATCTCATGGCTCGCGGGATGCTGCGGGAGATGTGGGCGAGGGGGGAGCTGTGGGCGGAGGTGAAGTCGTGACGAACGCTGATCGAACGTTCAACGATGGCTTCAGGGAGCGCGTACAGGGCGCTCCCATCGTGACCGTGACCACGACCAGCCAGTGCACGTTCCTGCCCTTCACACCGCTACCAGCGAGCTTTGCAGGGCGTCGCGTGGCGCTTGTGCTGCTGGATGCTGGGGACACGGACCACGCCAACGAAAAAGCCCGCATTGCGAGTGCGGGCTGATTCAGGACTTACAACAACTGAGTGAGGCCAGCGTACAGGGCTGGCCAGCGAGGAGCAATAGATGAGCGGCAAGAAAAAGGATACGAGCTGGAAAGAAATTGACGGCAAGGCGGCCTTTGTTATTCCGATGACGCTATTGCGGCACCCGAACATGGTCAGTTTGTCGCCTTATGGGCACAAGCTCATTATGGATCTGGGCAAGCAGTACACGGGGTTCAATAACGGCTATCTGTGCGCGGCATGGTCGCTCATGGGGGAGCAGGGCTGGAACTCCCCAACGACATTGCACAAGGCCATGCTTGAGTGCGAGTACTACGGCCTCATCGTGCGTACCCAGCATGGTGGATTGAACAAGCCGAATCTGCATGGCTTCACCTGGCGGAAGATCGACGAAAAGCAGGATCGACCGCTGCTGATGTGCCCCGGCTCCGCACCGTCAAACGCGTGGAAAGAGTTGCGAGAAAAATTTGTGTACGAGGTTCCAAGGAAGAGCCAGTCACACCGCGCCCGCCGGATGAAGAAGGCCGCGTGAAAAACGCATCGTCTAATACACCTCGTGTATTCACCTTGTACACCTCGTGTACTAGTGAGAGGAAAAAGGTCCGCGAATGGCTTCGCACTAATACACCTCGTGTACAAGTCAGGCCATTTTTTGGCTTCCCGCTAATACACCTCGTGTACACCTTAAAAGGTTACCAGGCAGTAGGCCCGCTCTTGATCCTGCTTTTAGGCTCCAGATCTTCAGTTTTAAGGCTTCAAAGACGTAAACGCCCCAAACGACCATTTTTTGCAGACAGGCAGACACCATGAACAGGAATGACAAGCTGGAAGCCATGCTGGCGCTAGCAGAGCGCTCGCAGGGCTGGAACTTCCGCGAGTATCCGCCGCAGCGCATGCAGCTACGTGGTAACTGCGAACTTATCGTGGTGCCGCCGTGGCTATGGCGTCCGCGCTTGCGCCTAGTGCAGCCGCGACCTGTCTGCCCGCCGATCAAGTTCCGACGTGTGAGCTAGGCCGCATGATCGACCGGGAAACATTGGCCGCTCACCGCAAAGAGGTCGAAGAGGATAACGACCAGTGGCCCGAGAGGTTTGCCGTATGGGCGGTCAAGCATACGCATGCGCTCATTGTGCAGCGGCTGGGCTTCGATCCTGGCACGCACTTGGCCGACCTGTTGCTGGCGCGCCACGGTGACGCATTGGCGCAGCTGGCGTTTCGGGTCTGGCTGGAGAAGTGCGTCAAGGAAGAATCGGCTCACGGCCTGAACGCCAGATCCCTCGCTACCGATTTGATCCCGGTGGTTACTGCCGACCTATATGCCGAGCTTGTAGAGGGACGTCCGCTGGGTGACCGCGAAGCGATGGCAGCGAGAGCGGGTGTTGCCAAGGGCACATTCGTGCGATTCCGGGCGCGTGTATTCGACCCATTGAACGCCGATTGGCGCGACTACCAAACGTTTGCAGCCATGACCTCGCGACAGCTGAAGGTATCGCGCTCCCGTGGAGAACAGACCAGGTGGAAAGGAAGGGGGCGGGATCTGTTCATTGCGCAGTACGGGAGCCTTACGAACAAGGCGGGAGGGCAAACACCGTTACGGCCAAGGGACGACGATTAAATCGTACCTGAACAGCTTTTGACGGGACGCCCCATATACAGTCAAGTTTTGAACTGGAGTCGGATTACCGTCCCATTAGTGAGGAAGGGATGTTTCTCACACGCGAAGCCGCCATTGAGCGGCATTTTTTTTGCCCGCAACTGTCCAACGAAACTGAAATGGGTGCAGTGATGAACAATGACGATCTGATCCGCGTTGACGAGGTCCGAAAGATGGTTGGTGGAGTCTCGCGAAGCACGGTCTACAACTGGATTCGTGATAACCATTTTCCCCGTGGCGCCCATATTGGCGAGCGCATCGTTGCCTGGAAGCGCGGGCAGGTTAGGGATTGGATTGATAACAGGGTGAACCAGGCTGCATGACGGCCCCGACAAATGCCCGGCAAGGCCCCAAAACGGCCCGTGGCGGCGATCCAAGGTAATGAGGCCAGTGCCTGTAGCTGGAAGCTGCGCGAGGCGGCTATACGGCGATTCCAAGAGTAACGTTTGAGTGTGTGATGGGGATAACTCTAGCTACCGTTTTGTGTACACATAATCGCTCATATAATCAACTACTTACGCGGCATTTCCGGCCTATCTTGCCGCATCATTGCGCTTTGATGCCTTGAGAGGCCTAGCAATTCGGCCTATCGAGCTGCTGTCCAGACTCATTCACCGCGCCAGACAACGGTTTGCAGTTTGACCAGTCGAATCACCCGCTCACTGCCGTATGAGGGCAGGGGAGTGGAGCCAGTAAACGGCGTCAAGCAACGGTTTCAGCCGAGGATGCTGACCTGTACGGACGCCAGTACGGAAACCCGCCCCCGCAAAGGGCACTTTCAGCCGATCCACCGGCTACATCACCGGCTCACGCCGACCCATGAGGAAACAACATGAGCAACAACCCATACCAGCAAGCCATCGATGACGCCAAGGCGCAGATCCATGGCACCGATGAACAGCCGGCGCATTCCGCCTAGGACGAACCCGCCCCCCTTCATTACGCCTTCGACCGCAACGACGTCCCGCTGATCTTCGCCACCCCACGCGGCGAGGACGGCGTGGTTGACCAGTACCGTGACAAGGTCGAGGCCGCACATTCCACCGTCACCGCCGTACAGGCCAAGGTGGCAACCATCAACGCCGACCCTGATCTGAGTGCCGAGGGCCGGGCCAAGCGCATCGGCAAGCTCTACAGGGACGCCCTGGCGCTGCTGGGTCCGTTGGCCCAGGACTTGAACAAGCAGGAGGGGATCGTACGCAGCGAACTGCTGGAACCGCTGCCCTTCGTGGAGAGCTACGCAGCCGGCGACACGGTCACCCCGCAGCACGACCTGCTGCTGTTGCAGATGTACCGCAGCGCCACCCCGGACGAGCGCACCCGCCTGATGACCGCCGCTATCTCGGGGCAGGAGCCGCGCCTTGCCGAGGCACTACTGCGCGCCCCACCGATCCTGACCGGCATGGCTGCCACCACCCTGGCCAACATGCGGGACATGGCCCGCTCCCGCCTGCATCCCGAGAAGGTCGAGCGCCGCTCCAAGCTGGAGCATGCCAGCCACGCAGCACGCACGATGCTGGACCGCGCCCGCAACAAGCTGGCCACCGCTGGGCAGGTGCCCCTGTCCGAACAGCGTGCGCTCCTTGGTGACGCTGCTGGCCTGTTCACCGACCTGCTGTGACCTGACAACCACCCTCAATGGCGGCGGCTCACCCCGTCGCCTGTGTCGTCCAACCATTCAAGGATTCATCACATGGCACTGCAACGCTTCGACAGCGAATACACCCGTAACATCTTCGCCCGCGAACCCCTGCCCGAGGGCTTCGGCGATTTGAACAATGCACGCTAGGCCGCCATCACGGCATGGGAAGCCATCGGCCATGCGCAGAGCAACGCCAAGGGCAACGTTGACCTATCCACGGTAGGGCGCAAGCGTGCCGCCCTGCTGACTGCCGTCAAGCTCGGCAGCGTGGCACGCGACACCCTCCGCGAGACCATCGCCAAGGCCAAGCGGGATGCCAACGATTCCAGTGAGCGGATAGCCGCTGCCCTGCGTCCAGGTAACGATGCCGCCGCCGTGGCCATCAATGCCGAGATCCGTTCCGTACTGCGCACCATGACAGACGGTGACCGTGTTTCAGCGATCAAGGGTGCACTCGACGGGGGCGACCTACGCTTGGCCCGCGCCGTGTTGTTCGAGTCCCCGCTGCTTTGCCCACTGCCGCCTGAGGTGCGCTCGCACCTGCAAGACAAGTTCTTCGAGGTAGGGGCACAGAACGATCCCGCTTATCCCAAGCTGTTGGCCTTGCGGGCTGGCACGCAAGCGCTGGAGGTCACGCAGACGCAGCTCGACGCCCACCTGGCGACGCTGGCCGCTGATGCCAAGAGCGTAGGCATCGCCGTCACCCCTGAGCAGGCAGAGGCGCTGGGCCTGCCCGCCGATCCGCGTATGCAGCGGGGTGAAGCATGAGTACCGGTCCCGCGCCCGAGCACTTCGACGCAGCGACGTTCAATGTCGGACTGGTGGACTTGCTGGGCCAATTCATCCCCACCGAACCCATCGCCATTCCAGCTAACGCACAGCATTTCGACGCCGCGCTCGTGGATTTTCTCGGCCAATACATCCTCAACTTGAACGATGTCATTCGGCGGCAACAGGCGCGTATCGACGAGCTAGAGGCTAGACCATGACCAACACGCCGCATTCAGTCCCGACCGTCGTCGTCAGACCGCCATAGACGCGCCAGGAGGCCATCGCAGCCGCAGGGCTTGCGCCTGATGCGGATGTCATTGTCGTGACCGTGGTGGACGCCAGTCGATCGCATTAGGAGGCCGAACATGTACCGAGATAACCGTGGTCGCGCCTGTAACGTCTGCAACCACGAGCGCCGCGCGGAGATGGAGCTGCGCCTGGCCAACGGCACGCCGCTCCGCATCGTCGCGGCAAAGTACGGCCTAGGTTACGACTCTTGCTATCGACACAAGAAAAACCACATGCCGCCGGAGCTGATCGCGTAGCTACAGGCAACGGGTAGGCGAATCAACCCGACCGACTTGGCTGAACTGAAGCGCACGGAGAGCGAAGGCTTGTTGCAAAACCTCGTCCACGAACGCGCTCGCAATCAACGCATCGCTGACCGCGCCGAGGCCATTGATGACTTCGGCAATGCCACGCGTGCATCCCTAGCGGCCCTGAAGGCGTCTTAGGTCATCGCCCAGCTGCTGGGAGACATCAAGACGGGCACGGTGACGCAGAACATCATGGTTATGCCCGAGTTCCACGCGTTCCGCACGGCTGTCATTCAAGCCCTGCGCCCCTACGGTGACGCCAAGCTGGCGGTGCTGAAATCACTTCAGCTGCTTGAGCAACGGGAGGCGATCGATGCTGAGTTCACTAGCACCCCTGGCGCGTGATTTTGCGCGGGCCTTGGACCCTACTGCTGTCATGCGCGAAGCCGGCATGGAGCCGGATGAATGGCAGTCGGATCTGCTGCAGTCCGACGCCGACCGTCATCTGGTGTTGTGCTCGCGATAGGCCGGCAAGTCCACCACCGTCGCATCGCTGGCGTTGAACACAGCGTTCTTTGACCCCGGCTTGGTGCTGCTGGTGGCGCCGGCACAACGTCAAAGCGTGGAGCTGTTCCGCAAGGTTCGCGACACCTACAACGCGCAAGAGGACGCGCCCAAGATCGTCACGGAATCAGCCTTGCGCATGGAGCTGGACAACGGAAGCCGGATCATCGCGCTGCCGGGAACGGAAGCCACGATCCGTGGTTACTCGGCGCCTAAGTTGGTGGTGGTTGACGAGGCTAGCCGCGTAGAGGATTCGCTGTTCACCGGCTTGCGCCCGATGCTGGCAACCAATCAAGGCCGCATGGTGCTGTTGACCACGCCCTATGGCAAGCGCGGATTCTTCTACGAAGCGTGGGCGCACGGCGAAGGCTGGAAGCACACACGAATTACCGCCGACCAATGTCCCCGCATCAACCCGGAATGGCTGGCCGGGGAACGCAAGCTGATCGGTGAATGGCAGTACCGGCAGGAATACCTCTGCGAGTTTGTCGATACCGACGAATCCTTTTTCTCATCCGATTTGATCGAGGCTGCATTCCAGTCTGATTTGAGGCCCCTATGGACATGAACCGACCCGACCTGTTCGAATACTCGACCCGCTATTTCATGGGCGTGGACTTGGGGCAGTCATTCGACCCGACCGCCATCGCCATTATCCAACGCCAGAAAGCGGAATAGCTGCGATGCACGCTCAAGGAACCGCCGCCCACCGAGTACAACCTGTTGCACTTGGAACGCCTACCGCTGGGCACGCCCTATCCGGCGCAGGTCGCGCACGTCATGGAGCTGTTGCGCCGCGAGCCGTTGGCATCGAGCAAAGCGACCACCTATGTTGACCAGACCGGCGTAGGCCGCGCCGTGTTCGACATCTTCCGGCAAGCCCGCCTGCCGCGCCTGTACGGCGTGACGATCACCGCAGGCGAAGAGGTCACCCAAACGCCTGATGGCTGGCATGTCAGCAAAAAGGATCTGATGAGCCGATTGCAAGCAGCCATGCACAATAAGGAATTGCACATCCCGACCAGTCTCGCGGACGGTCCAGCGCTGATGAAGGAGCTGCAAGACTTCCGCGTGAAATTCTCCACCGCAGGCAATCCGATCTTCGGCGCACGCGAAGGCACACACGACGACATCGTGCTGGCCACTGCCCTGGCGATGTTTGGCGCTACGCAACCGCAACCACTCGGGTTCAATAAGCGCGATCGGGATGCACTGAACCGAACATTTAGCGCCTTGCTCTACCCCTAACGTTTTGTCGGGGCGGTGGACAAGTCGGCGAGTGTCCCGAACAACCCCGACAGGCGGCGGCGTGATTCGTTCTCACGCGCGGCCGTCAACTCAACTTCAATTCAAGGAAACAACATGCAAACTGGAACACTAACCCGGTGGTTTAACGAACGCGGCTTCGGCTTCATCTCGCCCGACAACGGCGACCCGTAGTTGTTCTGCGGAACGCACGGACTGGCTGGCGGCTATCCAGCCGAGGGCGATAGTGTCGAGTTCGAGGCGATACAGCACGAACGTGGGCCGCGCGCGAAGACGTGGCGTGTCATAGATTCTGGCGCTTTGCGCACACGTCGCTAGGTGCAGTGATGGGTTCTGGACTGTAGGTCTTTAACGCGGATAGCTCGCTCCTTTTTGACACATCGACACGCCTTTCGAAAGTTGTCGGTGTTGCCACAATCGCCGCTGGCGCGTCAGGGTCGGCGACGGTTGGCGCGGCCGTGGATGGGGCGATCTGGTATGTGTTCCTGCCCACTAATGGCAGCTGGTATTTGCCAATCGTCAGCGTTTCCGGGCGGACGATCTCATGGAGCCCAAGCACCCTGTTCACGCCAACCGCTGTTACGTTGATCTACGGGGTGTACTGATGGACGCGGGATTTGCAGCATTCAACGCGGACGGCACGACCTATCAGATAGGGTAGACGTACCGCAACCTATTCCTGGTGGAATCAGGAACGGCAACATTGAGTTCGGCGGGGTCTTATAGCTATTCCTCGTTCACCCGAACCGGCATGACTTCACCGGTCATCGCCGTGCAGAGTACGTCGGCGACGATGGCTTATTGTTCGATGAGTGGAAGCACGGGCCAATTCCTCATATAGAGCGCGGCGCCGACTAGCGGGACTGTCAAATATTACATTTTCGACGTGATCCAGAACCCGGCTCACAGCTATGGCCTGGCTGTGTGGAACGCATCTGGGCAGCTTGTCTTTGACAGCGGATAGAAGCCCATGCGGGTGGTGGACATGATGCCCAAGGGCTCGGTTCACAGCGCGACGTACACGGCGGGCAGGAAATACGCTTGCGTGCATACGACGTTTGGTTACAAGGAAGACACCATGGCTGGCACCAAGACTGTCAGCGGGACCATCCTAAACAACGAAGTGCTAACCACCGGAGCGGTTTCGGTCGAGTCGATCCCGGCCAGCCCCGTGGTGCTCATTGTCTTGGAGATGTCACTTATCGTCCTTGATGTGACTGGGTATTGACGGTTACCGAGAAATCAACTTTCTGGCGAGCTACCGAATGAACGCCAACCCTTTAAAGAGGAAAAGCAAATGACAATTAGCACTGAAACGGCCGCACTCATCCTTCGCGCCGACGCCACATAGGTTGACGCTGGCGGCAAGTCGCTGGACAACCTGACGGCATCGGCGGGCAAGTCAGACAACGCCGCCAAGAAGCTGGGCGAAACATCAGCGCAGGAAAGCGCGCGTGTCGCTGCGGCGATGGGCAAGGTTCGGGCGCAATAGGCCGAGTTTTCAAGGGGCCTGGACGCCAACGGCAAGTCGGCGAAGGAATTGCAGTTCGCCATGCGCAACTTGCCGGCGCAGCTCACCGATATCAGCGTGGGCTTGGCGAGTGGCCAATCGCCGATGCTGGTGCTGCTGCAACAGGGCGGTCAGCTCAAGGACATGTTTGGCGGTATCGGACCAGCTGCAAAAGCACTCGGGTCATCGCTGATCGGGCTGGTTAACCCGTACACGCTCGCGGCTGCCGGTGCTGGCGCTCTTCTGCTGGCGTGGAAGCAAGGTAGTGATGAGGCCATCGCTTACAACAGGTCGCTGATCCTGACGGGCAGTTATGCCGGCTTGACGGCGGGCCAGTTGCAGGCGATGGCGGCGAATGTAAGCGGCGTTTCCGGGACCATGCACGAAGCGGCGTCGGCATTGGCTGAAGTGGCTGGCTCGGGCAAGTTCACCGCGTCGCAGATTCAGCTCGTGGGCAGTGCGGCGGTGGCCGTCTCGCAAATGACGGGCGAGGCGACGGGCAAGACCATCAAGCAGTTTCAGGAGCTGGCTGAAAGGCCCGTCGAAGCGATCCTGAAGCTCAATGACACGCAGCACTTCCTGACGCTATCGACGTACGAGCAGATCAAGGCGCTGGAAGATGAAGGGCGCGCACAGGATGCCGCCTCGCTGGCGATGCAGGTGTATTCCAAGGCGCTGAACGATCGGCGCGCTGAAGTGGTCAATAATGCTGGCCTGATGGAACAGGCGTGGCACGGCATCACGGGTGCCGCAAAAGGCGCGTGGGATGCGATGCTGGATGTGGGCCGCCAGGAATCGGGACAGGACAAGTTCGATGCGCTGGCGCGCGTCCGTGAGCGGCTAGTATCTGAGCGCGACAAGGGAATCAAGTTTGACCTGAACAGCGGCCGTGACATCAACGCCGCGATCAACGCCGTGACGGCACAAATGGCCGCGATGCAGGATGCACGTATCACTGCGGAGAAAGAGGCATCCAAGAAGGCGACCGATGCCGCGCTGGTGCAGATCGCCGCCGACTCCGACCGTGAGGCAGCACAGTTCGCCACGAATGCACAGAAGCTGGTTGCCGAGAAGCTGAAGGCCAAGAACAAGGCGGACGACGACTACGCGAAAGCCGTAGCCGCTGGCGACATGAAGCTGGCGGAGAAGATCCGCAAGAATGAAGCCATCATCCTTGCTGGCATCGAAGATAAGTACAAAGACAAGACTCCAGCGCGCAAAACGGCCGATCCGTTCGGCTCGCTCAATGGCCTAGTGCAAGGCGCGCAGGTCAAGTCCAACACCTTCGGCACGGATGGCCAGACCTCGCAGATTACGTCCATCCTCGCCATCGTCGATGCTGGCGCGAAGCTGATCGCATCAGGGCAGGACATTGCCACCGTGCAGGCGAAAGTGGCCGTGGGCGTTGCGGCGGTGAATGACCTGTATGCCAAGCAAGCCGCTCAGATCAAATCGCAGAACGTCGTGGCTCTGGACCAGTACCGCGAGGCCGTGAACAACAAGCTCGCCGCCGACAAGATGCAGCTTGATAACCAAGTCGCACGCATCGGCATGGGCCAGTAGGAATACGAGCGGCAGACCCAGCTCAACAAGGTCTATCAGGACTATGCGCGCGTCATCGAGAACCTGCAAAAGCAGCGGGCGCAGAAGGGCGCCAATACGGCCCTGATCGACGGCCAGATAGCGGCCCAGAGCGATGCGCGTGACATTGCCGTCGCGCAGACGGTGGCGTCGTTCGACGCGATCGACAAGGCGCAAGGTGACTGGTTGCTGGGGGCGCAATCGGCCTACAAGGACTATCTCGCCAGTGCGTCCGATGTGGCAGGGCAATCCGCATCCCTGTTCGCCAGTGCCTTCGACGGCATGTCCAATTCATTAGCCAACTTCGTCACGACCGGCAAGGGTAACTTTAAGGGCTTGGCGACATCCATCATCGGCGACCTCGCAAAGATGGAACTGCGCGTGGCGGAATCGAAGATTCTGCAATCAATCCTTAGTGCGTTCATGGGTGGCACCGTGGATAACTCCGCAGCCGGAGCTGGGTCGGTCAGTGCCGGGCTGGGTGACGGCTAGTGGAGCGGTTTCGCAAAGGGCGATGTGTTCAGTGGATCGCCGAGTCTGTCCGCCTATTCGGGCCAGGTCGTCAACAGCCCCACGCCGTTCCTGTTTGCCAGTGGCGCCGGCATCATGGGCGAGGCCGGCCCTGAAGCGATCATGCCGCTGAAACGTGGCAGCGATGGCAAGCTAGGCGTGGTGGCGCAAGGCGGTGGTGGCGTGCAGCTTAGTCAGACCTTTGTCATCGACAGCAACGGGCAGTCCAGCGACAACACATCAGGCGCCGCTAACGATGACGCCATGCGCCAGTTTTCGCAGCGCATGAAGGACGTCGCGAAACAAACGATCATGGAAGAACAGCGGCAAGGTGGATCACTCTGGCGGATGCAGCACTGACGAAAATGGCGCTACCGTAGCGGCATGGAGATTCCGCCGCTACGATGCTGCACCAACAATCAGGGGGAGCTATGAAAGGAATACTTGCAGTTTGCGCGGTGTTGCTGCTTGCGGGATGTGCAACGTCTCCCGTTAGCCGAGATGTGGCGAAAGACGTGCCGGCGAATCGACTCTTTGCCTATCAGCAGCCGTCTGGTGCGGACGATGGAACCCTGCTGCTTATCCGCGATTCTGGGTACTTAGGGAGTGGTTGCCGTGTCGTGATCTACATCGATGACGTGCAGGCGGCTTCTTTTTCAATCGCCGAGAAGGCATTGCTCTACCATTCCCGCTGGTCGGCACATTCTTGCGTCTGGCCCAACAGGAAAGGGATTGTGCGGAATGGGCAACGGCGAGGCGTCCATGAAGCTCAGTACGGCCATCGAAATCAAAGCTCACCACACTACCGTCTACCGGATAGCCATCGGAGCGGGCGGCGGTGGCGTTGAGGTCATGCCTGTGACGCTGTGAGCATCAATTCCGCACCAAGAATGGCGGCATAGGCCTACATCCAACGCGGGGCTTGCCTACTGTGCCGTCCGGAGCCGTGCGACATGCTGCGCTTGCCCGCTAGTCCGGCCCAAACCGACACGCGTCTGGCACAAGCCGACACGACCCACGTCTGGCGGAACCGACGAACCGGGCACCTACACAGCGCCACCTTCGCGGGTGGCGCTCTTTTTGGGGCGGCCATTACTGTTTAGGTCGAGGCGTCTTCCGGGCGAAACTCCTTCTTCACTTCGGCCTGTAAACGTGCTCGGTATTCGGCGTTTCGAAAACGTTCCAGCAGTTCTGCGAATTGCGGACTAACGATGAAACCCGCCACGTCAGACCTAGCTTCCCGAATGGTCTCTTCTCTTTGGTCGCGCAAAGTCCAGCCGTGCGGGTAATAACCACCGCGCGAAATATCTACGGCGTCGCCCCTAACCTTCAACGCCTTAGCCATCTGCACCAACAGCTCGTTCAATAGATCCCGGTGCTTGAGGTTCCATGACTCCACCGTTTCCGGTGTGGACGCCGTCTCGAGGTGGCTAAGGAACGACTTCCAAGCTTTGATCACTTTGGGGTGGGTATGAAACTCGACCTGTACCACATTGAGAGCGCGCACATGTTCTGGGTTAAGCGTCGCACCACGTAAGCCCATGAGGGTGGAGAAGAGCCAATGTTTGCGCAGAAGTGCGGATTTGTGCTGCTCGAGCCAAAGCGAAATTATGACGGCAGCAATGGGCCCCACAGCCGTGGCGGTGACTACGGCCCAGGTATCAATGTTCATTTCCCCTGTCCCTGTATGTGACGCGATAGAGGATACGGTGGCCGCGATCCCCTTGCACAGCATGGCACGTCCAGCTTGTGATGAAGTTCCGTACAGGCGTCCGTACAACGAAAAAGGCCATCCCGAAAGATGGCCTAAGTCGTTGAATCTATTGGTGGGCGGTGCAGGGATCGAACCTGCGACACCTGCCGTGTGAAGGCAGTGCTCTACCGCTGAGCTAACCGCCCAAGTGAGCGCCGTATTCTAGGGTGCCTCGCCACGCCGGTCAACGTTATTTCGTCATCGGGCGGCTGGCGGCACGGCTTGATTGGTAAACTTGCGCACTTCTCCATTCCAAGCGCATCGCCATGGATTTTTTCAGTGCTCACCTGCCGTCGATCGTCCATGCGCTCCAGCACTTCCAGCTGACGCCGTGGAAGATCGTGGGTTATACCGGCACGTTGATGTTCACCAGCCGATGGTTTGTGCAGCTGTATTACACGCGCAAGTACAAGCGCGTGGTGATGCCGCTGGCGTTCTGGTGGTTGTCGGTGATGGGCAGCGTGCTGCTGCTGGCGTATTTCATCGTGGGCAAGAACGACTCGGTGGGCATCCTCTCGAATTTCTTCCCGGTGTTCGTTTCCACGTACAACCTGTACGTGCATCTGCGCAATCGCAAGAACAGCATCACCGGTGACGTGACCGCGTAACCACGCCTATTCGGGCTCGTAGTCGAGGTTGGAGGCCAGCCAGCGTTCGGCTTCGGCCACCGTCCAGCCCTTGCGGCGCGCATAGTCCTCGATCTGGTCCTTGCCCAGGCGGCCGACCACGAAATACTGGCTGTCCGGGTGCGAGTAGTACCAGCCGGAGACCGCGGCGGCCGGGTACATCGAGAAGCCTTCGGTGAGTTCGATGCCGGCGTTCCTGGTCGCATCCAGCAGCGCAAACAGGGTTTTTTTCTCGGTGTGTTCCGGACAGGCCGGGTAGCCGGGAGCGGGGCGGATGCCGCGGTATTTCTCCGCGATCAGCGCCTCGTTGTCGAGCGCCTCGTCAGGCACGAACCCCCAGAATTCCTTGCGCACGCGCTCGTGCATGTGTTCGGCGAACGCTTCGGCCAGACGATCGGCCAGTGCCTTGAGGATGATCGAGGAGTAATCGTCGTAGTCGGCCAGAAAACGGTTGAGGTGTTCCTCGATGCCAAGGCCGGCCGTGACGGCGAAGCCGCCGATCCAGTCGGGCTTGTTGAACTCCTTCGGCGCGATGTAGTCGGCCAGGCAGAGATTGGGGCGCTCGGGCGGCTTGTCTGCCTGCTGGCGCAGGCTGTGCAGGGTGGCCAGCAATTTCCCCTCTCCCCCTGGGAGAGGGTGCTCCGAAGGGGCGGGAGAGGGTACGGGCGGAGCGAGGTGCTGTGCGTCGGCCGTACCCTCATCCGCCCTTCGGGCACCTTCTCCCGGAGGGAGAAGGGAATAGACCTCGACGTCGTCGCCCACGTTGGCGGCGGGCCACAGGCCGATCACGGCGCGGGCGGTGAGCCATTTCTCGGCGATGATCGTGTCCAGCATCTTCTGTGCGTCGCGGAACAGCTCGCTGGCCTGTTCGCCCACCACCTCGTCGGTGAGGATGGCGGGGTAGTGGCCGGCCAGTTCCCATGCCTGGAAAAACGGCGTCCAGTCGATGTACTGGCGGATGACCGACAGGTCGTAATCGTCGAACACGGTGATGCCGGGCTTGTTCGGTTGCGGCGGCTCGTAGGTGGCCCAGTCGCAGCGGAAGCGTTGCGCGCGCGCCTTTTCCAGCGACACCAGCTTCTTGCCCGGGCCGCGGTTGCGATGGCGCTCGCGCACGTCGGCGTATTCCTCGCGCACCCTGGCCAGGAAATCGTCGACCAGATCCTTGCTGACCAGCGACTGCGCCACGCCGACGGCGCGCGAGGCGTCCTTCACCCACACGGTGCCGGCCTTGTAGTGCGGCTCGATCTTCAGCGCGGTGTGCGCGCGCGAGGTGGTGGCGCCGCCGATCAGCAACGGCACGTGGAAGTTCTGCCGCTGCATTTCCTTGGCCACGTTGGCCATCTCTTCCAGCGACGGCGTGATCAGGCCGGACAGGCCGATCATGTCGGCCTTCTCGGCGATCGCGGTTTCCAGGATCTTCTGCGCAGGTACCATCACGCCCAGATCGATCACCTCGAAGTTGTTGCAGCGGAGCACCACGGCCACGATGTTCTTGCCGATGTCGTGCACGTCGCCCTTGACCGTGGCCATCACGATCTTGCCGTTGTTCTTGCCGGTGTCGCCGGTGCGCAGCTTTTCCGCCTCGATGTACGGCAGCAGGTAGGCCACGGCCTTCTTCATCACGCGGGCGGATTTGACCACCTGGGGCAGGAACATCTTGCCCGCGCCGAACAGGTCGCCGACCACGTTCATGCCGTCCATCAGCGGGCCTTCGATCACG
>JBIQMK010000014.1:0-25591 GCA_044463365.1 Rhodanobacter sp. | reverse complement strand
GGCCGTCCAGCGCCATGCCGAACCAGGCGCCGAACGCGCGGGCATCGGTCAGTGCGCGCCACACCCGTTCCAGCGGTGCGCGCAGCAGGATGTGTTGTTCGATGCGATCAGTAGCCGAACCCATGGGCGATCCTCGATGGCAACCGGAAGGTTGCATGATGCACGAGCCATGTCCGACATGCAACCTTGTGGTTGCCAAAATCCCGGCGCCGGTTCGGCGAATGAGAACAGGGCAGGCTTCACCGAAAATCGTCTACGGGTTTGAGGCGGGACGCATCACCGACAGTCGGGCAGCGACACGGTTTGCGCGCCGCCGTCATAGCTCAGGACGCGACCGGCACCGCCCTGCCTGCAGGTGATGCGAAAGGCGAGCTTCGCTGCCATGTCCCGATACTGCCCCTGCCGCGCAGCGAGCTTCAGCGTGTGCGTGGTGTCGTTCCAGTGCATGGCGATGGTGGCGTACTGGCCCTTCCGGTAACCGTAACCGTCGCCTGCATCGTCGTAATAGGTGAGGTCGCCATCCTTGCCGGGGAAAACGCGCAGTTCCGTTGGCTCATCACTCGGTGCGTCGGCATAGGGTTTGACCGGGCCCAGGGGCAGAATGGAACCCGCACGGATGAACAGCGGAATGTGCGCCAGCGGTGTCGCTGCCGACACGGTGCGCCCGCCTGCCTGTCGCGCGCCAGTCCAGAAGTCGTACCAGCCATCCGGGCCAGGCAGATAGACGTTGCGCGCGGTGGCGCCCGCTTGCAGCACCGGTGCGACGAGAATCTGCCTGCCGAACATGTACTGGTCCGTCACCGCCAACGCCTTGGGGTCGGTGCGGAAATCGAATGCCAGTGCGCGCATCATCGTGCCTTGATGGGCGGTGACGTCCCATGAGGTGGCGTAGATGTAGGGCAGCAAGCGGTAGCGCAGTTTCACGTCGTCGATCAGGATCTTTTGCGTGGCAGGGTCGAACGTCCATATCTCCTTGCCGTTGCCGGCGCCGTGAATACGGAACATCGGATTGAACACACCGAACTGGTGCCAACGCACGAACAGCTCGGTATAGCCTGGGTCCTTCGCCTGGTCGGGGCTGAAGAAGCCGCCGATGTCCGCCGACCAGTAAGGGATGCCGCTCATTGAGAAATTCAGCGCTGCCGGAATCTGGCGCCGCAGTGTTTCCCAGCTGGCATGGGTGTCGCCCGACCAGGTGATCACGCCGTTGCGCTGCTGGCCGGCATAGGCCGAGCGCGACAGGATGAAAACGCGCTTGCCCGGCTGGTCACGCAGCATGCCGTCATGCACGGCCGAGGTATGCAGCAGCGGAAACGCGTTGTTGACGACGATGCCCGGACCGGCTGCCGTGGCGATCTCGCGCATCTCGCCAGTTGCGCCACCCAGTTCGGCCTCATCGCCATCCAGCCACCAGCCATCGAACCCGTAGACACCGAGACGGGCCATGACCTGCTGCCAGTAGATGGCGCGCCCTTGCGGATTCCAGGCGTCGTACCAGCGCCCCCAGCCGGGTGGATAAACGTTCGGATAGACGCCGGGAAGCACCGCCCCGGCCTTGCCCAACGCGGCGAGGTTGTCGGTGCCCGGATCAAAACGTGGCCACACGGAAATGATGGTGTGGACGTGCATGGCGTGGATGGCCTCCACCATCGCTGCCGGATCGGGATAGCGAGCCGGATCCATCCGATGGCTGCCCCATTGGCCGTCCTGCCAGTATTGCCAGTCCTGCACGACGGCATCGATCGGCACACCCATCTTGCGGTAGCGCGCCGGAATCGACTCCAACTCATCCTGCGTGGCGTAGTGCTCCTTGGATTGCCACATGCCCCAGGTCCAGCGTGCCATCATCGGCACATCGCCGGTCAGCCAGCGATACCCGGCGATGATGTCGTGGATTTCCGGTCCGGCGATAAAGTCGTAATCGATGCCGGGACCCGCTTCGTTACGTACCACCAGCGGGGGCTTGCCCGCCACGCCGACATCGACGTCCATCACCGAGGCGTTGTTCCACAACAGGCCAAACCCCTGCGGTGACACCATCATCGGTACGGCGACATCGGTATTGGCCTGTTGCAGATGAACCGTGGCCCCGCTGTAGTCGAGCAGGCCATTCTGGTGCTGGCCAAGGCCATTGATGGGCGTGTGCGTCAGGAAATCCTGTCTTGTTCCCACGCCGATATCACGATCACCCTCCTGCAGCAAAAGATGGTGCGCCTTGTCGAAAAAGCTGACGCGCGCCGTCGCCTTGTCGACCTCGACGTTCAGGTCGCTGGTCTTCAGTACATATGCGGCGCGGGTTTCGCTGATCTTGAATTGAACCTTGGACGCCGTGGCGATGATGGCGGGGTTGTAGTTGCCCGCATAGCCCGGCGTACCAAATTCGACGTGCACGATCCGGCTCGTCCACGGCGCGAGATGCAGGACACCTTTTTCGGTGGAAAGCGCCAGCCCCGTGTTCGAGTCGAGCCTCGCCTTGACGGTGTCCGCATGGGCTTGCACACCAGCCATGAGCGCGAGCGAGCAAACCAGCGTGATGAATCGCAATGGGGGCACAGGCGTCTCCGTTATCTTTGAAAGAACGTGCCGCCCCGGGACAGGCATCGGGCCGCGCGCCTTCGTGAATCGCACGATTCACCCGGCAAAAGTTCGGGCGGCGGGTGGTGCCCGCCGCCTCGGCGTGCGCGTTGTTTTGCAGTCGGCGCTTGGGTACGAGACTCAGTGCGCCGGCTTGATCCAGCCGTGCATCGTCAGCCAGCGGCTGAAGTCGCCGAACCAGCCGGTGCTGGTGGTTTCCTTCTGGTACATGCCGAAGCCGTGGCCGCCCTGTTCATAGAGGTGGAATTCCACCGGACGCTTGGCATCGCGCCAACTCTGGATGAGGCCGAAGCCGGCATTGCCGAAGAACGGATCGTCAGCGGCCAGCGCCACGAACATCGGCGGCGCGTCAGCCGGTACCTTCACCGCCGCCAGCGGGCCGTAGATGAGGCCGATGAAGGCGGGCTTGGCGGCCTTGACGTTCAGTTCGGTGGCCAGCGTCAGCATGGCGCCAGCGGAGAAACCCACCATGCCGACCTTGTCCGGGTCGATGTGCCACTTGGCCGCGTTCTTGCGCACGAGCTCGAAGGCGGCGCGCGAATCGGCGAGCTGCGGGGCGAGATCGGAGACGATGTCGCTTGCCTTCGGTTCCGGTCGCTTCGCGGTCGCCGAGAACATCTTCTTCATCGACTCCTCGAATCCGGCCATGTCCTTGGGCGTCTGCTTGAGCCGGTACTTCAGCACGAAAGCGGCCACGCCCTGGGCGGCAAGCGCCTTGGCCACGTCCGAACCCTCGTTTTCCATCGACAGCGTCCGGAAGCCGCCGCCCGGCGCGACGATGACCGCGGCGCCACTGGCCTTGCCCGCATCGGGCAGATAGGGCGTGAGCGTGGCGACGGTGACGTTGCGGGCGAAGGTGCTGCCGTATTGGCTATGCCACGATTCGCTCGCCTTGGCATTCGGCAGCGGGCCCGTCCCCAGCTCGATGGCATTGGCCTGCGCGGGCGTGGGGATCGGCGTCATCTTGTCGTTCTGCGCCTGCGCCGGAGCGACGAGGGCAACGGCAAGTGCCAGGCCCAGGGTCAGGCAGGCGTTACGGCGGGAGCGGCGCATTTTCGTCAGGCTTTCCACGTGCTTCAAGCGATCTCTCCTTCATGGTCGATGGTCGGTTCGATCTTACGTAAAAAAATCGCGCGTGCGCGCTGCGTTCCATCAATCGACAGCAGCCTCGACCATTCTTTCCAAATTGGTATATCCGTTTAGCCATCCATACTGCTCAAGTTTGTTATCCCCGGCGCCACCTTTCCGACATCACGGCCATCAGCCACACGGCCAGCCCACCGAACGCCAGGGCACAACCCACCCAGCCGGTCGATGCCCAGCCCAGGCCGGCCGTGATGGCCAGGCCGCCCAACCAGGGGCCGAGCGCATTGGCGATATTGAAGGCCACATGGTTGAGCGAGGCCGCCAGGTTCTGCGCGTCGCCGGCCACATCCATCAGCCGCATCTGCAGCACCGCGCCCAGCCCACCGCCGCA
The DNA here is from genome assembly GCA_044463365.1 of Rhodanobacter sp. Taxonomy (GTDB): domain Bacteria; phylum Pseudomonadota; class Gammaproteobacteria; order Xanthomonadales; family Rhodanobacteraceae; genus Rhodanobacter. The sequence continues at coordinate 21,519 of JBIQMK010000014.1, read as the reverse complement.
GCCGATCGCGAAAACCGCCAACCCGATCGACCACAGGCTGTGAATGCTCAAGGGGTAAAGCGCCAACGCCGCGGCGCTCCATGCCAAAAGCACACCTGCCGCGAACATGACGCCGCGGCCGGCCAGATGTGGCGCCACGAAATTGCCGAAGGCGATGCCCGCACCGAACACGGCCAGGATGATCGGCACGGCGTTGTCCGCGGCATGGGTCACCGCGCTGAGCGTGGAGGCAAGATAGGTGTAGACACAAAACATTCCGCCGAAGCCCACGGCGCCAACACCCAGCGTCAGCCATACCTGCGGCCGGCGCAGCGCGCCGAGCTCGCGCCGCGCCGACGCGCCTGCCGCCGGCATCCGGGTGGGAACAACGCGCAGCAGCAGCGCCAGGGCCAGCAGCGCGAGCCCGCCGATGGCACCGAACCCGGCGCGCCACCCCAGCCATTGCGAAAGCAGGCTGGCCAGCGGAACACCCACCGTGGTGGCCAGCGCCAAGCCCATCAACACGCGCCCCACCGCGTGCGCGCGGCGGTTGCCCGCCACCATGCCGGCAGCAACGAGGACCGCGCTGCCGAAATACGCGCCGTGCGGAATGGCCGTGAGAAAACGCAGCGCCACAAGGCTCGCCAGGTTGGGCGCAAACGCGCTCAGGATATTGCCCAAGGCAAACCAGCCCAGCAGCAGCGTCAGCAACAGGCGCCGCTCCAGGCGAGCGCCAAAAATGGCCAGTACCGGCGCGCCGAACACCACGCCCAGCGCGTAGACGCTGACCACATGTCCGCCGGCCGGTGCGTCGACCCCCAACTCGGCGGTGAACGCAGGCAGAAAGCTCATCGTCGCGAATTCGGCCGTGCCGATCGAGAAGCCACCCAGCGCGAGCGCGGAATGGGCCAGGCCGGCCTTCTGGCCTGGGCGTGCGCGGGTTACGCCGTCCTTGATGTCATGGGGCATATCGACCTTCCCTGGCTTTTGTCCGGCGTTCGATCAATAGGCGACCGTGAAGCGCTCGCGGTGATGCCGCGGGTGCTCGGCTTCGTCCAGCATCGCCACGGCGTAATCCTGCAGCGAGATCCGGCTTGCGCCCTCGGCATCGGTCAACAATTGATCCTTGCCGATGCGGTACTGACCGGTGCGCTCGCCGGGCACGAGCTCTGCAGCCGGGCTGAGGAAAACCCAGTCGAGCTCTTTCTCGTTGCGCAACTGGTCGAGGAACGCCGCGGTGCGCAGCGCACCCTCCTTCCACTCGGCCGGGAAGTCCGGCTGGTCCACCACGCGCTGGCCGGACGGCAGGTAAAGCGATCCGGCGCCACCCACCACCAGCAAGCGGCCGACGCCGGCGCGCTTCACACCATCGAGGATGGCCAGCGTGCCGGTGCCCGCGGCATCGAGGCCGGGGTTGAACGCGCTGATGACCAGGTCATGGCCCACCGCCACACGGGCCAGGGCCGCCGCGTCGGTGGCGTCGACTTTCGCGACGGTCAGGTTGGCTTGTCCGGGCGGCAGGCCGTTGGCGTTCCTGGCGATGGCGGTCACGTGGTGGCCGCGTGCGAGCGCTTCGGCCATCAGCTTGGCGCCGACGTAACCGGTGGCGCCGATCAATGCCATCTTCATGGGAAAAACCTCTTCAACAGGTGGGGGAAGGGACGTGCGGCGCCTGGATGCGTCGCTCGATCGCGCCGCGGGGTGATCGCGCGACGTCGGAGTACCAAGGCGTCAGGACTTCTTTGAAGGGCTGACATCGAGCACGAATCTGCAGGTGTCGATGTTCCGCCCTACGTGGACTTGTCTCTGCGAGACGGGCGTAACTATTATTTCAATTAATTAGTACGCGAACTATCCGGCAAATACTTAATTGGAAATTAAGCCGTGTTAACAGATGAATGATCTCAAGTCCTATGCGGTGTTCGCGGAAGTCGTTGCGTCCGGATCCATGAGCGCGGCGGCCAGACGCCTCGGCCTGACCCCTTCGGCGGTCAGCCAGATCATCAGCGGGCTTGAGCGTCAGTCGGGTGTCAGCCTGCTGCGCCGCTCCACCCGCCGACTCGCGTTGACCGAGGCCGGGGAGCGCTGCTACCCGCATTGCCTGCGCCTGCTCGAAGCCGGAGGCGCGGCGGCCGCTTCGCTGGAGCAGGCGCGCGATGCGCCGGGCGGTGAGTTGCGCATCGCTGCGCCGCTGGGCTTTGGCATGTACGTGGCGCCGGCACTGGCGCCGGTGCTGGCGGAATGGCCGCAACTTCGACTGAACCTGATCGTCGACGATGCGTTGATCGACCTCGTCGAATCACGGATCGATATCGCCCTGCGCGTGGGTGAGCTGCCCGACTCCCGTTGGGTCGGACGCAAGTTGTGCGACATGGATACGGTGCTCTGCGCGTCGCCTGCCTACCTGGAGCGCCACGGTATCCCGGACTCCTCCGCCGACCTGGAACGCCATCATTGGCTGGCCCTTGCGCGCGATGTTCGGGACAGCGCCGCGGCAACGTCCTTGCCGACCTTTTCGCTGGACCTGGCGGACGGAAGCGGCAGGCGCGAACAGATTACGCTGCAGGCGCGGACCACGACGACCAACCAGATCGCGCTGCGCCAGATGTGCGAACAGGGCATGGGCATCGCCCACCTGTTTCACGCCGATGTACGGCCAGCTTTCGAGCGGGGGCTGCTGATCAGGGTCTTGCCGAAAATGCACCTGCCATCCCACGCATTGACCCTGCTGGCGGCCGGGCGCGATGCCGGCCCGGCCAAGGTGCGCGTCGCGGTGGCGGCCTTGAAGACGTACTTCGCCTCGCGACCGCAGATAAACGTGCCATCGTGAAGACGTTCGTGCCTTCTTCGCTGCGGACCCCAGCCCTTCTCGATCGACATTTCTCCACCGGGACATACAACCAGGCGAGGGGCCTCCGCATGCTCGTTGCCGGAGGCATGGGGCCGGTATGGGAAGGCGGGCCGCGATGCGTTATACCTACGCGGAGGGGCACGAGCGACACGGCGCATATTGGCCCACATCCGACGCCGCCGGCGGGAGTGGTGCCGCCGGAGGCGATGGTTTTTCGCGCCCGGCTGTCGCAACCACGGCCGGCCATAAAGGAGAGATCGACATGACGATGACGAGGCGCGAGATGCTGGGCGTATTGGGTGTATTGGGCGCCGGTGCGATGGCCAGCGTGTCGCCGCGCTTTGCGTGGGCGGTCGGGGGCGGCGCTTACTCGTGGCCGCTCGGCGTCCAGCTGTGGTCGGTGAAGGCCGAGATGGATCAGGATTTCGATGGAACGCTGGCGCAGCTGGCGAAGCTGGGCTATCGCGAAGTCGAAACGGCGGGCCTGCACGGCCGCACGCCGCAGGCGTTTCGCCAGGCGATCGTGCGGGCCGGGCTGAAGCCGGTGAGCGCGCATTTCTCGATGGGCGACCTGTTCGGCGATGCCGCCGCCCGCATCGCGGATGCGAAGGCGATGGGTGTCCAGTGGATCGTGGCGTCCTCCCCGCGGCCGGACAAACCCCTCGGGCAGGGCGACTGGATCCCGGCGATCCGCGACGCGATGACGCTCGATGCCTGGAAGAAGAACGCAGCCGAGCTCAACCGGATCGGTGCGCTGGCGAAGGCGGCGGCGTTGAAGCTCGGGTACCACAACCACCCGATCGAGTTCGCCGAGTACGACGGGCAGCGCGGCTACGACGTGATCCTGGAACACACCGACCCGGCGCTGGTGAAGCTGGAACTGGATGTCGCCTGGGCGGTGGCCGGTGGCGTCGATCCGATCGCGCTGTTGAAGAAGCATGCCGACCGGATCCGCCTGCTCCACGTCAAAGGCCTCAAGGCGCGGCCGGCGCCGGGCACCTATGGCAACGATTTCGCCAGCGGGGTGATCGGCACCGGCGACGTGATCGACTGGCCGCCAATCTTCGCCGCGGCGCGCCGGGCCGGCGTGGTGCATGCGTTCGTCGAGCAGGAGCCGCCGCATCTCCAGCCGATCATGAAGTCGCTGGCGGCGTGTCGCGACTATCTGCAATCGCTGTGATCGAAACCGTCATCGGGGAGGCGCCATGAAGGACCGGAGATTTGCGTGCGCAGTGGTGGCGATGGCAGGGGCGATGATGCTGGGCGAGGCAACCAGCCCAGCCTTGGCGCAAGACGTACGCCCGGCGATTACGGGCGTATCGCATCTGGCCGTCTATTCGACCGACCGCGCCGCCAGCGAGCATTTCTACACCGTGATTCTGGGCGCGAAAAAAGGCGCGGACCCGGAGACGGCCGCGGGCACGCGCTATTACTTCAGCCCGCGGCAATTCGTCGAGGTGCTACCCGCGCCTGCGCACCACGGCAAGAGCATGCTGGCGCATGTGGCGTACAACACCGCCGATGCGGCGGGCCTGCGCGCCTACCTGATGGCGCACGGCGTGACCGCGGCGAGCGCGCTGCAGCGTGGCCAGGACGGCGCGTGGTTCTCGGTGCACGACCCGGAAGGCAACGAAGTGCAATTCGTGCAGCCCGCCACCAGCGACACCGCCGCCGTGGCCGGCGCGATCAGCGGGCGCATCATCCATGTCGGCTATCTGGTCCACGACCGCGCCAGGGAAGATGCTTTCTACCGCGACATCCTCGGCTTTCGCCCCTACTGGCAAGGCGCGATGAAGGAGGGGGCGGTCGACTGGATATCCCAGCAGGTGCCCGATGGCACGGACTGGATCGAATACATGATGGTGGGGCCGGGGTCGACGACCCCGCTCGACCATGTCGATGCCCATCAACTGGGCGTGCTCAATCACCTCTCGCTGGGCGTGCCGAACATGGAGGCGGCGGTGACCACGCTGATCGACCAGGATCGCCTGAGCCCGCGCCACGACGGCCCGCAAATGGGCAGGGACGGCAAATGGCAGGCGAACCTTTACGACCCGGACGGCACCCGGGTGGAGTTGATGGAGTTCCAGCCTGTCACCAGGCCATGCTGTTCGCCGTTCACCGCCGAGAGCCCGAAACGGTGAGTGGTCTGGAGCAGGCGAGTTGACGCCTTGAAGCCGTCGAAGATCGTGTCACGCCGGGGGGATTTGCCTTGCTGATCATGCCGCTGCACCGTCGGATGACGCTGGCGAACGCGCCCGTGGTCACGCTGATCCTGGTTCTGTTCAACTGCATCGTCTATCTGTTCCTGCAATCGGGCGATGATCGGGTGCGCCGCGATGCACGGGACTACTACATCCAATCGCAGCTGGGGCGCACGGAATTCCCGGCGTACGACAGTTGGCTACGCGATCACCCCGGCAGCGACGATGCGGCGCAACGCCTGAAAGTCATGCGGATGGGCCGGCCGGGTCTGAAGATCGCGGCGATCCAGTCCGATCCCGCCTTTCTTGCCGCGCTGCACGACGATCTGGTGATCGACCAGTCGAATCCGGATTACGCCGACTGGCACAGCAAGCGGGCCGAGTTCGAGCGCATGTACGACAGCACGTTCACTGCGCGTCACGCACTGCGTTTTTCCCACGTCGAGCCGGCGCGCATGGTGTGGTCGATGTTCATGCATGGCGGCCTGGAACATCTGCTGGGCAACATGATCTTTCTGCTGGTGCTCGGCCTGCTGGTCGAAGGTGCGCTCGGTCCGTGGTGGTATCTCGGGCTCTATTTCGCCGGTGGTCTCGGGGCGTCGGCGGCGACGTTGGCCTGGCATTGGGGCGGTCAGGGCCTGGCGCTCGGCGCATCGGGTGCCATCGCCGCGTTGATGGGCGCGTATTGCGTGATCTGGGGCCGGCGCCGCATCCGCGTGTTCTACTGGTTCTTTGTGGTGTTCGACTATGTGCGCGTACCGGCGCTGGTGTTGTTCCCGTTCTGGCTCGGCTGGCAACTGCTCAACCTGTGGCTCAACGGCGGGGCGCGCGTGGGGTTCGATGCGCATGCAGGCGGCATGATTTTCGGCGCGGGGACGGCGTGGCTGTTGCGCCGCTGCGGTCGTGTACGCAATGCCTTTGTCGAGGAAGACGAGCGTACCGAAACGCGTGAAGGACATGCGCTGGCGTACACGCAAGCCCTCGAACATATCGGCAGGCTCGACATTGCCTCGGCGCGCCGTTTGCTCGAACGGATCGACGGCGACGAACCGGGACAACTGCACGTCCTGATCGCGCTGTACCGCTGCGCGCGCTATGCGGGCACACCGGCGCAGCTGGATGCGGCGGCGGCGCGCGTGCTTTCCTTTTCCGCAATCGCTGAATCCGACGTTCGGGAAATCAAGGCCGTCCTGGACGATTATCTGAAGGCCTGCGCCGGCGTCCCGCGACTCGCGCCCGGCGTGCTGTTGCCGCTGGTCGGCTTGCTGTTGCGATTGGGTGCCGACGCGGATGCGCAAGCGCTGCTGCACGCCATTGGCCGCGCGGCGCCTGGCCTGCCTGCGCTGGCTGCTGCGTGGTTCGCATTCTCCCTGCGCGCGCCCGAAAACTCGCCACAACGTCACGAGCGCCTGGAGTATCTTGCCCGGCATTTCGCGCATAGCGAGTTCGCGCCGAAGGCGCGGTTTCTGCTGCAGCACGGTTAGTCGCTGTCGGAGCGACTTTCTCTTCCGTCCCGCGACAAGGGCCGAACCGGTCAGGCTTTCGCCAAGGGTTTCCTGGCGATCGCCATCGTGCGTTCGATCAATGCCAGGCGTGCATCGATATCCGCCATGAGGGGATCGTTCGGGTAGGTCCGCTTGAGATAGGTCAGCAGGTCGCGCGCTTGCTCGTCCTGATTCAGGCGCTCATGCAAAAGGATGGCGGCGAGCAAATAGTTCCGTGGGATGTCCTGGCTTTTCGGGAAGCGGTTGTGGAAGTCCGACAGCAGGCTCAACGCCAGTTGCGCTTGCCCGCCTTGCGCGGCGAGTTCGGCAAGCTGCGTGATTTGCCCGGCTTCGGTGGGGCCAAAGGCGGGATCGAGCTTTTTGCATTCGCGCACCAGCTCCAGCGCGAGGCGATCCTTTTCCTGCACCATCAGGATATTCAGATAGTCGTGGCCGTGACGCAGCAGTTCGTCACGGTCTCCCGCCAGGCTCAGCAATTTGCGGTATTGCGTATGCACAGCGGGCGTACCGCCGCGGCCGCGCAAATGGCCGCGCAGCAACTCCGTCGCGTTCTCGGGTTTGCCGTCGCGCACGAAGGCGGCCGCTTCGTCGAGCAGATCCTGGTCGGGGTCGCGCTTCCCGGGCGGCCGCGACAGCTGCGGCGATTCCGGTACGAAGCCGATGGCATCGTGATACTGGTAGATCAGATAGCCCATCAGGTGGAACGTCATCACCAGCGCATAGTTCGCGATGATGCCGACCACGATCAGCGCAACGAACGTGGGCAGTATCTTGGCGGCGAACGCAGCAGCGTACAGCTGGCTCATCAGGATAATCAGGCACAGGCCCACCACCGCGAGATAGGGCCAGCCGATACGGGTGATGATCGCGATCCATTGTGCCGGGTTCAACGCGCCGGCGAGGCTTTCGTCCATGGCCAGGGTCATCGTGGCGCCTGGCAGGCAGATGCCCAGAAACAGCATCAGGGCCACGCCGACCTTGGGCCCGAAGGCCACGGCGCCCGCGATGGAAACGGCAATGAAAATCAGCATCAGCCAGATCTGTTTCCAGCCCAGGCTGCGGTCGGTGGACTGCGCCAGTTCCGGCGGCTCCATGTAACCGTTCGCCGTGGCGCGCAGGCATTCGAACGCGTATCGGTACATGCCTACCGTTACCAGCAGGGCGAGGATGCGCCCGAATGGCAGAAAGATCGCAAGCTTGGCAACCGCCAGGATGACGATGGTGATCATCGCGCCCATGTGTGCGGGGTAGCGCGTGATCTCGTGCAGGCGATTCCAGAAGGGGGTGATGGCAGTGGACTGCGCGAGCGACGGTGCGGACATTCGAATTCCCTTCGATGGAAGGCTTCTGGAGAAGCCGGTCGGCGTTTGTAGTCCCCTGAGCCCTTTCCTTCGATCAACGGTCTGCGTGTCGATCGGGAAAGTGGCGTGTCGCGAATCGTCGTTCCTGCGGGACAGTGGACCCGAAGGAAAATACATCTGGCGTGCTGGCCAAAGTATGGCAAAAGTGATGGGTCCGCGCACTCTCGCCATGCCCGGTAATCGAGGCGATGTTCGCCCTCCCGGAGGAGGGCGAAAACCATCCAAGTAGCCCGGGGACGCTTGTCGCCCGTGTCGTCACACGATCCGGTTCTGCCGGATCACTTCCTTGTACCAGGCGGCGCTGAGTTTCGGGGTGCGCTTTTGCGTGGCGAAATCGACGTAGTGCAGGCCGAAGCGTTTGCCGTAGCCGTCCGCCCATTCGAAGTTGTCCAGCAGGCTCCACAGGAAATAGCCCTTCAGCGGATAGCCCTCGGCGACGGCGTGCTGGAACTGGCCCACGTAGTTGCGCAGGTACATGATGCGGTCGGCGTCGTCGATGTGGCCGTCAGTGACCGGGTCGTCGGCGGAGGCGCCGTTTTCGGTGATGTAGATCGCCTTGGGGTTCCACAGCTCGCTGGTCATCCGCACGCCCCAGTAGGCGACCTCGGGGCCCACGACGAGCCAGGGCGAGGCCATGCGCGGCGACGAGGGAATGTGCGGGATGTATTTGTAGCCGGCGGGGCCGTCGTCGGCGCGCACCCATTCCGGCGCGTAGATGTTGAGCCCCACGAAATCGAGCGGGCTGCCGATGATCTTCATGTCGCCGGGCTCGACCTTCGGCGCGGCAGCGCCTTCCTGTTTCAGGTATTCGTCGATGTAGCGCCCTTCCATGATGGCCGTCATGAACATCGCGTTGTTCTCGCGCGTGGCCTTTTTCGCGGCGGCGACATGCTCGGGCGTGTCAAACGCGGGCAGGAAGAAGACGGTGTTGTCCGCCAGGCCCACCTGCGTGCCGGGCTTGCTGTGCGCGCGGATCGCCTGGACGGCCAAACCGTGGCCAAGGATGCCGTGGTGGCGCACCTGGTTGACCTCGGCCTGGGGCAGCTTCAGGCCCGGCGCCTTGATGCCGGAGCCGTAGCCCTGATCGGTGAAGCAGCGCAGCTCGTTCACCGTCATGAAGTGGTGCACGCGGTCGGACAACTGACTGGCGACGTAGCCGGAATAGTCGGCCAGCGCATAGGCGGTGTCGCGGTTCCGCCAGCCGCCGGGCAGGGCGGCGGGGAGGTCCCAGTGGAACATGGTGACGTGCGGCTCGATGCCGGCGGCCAGCAGCGCATCGATCACCTTGTTGTAGTGATCCACACCCTTCTGGTTGGGCTTGCCGCGCCCCTCGGGGAAGATGCGCGACCAGGCGATAGACATGCGGTAGCTGCGCACGCCCAGGTCCTTCAGCAGCGCGATGTCCTCCGGATAGCGGTGGTAGCTGTCGCAGGCGACGTCGCCGTTGTCGTTGTTGGCGACCCGGCCGGGCGTGTGGGAAAAGATGTCCCAGTTGGTCTTGCCGCGCCCGTCCTCGTCGACCGCGCCCTCGATCTGGTAGGCCGCCGTGGCGCAGCCCCAGCGGAAGTCCTTGGGGAAGGTGTAATGGACCGGATGGATGCCCGGCCGCGCCGACGGGGCATCCATGGCCTTGGCGGCCGATGCCGCGGCCAGGCCCTTTCCGAGCGCCAGCGTGGAGGTTGCCGCACCGGTACCCAGCACCAGGCCCGTCCGCAAGAAGTCACGTCTTTTCATCGCTCTTCCTTTCTGTGAGTTTGCACGATAGATCGTTGCGACACCGGCGGCAGCGGCCACACGGTGCGTGGGGAGAGGCCGCTCCGCGGTGGAACGGCCACGGTTGATCACGGCTTTCAGCGACACCACGGTGACCGGGGCGGGCGGAATCCGGACCGGCCGCCCGAACGGCTGAGCATGAAACAAAACACGGTGCCAGGGCCAGTTTTTCGCGAACCCGCCGGGGCCGCGGCGACGCGGTCGGTCCCGCGGCGGCGGGCGCCGCTGCTCTTTGTGCCGGCAGCTGGGTAAGATTGGCGGCACAACTCACGGTGCGGGGGCGCATCGGGGCAGGGGAGCCGCATGGGGTCATCGAATCGGACCGGGACGACGAGCCTTCAGGCTGCCATTGCCGGCCTGACGTTTTCGACGGGCGGTTCGCGGGCGCGGCGCGGTCATGGCGCGCAGGCACCCCATGGCGCGTAATGCGCCAGCGACGGCGTGGCGACGACACCTGGCGGCGTTCGGCATGGTGGTCGCCTTGTTTTCCCACGGCTCCCTGGCCCTGGCCGATGCGCCGGTGGACGCGACGACCCTGCTGGCGCAGGCAAAGGCGATACGCGCGAAGGATCACCCGCGCTTCCTGGACATGCTGGACCAACTCCACCGCCGCCAGTCGACGCTGTCGTCCGACCAGCAAGGGCAACTGCGTCTGCTGGATGCGTGGGAGGCCTTGTTCGAGGGGCAGTACGCGAAGGCCGAGCCACTGCTTCGCGAGGTCGTTGCCCACGGTGGCCTCGATCAGCAGAGCCTGGCCAACGGCATGTTGCTCAACATGCTGGCGATCCAGCACCGCTACGACGAGGCGTTTGCGCTGGCCGAGCAATTGTCGTCCGTGCTGCCGCGCCTGCACGACCGCCACGCGATCTACGTGGTGCTGTCGCAACTGTCCCAGCTGATGGCATCGGCCGAGCAGGTGCAGCCGGCCGCCGACTACGCCCGCCAGATGGAGCGATACACCCCGCCGGGCGAGTCGCTTTGCCGGCCCTATGTCTACCTGTTCGGCGCCCTCAACGCGAAAGGCGACCTGCCGCCCACCGACCCGATCTATCGCAAGGCGATCGACACCTGCGTCGCGGCCGGCGAGCCGATCTATGCCAATACGGTGCAGTTGGATCTTGCCCGGCGGCAGGCGGACGTGGGCGACGCCGGCGCGGCGCTGGCCTTGCTCGAGCGCATCGCGCCGGGCGTGATGGCGCAGAACTACCGCGCCCACGTCTATGTGCTTCGCAGCACGCTGGGTTACGCGTACTGGGTCCGCGGCGACGCGGCGTCGGCGAAGCGGTGGGCGTTGGCGGCCCTGGCCATGGATGCGAAGGGCGATTTCGACGGGTTGTCCGAAAACGTCTATCGGGTGCTTTACGAAGTGGCGAACAAGGCGGGCGATTACCGCAGCGCACTGAATTACTACCGGCATTACAAGGACGTGGAGTTCCGCTCGGTCAACGATACCCAGGCCATCGCCCTGGCCTACCACACCGTCCACCAGCAACTGGCGATCCACAAGCTGCAGCTGGCCGAACTGGGCAGGCAGAACAGCCTGCTGGAGTTGCAGCAGGCGCTGGACCGCAAGGCGGTGGAGACCAGCCGGCTGTACGTCGCCCTGCTGCTGGTGGTGCTCGCCTCGATAGGCTTCTGGCTGATCCGGCTCAAGCGCTCGCAGCTGCGGTTCAAGAAGCTGGCGCGCCGCGACAGCCTCACCGGCATCCTGAATCACCAGCATTTCGTGTGGGAGGCCGAGCAGGCGCTGCGCTACGCGGAAAAATCCTCGCGCCATGTCTGCGTGGTGGTGATCGACCTGGACCACTTCAAGCACATCAACGACACCTACGGGCACGCGGTGGGCGATGCCGTGCTGATCCGCATCGTCGCCCTGTGCCAGGTCCACCTGCGCTCCATCGATGTGTTTGGACGGCTGGGCGGCGAGGAGTTCGGGCTGGTGCTGCCGGAGTGCGCGCTGGGCGATGCGATGGAGATCGTCGAGCGGATACGCGCGGCCATCGCCACCACGCCGTTTGGCGAAAAGATTCTCGCGGGCGCGATATCGGCCAGCTTCGGGCTGGCCTCGACCGAGGACGGCGGCTACGTGTTGCCGACGCTGATGGCCAAGGCCGATGCGGCGCTGTACCGCGCCAAGCATCGCGGCCGGAATCGCGTCGAGATGCACGCCGAGGACGCCAGCTTCGTGCCCGCGTAAGCCGCCTGATGTGCGTACACTTGCGCGGCGTCCTGCCCGCTGCCGTTTGCATGCGACGAGTCCGATGGGCGCCCGCTGCCGGCCCGCGTTGGCTGGCGCATCCGAAGGGGGAAGCACCATGGGTTTTGACAGGAAGTATCTGGTGTGGGCACTCGGCTATGCCGTCGTCGGCATGTGCGTGGGCATCTACATGGCGGCGTCGAAGAATCATGCCCAGTTCGTGGCGCACGCGCACATCCTGCTGGTCGGATTCGTGGTGTCGTTCGTGTACGGGCTGATCCATCGGCTCTGGCTGCACCAGCCGCGCAAGGCCGTCGCGCAGATCCAGTTCGTGCTGCACCAGGCCGCCGCGGTGGTCCTGCTTGCCGGCCTGCTGCTGCTCTACGGCAACGGCGCATCCGAAGCGGTGCTGGAACCGTTTCTCGGCATCGGCGCCATTGGTGTCCTGTTGGCGATGTTGCTGATGATCTTCATGGTGATCCGCTACGCCACGGCCGCCGGGGCGACGGCGTCGGAGCTTCTGCCGCCGACCGCGTAACCGCCTCCAGCACCCAGGCCTGGCGGGTCCGAGGTCGCGAATGAAGCGGGTGCTTTTGGCTCAGGGGCACGGTTGAAGGGCATTTTTCGGCCCGATTTGGGCCTCGCCGGGGCGCGAGCCGCGAGTCAGGTGATGTAAATATTTCCACGGTATGGCGGTGCTAGGTTGGACGACGCCCGAGCCGATGGCCGCGTCTTGCCGACGTCGCCGGCTCCTACCGAGGAGAAGCCATGATCAACTCGACGATGCGAAAGATGTCCGTTCCGCTGCTTTTGGTGGCGGTGGCGCTGGGTGGCTGTACCCACTACGTGAAGCAGGCGGACTTCGATTCGGCAATCGCCGAGTTGCGGGCCAACGACCAGAAGCAGCAGCAACAGCTGGATGCGCTGACCCAGGAAATGCAGCAGCGGTTCGCCAAGTACGACGCCCAGATCGCCCAGATGGGCGGCCGTGTCCGCGTCGACACGGCGGCGCACTTCGCGTTCAACGACGCCACCGTGCGGGACGAGGACAAGCCCTTGCTGGACGATTTCGCCAAGGTCATCAGCAGCCATTATCCCGGCGCCACCATCACCGTCGAAGGCTTTGCCGATCCCGCCGGTTCGGCGAGCTACAACCGCCGCCTCGGCGAGCGGCGTGCGAAGGCCGTGCGCGATTATCTGGTCGGTACAGGCCTGTCGGCCGACCAGCTGCGCGCCGTGAGCTACGGCGAGGACAGCAACCGCCAGGTGGATCGCGGCCAGTCGCGCGATGCGGGCGCGTCCAACCGCCGGGTGACCCTGGTGGTGGACTTTGCCGGCAACGCCGGCAACGCGCAGGCCAGCGCCGGCTGATAGCCGGCAGATCACATCTGCCATCCCGGCAGGGGCGGGGCGCGCTTTTACGGAAGTCGCGCGCCACCCCTGTTTTTTTGCCGCCGCGAAGTGACGTTGCGTTGATGCGGCGGCTGGATGCCCTGGTTTCCGGCGGCTGCCGGCCCGTTTGTGGCAGCACTAGCCAACGCCCCCGAAAAGGTTAGACTGGCCCCAGCAACCATTCCCGCCCCTCCCCAGGCGTGGAGGTTTCAACATGGTCATTCTGGCGTATGCAGCGTTGCTTGCTGTTGCCTCGACTGTTGCCCCGCCTGCACCGGTGACGCCGGTGTTGCCTCCCATGCCGCGCCCCGAACAGGTCATGGCATTGCCGCCCGAGCTGCGCACGCAGTTGCAGGCGCAGGTGATTGACGGGGGTGGCTCGCGGCGGTCACGACTCGAGCGGTTGGCGGGTTTCCTGTTCAAGAAGACCGGCCTGGGCATGGAGTACGCGGTCGACGCCACGTATACCGTCGAGCAGGCGTATCGCACGCGCAAGGCCAACTGCCTCACCTTCACCCTGCTGACCGTGGCGCTGGCGCGCGAAGCGGGCCTCGATGCCTATGGGCAGGAGCTGCTCGACGTCGTCTCGTGGCGCGCGGAGCAGGATGTCGTGTACGGCTTCAACCACGTGAATGCGGGAATCCTGATCGGTCGGTCGCACTACACGATCGACGTGGCGCGGGACCTGCTGGCGGCGCGCAGCCCGCCCCAGCGGATTACCGACAAGCGCCTGCTGGCGCTGTACTACAACAACCGTGCCGCCGAGCTGCTGGTTGGCGTCATGCCCTCGGTCGCCGATCCGTACATGGCGATGGCACTGAAACTGGCCCCGGACTATCCCGGCGCCTGGGCCAACGCGGGTGTGCTGAGCCTGCGCAAGGGCGACCGGGCAACCGCCGAACGCGACTACCTGAAGGCGTTGGAACTGGATCCGGAAAACTCCGGCGCTTTGGTCAACCTGGTGACGCTTTACCGGGACGAAGGCGAGGAGGCGAAACGCGCCACCTACGCCCGGCGGCTGGAGAAGATCCAGGCGAGGGACCCCTACTTCGAGTTCGTGCAGGCCGAGGGCGAGGCAAAGAAGGGGGATTACGAGGCGGCCGCGCAGCATTATCGCCAGGCCATCCGCCTGTACGACAAGGAGCCGCGCTTCTTCACCGGGCTGGCCCACGCCTACCAGCAGCTGGGCAAGGAGCGCGCGGCCGAATCGGCCTTGAATCGCGCCGCCACGCTCGGCCGCAGCACGGCGGGGAACTAGCCTCCGGCGGCGCCCGGGGCGGCCGCCAAAAGTTCAGTCCCGGTTGCCGCGCGGCGGCCTAAGCTGTGCGTTGCGAAACCCCTGTGCCGACGCCGCCCAGGCCGTTGCGGCCTGTCCTGTAAGGTAGGGTGGGCCGGGTCATCCGGCTGCCTTTGCTTCCATCTCCGCGTCGCCGTCGAAAGCCTGCCATGGGCGGTACTGCGCGCACTGCCCATCGCCTGTCTATCCTCATGCTGTCCACCATCCGCACCGCGACACCGCTGCTGCTGAGTACCGTCTTCCTGCTGATGGGAGTCGGCCTGCTGCACACGCACATCGCGCTGGAGGGGCGTGCGCTGGGGTTTTCCGTGGCCATGATCGGTGTGCTGACGTCGGCCTATTACGCCGGGTTCCTGCTCGGCACCTACACCATCCCGCGGCTGACGCATCGCATCGGCCACATCCGTACGTTCGCGTTCTGCACCGCGCTGGTGGCGGTGGTGGTGCTGGTGCAGGCGCTCGATCCGGTCTACGGCGTGTGGCTGGTGCTGCGGGTGTTGCAGGGCCTGCTGCTGGTCGGCTTGTACGCCATTATCGAAAGCTGGCTCAACGCGGTGGCCCAGCCGGCACATCGCGGCTCGGTGTTCGCGGTCTACATGATGGTGAACCTGGCGGCCAGCGCCACCGCGCAGCAGTTCCTGCGCATCCAGGGCGAAGGCTTCGTGCTTTTCTGCGTTGTGGGGATCCTGTTTTGTGCCGCCAGCCTGCCGGTGGTGCTGACCACCCAGCCGCAACCGCAGCTGCGGTCGATGCCCAAGGTGCAGGTCAGGCGCCTGTTCCGGCTGGCGCCCACGGCGCTGGTCAGCGCATTCATTTCCGGACTGGTGCTGGGCGCGTTCTGGGGCTTGCTGCCCTTGTATGCCGCTGCGCGTGGGCTGGGTGCGGGTGACATCGGCACCTACATGAGCGCGGCGATTGCCGGCGGCGTGGTGCTGCAATGGCCGCTGGGGCGATTTTCCGACCGCATCGACCGTCGCCTCGCGCTGTCCCTGATCAGCGTCGTCGCGGCGCTGGCGGCGGTGGTCAACCTGTTGCTGCCCGCGTCCGGCGGGGTGGTGGCGATGATGGTGATCTTCGTCTTTGGCGGCATGAGCTTCACCCTGTATCCGATTGCCGTGGCGCACCTGGTCGATTACCTGCATCGCGACGAATTGCTGTCGGCCTCCAGCACCGTGCTGCTGGTCAACGGCGTCGGCTCGGCGGTGGGGCCGCTGCTGGCCGGCGCACTGATGTATCTGCTGCGGCCGGAACTGCTGTTCGTGTGGTTCGCGATACTCGACGGCGCCTTGGCCGCCTACGCGCTGTACCGCTTCACCCGCCGCAAGCGCGAGGTAACCCCGGACGACAACTTCGTGCCGCTGGTGAACACCACGCCGACCGCGCTGGACCCCCGCGCTCCCTGACTTCCTGCCCTGCGCGGTCGATGCGGCGAAGGCCCGCGCGCCGCGCGCCCGGCATGGAGGCACGGCGCGCAAGCTGTTTTTTTTCGTGGCCGGAAGGCATGCTTCGCCCGTGGCTGTCGTCGCCATCGGGCGGCGTCGCCATCGACTTGGCAACAGGGGACATCAGGATGACCGGAGTCGGGCCGTACTTGTCAGCCCCTTGGGACTGTCGGCGACCGACGATGTTCGGCCTTTGCGCGTACCGTTCGGACGTATCCCGATGCCACTGAATATCGACGCTGCCACGCCGCCCCCGAACGGCGCACACCGGCCGGAGCCTTACGCCGGCCGGGAGCGCGAGCGCGTCGTGATGCTGGCGATTTTCGCCGTGGCCTGGATCGGCACGGTGCTGGCCTGGACGTTGATGGCCTTGGGCGGCATCTCCTCACCGGCCCTGCGCGACGTGTTTGTCGCCAACCTCGTCTTTCATCCGCTGATGTTTGCGATTGCCTACTGGCGCCTGCTGCCCGAGCGGGTGGTCGAGATGATGTGCCTGCTGTTTGCCGCCGGCGTGTGCGCGGCCTGCATGGTGCTGCGACTGTACTTTCCCGCCTACGGCGGCCGCATCGACCTGGAGTCGCTGTATCTGTGGATTCCGGTGATCCATGTGTTCGCATTCATCGTGGCGGGGCACAAATCCAGCCTGCGCTTCTCGCTGGGGATCATGGCGCTGTTCCTGGTGATCAGCCTGCCTTACCTGCTGCAGTCACCGTCGCCGCGGTTCGCCAACTTCACCATCCAGCTGCACATGGTTTCGGCGGTGCTGGTGGCGGCGCTGTATTTCTTCTCCAGCCACCAGCAGCGCCTGCAGGCGGCGCAGCTGACGATGGACGAGCTGGCCACGCTGTCGCATACCGACGAGCTGACCCGGTTGCCCAACCGGCGCCGGATCTCGCAGGTGGTGGGCTACGAACTTACCCGCTTCGAGCGCTATGGCCGCGGCTTCGCGCTGATCATGATCGACATCGACCACTTCAGGGACGTGAACGATCGCCTCGGCCAGCAGGCCGGCGATCGGGCGCTGAAGGCGCTGGCGCTGCGCGCCCGCCAGACGCTGCGCGACGGGGACACGCTGGGCCGCTGGGGTGGCGAGGAGCTGGTGATCGTGCTGCCCGAGGCGGGGCTCGACGACGCGCTGCGCAAGGCCCACGCGCTGTGCGCGCACGTGGCACGTACGCCGCTGATCGACGACCTGCCCATCACCATCAGTTGCGGCGTGGCCAGCGTCACGCCCGCCGATACGGTCGAAAGCCTGTTTTATCGCGCCGGTGCGGCGCTGTACGCCGCCAAGCAACAAGGACGAAACCGGGCGGAGAGTGCGGCGCCGGCTTGATCGGGCGAGCGCGCGGCGGGCGACGCAACCGGATACGAAAAGCCGTCCGGCTCGTCGGGGGTCGGTATCGAACCGAAGGGGAATGGGATGTCGATCGTCTGGACTTTGCTGGGTACGTTCGGGCAGCTGATGCTGGCCGTTTGCCTGTTCATGCTGGTCGCCTTCTCGGCGGGTGGCCTGGTCAACGGCGGCGATTTTCGGCCGGCTCAGGTGAGGGTGCTGGATCTGTCGGCGCTGGTGCTGCCCGGCGCGTGTTTGTGGAGCGCGGCAATCGTGCTGGTGCGGCACTGGCAAGGCGCTGGCGCGCAGTCGTACGCGTGGTATGCGCTGCCGCTGGGGGCGACGGCTCTCTACCTGATTTATTTCAGCTTCCTGGTCCATCAGTCGCGGGGCGGTCGGTGAATCGAGGCGAGTCGGCAAGCGACTCGCCCCGTTGCCACATACGGGATGCCCGCGGCGTGTCGATCCGCCGTGGTGCGTTACATCCCCGCTGATTCGTCGACCTTCATCTGCGCGCGCGCCTCGCCCTTCGGGTGCGCCTTGGTGTGCAGGTTCACATAGGTCGCGCCGTCGAGCATGGCCGACTGGGTTTCGGCGTCGATGGTCACTGTATTGCTCATGCCGCTCTTGTACGGGCCGGGGATGAGTTTCATCACGCCGGCTTCCACGCCCGGTTTGGCCGGCCCGTGGAAGTGCGCGATGGTGACGGGGCCGCTGAGGCCCTTGTAGTCGATGGTGTATTTGAGCTGGTGCGTAGCGGTGTCGAGGGTGGCGGCCACGTGGCCCGAGGGTTGGCCGGCGGCGCCGTGCTCGCCGGCGAAGTCGCCGCTGAGGGAAACGTCCTTGGCGATGGCGGCGGTGGAGAAGACGAGCATGGCGGCGATGGCAAGTGGTGCGAGTCTGAACGGGGACTTTTGCATGGTGGAATCCTCCGGGTGGGTGGCGCGGATGTACGGGGCGGGCGCTGGATCGAAACGCCGGCAGCCGGACCAACGGCGAGTGTGGTCCGCCCAGCGTGCAGGCCGTGGCAAGGTTTCGGGCCATGCCCCGTTTTTGCTGCGGGTTTTGTAGACTTCGATGGCGCGTCGGGGGATGCGCCCAAACAGGGGAAAATCCGGTGAACGAACTCGTCTACAGGAACGAGGCGACGTTGCGCGTCATTGCGCTCGTGTTGTCCGTTGTCATCTGGCTGGTGCTGATATTTGGCACCTTTGGTATCGCGCTGCTCTATCTGCTGGTGTTCGCGCTGTTTGCGCTGGTCGCCCATTCCGCCCTGATAGCGCATCTGCGGGGCAATGCCATTCCCATCAACGCGCGCCAGTTCCCGGACCTGCATGCGCGCCTGCAGCAGTGCGCGGCGAAATTGGGTATGCCGGTGCCCGACGCCTATCTGGTCAACGGCAACGGTGTATTGAATGCGTTCGCGACGAAATTCCTCGGCCGCAGTTTCGTGGTGTTGCTGTCGGACGTGGTCGACAGCATGGAGGATCGGCCCGACGCGCTGAATTTCTACATCGGACACGAGCTGGGCCACTTGCGCCGGAACCACCAGACCTGGTCGACGGTGTTGGCCCCCGCGCTGTTCCTGCCGCTGATCGGCGCGGCCTACTCGCGGGCGCGCGAGTACACCTGCGATCGCCATGGTCTCGCCGTTTGTGACCACCCGGAGGATGCGCAATACGGTCTGGTCGCGCTGGCGGCGGGCAAGCGGCGCTGGCGTTCGGTGAATCTGGCGGAGTACAGCGAGAGCGCGGCGCCGTCACCGGGTTTCTGGATGTCGTTGCATGAACTGGTTGGCGACTACCCGTGGTTGAACAAGCGCCATGCGTGGTTGCACGCGCTGCCCGACCGACGCAAACCCGTGCTGGGTCGGCGCAATCCATTCGCCTGGCTGATCTGCCTGTTCATGCCGCGTGTGCCGGGGCTGGGTATCGGTGGCGGCGTGCTCGTGGTCGCCTACATCGCCATCCTGGCCGCCATCGCGGTGCCCGCTTACCGGGACTATACGGGCCGTGTGGCGTCACGCGCGGCGATGGCGGACAGCGCGCCGTACCGCGATGCCGTGGCACGGTATGCCACGAGCCACCAGCAGTGGCCCGCATCGATGGAGCAGATGAACATGCCCCCGTTCGCGGGGAACCAGAGCACCTCGACGATTACCCTGGGTGAGAACGGCGTATTGGCGGTCCGGTTCGCGAAACCACCTCTGCGAGGCCACGTATTGCAACTCGCGCCTTACGTGACCGAGGGCGCCTTGCATTGGTCTTGCGCGGGTGATGTCCCCGCCAAACTGCTGCCGCTGGAATGTCGCGACCAGACGCGGCGATAGCCGTCCGAGGCAAGTGGCCGGTCCTGCCCCTGATGGGGTGGGCCGGTCTCTTGGCGAGCAGGCAGGCCGTGGGGGATGCGGCTGTGTCCAAGGCGTTTGGCGACGGTGCGGATTCATCGGGCATGCGGGGAACGGACGTATACTGACCGGGCCCGGCCGCGCCTCGGCGCTTTCCCCGCCGGACGCTGTGCTGACCCGATCCGGGAGACCGCCATGAAATTTTTCCCCGCGCCACTGCTCAGTGCCCTTGCCGTGCTGGCGCTTGCCTGCGTCAGCGTGCGTGCGGCGCCACCGCCGCCGCCGACCAACGTCACCGTCCATTACACCGATCCGAAATTGTTCACCGAGACGAAGCGCAGTGCGTTTGCGCATCCGATCGACGCCAATGGCTATCTGGCTCCGCTCAAGGATTACATTGCCCAGCGCGCGTCGCGCATTCTGAGGCCGGGCGAGCGGCTCGACATCAAGGTGAAGGATGTGGACCTGGCCGGCGAGTACGAGCCATGGCATGGGCCGGATTTGAGCCGCATCCGCATCATCAAGAACCGGTATCCGCCGCGGATCGATCTGGACTTCACGCTGTATGGCGCCGACGGCAAGGTGCTGCGCGAGGGCAGCCGCACCTTGCGCGACATGTCCTTCCTGGATCACGCCGGCATCAGCGACAACGACGCGCTGCGTTACGAAAAGCCGATGATCGACCGCTGGCTGCGCCAGGGTCCCGACAAGCTCTGAGCTGCCCTCAGGCCTCCGGGTCGCGTCCGAACCGCGGCAGGTTCCAGTGGCGGTGCAGGGACAGAAAGCGCAGCGAAAAGCAGAACAGGATCGGCAGCCACGTCGCCCATACCGGCGGCCAGCCCAGGCGCTCGCCGATGACCGACAAGGCGGCGCCGGCCAGCGCCGCCAGCGCGTAGATCTCCTGCTGCAGCACGATCGACACGCGTGCCAGCAGCACGTCGCGCGCCATGCCTCCGCCGATCGCGGTGACCATGCCCAGCAGGATCGCCACCTCCGCGTTGTGGCCGAACAGCAGCGCCTTGTGCGCGCCGTACACCGCGAACAGGCCCAACCCCATCGCGTCGAACAGCCGCACCGGATAGGTCAGCCGCTCCACCCACGGGTACGCCGCGATGGTGAACAGCGCCGCGATCATCGCCGTCAGCAGGTAGCGCCAATCGGACAATCCCGCCGGCGGAATCGCGCCAATCAAGACGTCGCGCGCGATGCCGCCGCCACAGGCCGTGATGAACGCCACGGCGAGGATGCCGAACAGGTCGAGCTGGCAGCGTCGCGCCGCCGTGGCGCCGCTGATCGCGAAGGCGAACGTGCCCGCCAGATCCACCGCGTTGAAAAGCAGTTGTTCGTTCATGCCGGTTCCATCAGCCGCGTCGCGCGGCGATCCCCGCCGACAATCTAGCCGATCCGGCATGGCGAAGAACCGCCACCGTCGCTCATGTCGACCCGGCGTTCCGGCACCCGGTGCTACAGTGCAAGGCTTTTCATGGCGGGAGCGAGCGAATGACGACAAGCCAGTCACCCTATCCGATCGGCACGCCCGGACGGCCGTGGGGCGAGGCGGAGGTGGCGGCCTGGCGCTTGCGGCAACGCGTGCAGCGCAGCTACCGGGCCGATGTGCTCGATGCCATCGACGCGCTGCGATCACGCTTCGACGTGGTTCCCTACGGCCAGCTGGACTATCCGCCGGACAGCTACCCGCTGCTGGCGATCCGCAGTCGCGACTGGCGCGAGGCATTGCCCTGCGTGCTGGTGACCGGCGGCGTGCACGGCTACGAGACCAGCGGCGTGCATGGCGCGCTGCAATTCGTCGACCGCCACGCGGCGGACTACGCGGGCAG
>JBIQMK010000013.1:0-26152 GCA_044463365.1 Rhodanobacter sp. | reverse complement strand
ACGCATCGCGTCGGCACGCAGCACCTGGCCCTGGCGATCGGCATCGGCCTGGATCTTCTCGGCCGCCTCCTGGCCGGTGTAGCGCAACTCGTTGGCCAGTTGCAGGCGCTCGGCACGCATGCGCTTGTAGACCGATTCGCTGACCTCGTTGGGCAGGTCGATGCGCTTGATACGCACGTCGACCACCGCGATACCCAGGTTCTTGCGCGCCGACGCGTCGGTCTGCGCACGCACGCGCTCGGTGATGTCCTTGCGGCCGCCGGAGATCAGGTCGGGCAAGGTGCGGGCGTTGAACTCGAAGCGCAGCGCATCCTTCACGATCGGGGTCAGCCGCTGCGCCGCCATCAACTGGTCGCCACCGGTGGCGCGGTAATACGCGGCGTTGTCCAGCACGCGCCACTTCACGTAGAAGTCGACGTTGACGCTCTTTTTCTCGGAGGTGAAATAACGCTCCGGCGGCGCGTCCAGCGACAGGATGCGCTTGTCGAAATGCATCACCTGCTGGATCACCGGAATCTTGAAATGCAGCCCCGGCTGGTAATCGGTGTGCACGATGCGGCCGAACTGCAGCAGCAGCGCGCTGTGGCCTTCGCTGACCACGAACATGCTGTTGAGCCCGAGCAGGATCAACAGCGCCGCGACGATGCCCGCTACGATCCGGCTCATGGCTGCGCTCCCTTGTCGGCGGAATCACTGCTGGCGGCGGGCACCACGATACCCGTGGATGAATCCGCGTTGGCGGAGCTGGACGCACTGCCCTGCTGCGCCGGCAGATTGATGATGTTGCGGCCGTCCGAGCCGTCGATCACCTTGGGATTGTGGGCCATCACCTGCTCCATGGTTTCCAGCCACAGCCGCTTGCGCGTGACCTCCGGGGCCGCCTGGTACTGCTTCAGCAGCAGGTCGAAACGGGCCGTGTCGCCTTCGGCGCGGGCAACCCGCTCCGCCTTGTAGCCGGCCGCCTCTGCCGCGATGCGTGCCGCGTCGCCGCGCGCCACCGGCACCACCTTGCTGGCGTAGGCCAGGGCGCCATTCTCGATGCTCTGCTTGTCCTCGCGGGCATTGTTGACGTCGTCGAAGGCGTCCTTGACCTCGTTCGGCGGCGCCACGTTCTGGAAGCTCACCTCGGTGACGCGCAGGCCCGAGTTGTAGCTGTCCAGCGTTTTCTGCAAGGCCACCTGCGCCTCGGCGACCAGGCTGGCGCCCGCCGCGGAGAGGATCTGGTCCATGTCGCTGCCGCCGATCACCGAACGCACCGCCGCCTCCGCCGCCGCACCGGTGGTGCCGTCGGGGTCGTTCAGCGAGAACAGGTACTTGCGGGCGTCGTCCACCTGGTACTGCACGGTGAAGTCGATGGTGATGATGTTTTCATCGCGGGTCAGCATGGCGACCTTGTCGGTCACCGAGCGGATGCGGGTGGCCTCGACCTTGGTGATCGTCTCGAACGGCACCGGCAGCTTCAGGTGGAAGCCCGGCGGCAAGGTGCGCGAATACTGGCCGAAACGCAGCACCACGCCCGCCTCGCGCGCGCCCACGATGGTGTAGCTGCTGAACAGCATGCTCAGCACCAGCAACGCCACCACGACGGTGAGAATGCCGCCGGCGCCGTTGCCGAATTTGCCGAAGCGGTCCTTCAGCTGCTTGAGCAGGTCGTCCAGGTTCGGCTTGCCGTTGGAAGGCCGCTTGCGATTCCACGGATCGCCCTGGCCTTTGCCGGGTTCATTCCACGCCATGAGTCAGGTCTCCTGGGGACCGCTGGGAGGCCGGCAGCCACGGCCGGAGCACATGTTGAAGGGGAAGCCACATGATGTCTGCCATAACTGTGGGGCAATGTGCCGGCCCGGTCGGGTGGCAGCACAAACGCCGGACAGTTTAGCAGAGCCTGACGTATTGATCCGCAGCCCGCCGCTGCCACGGCCGGGCCCTGCCTGCGCCGCGAATGCCTGGATGGCGGGCCTACGGCTCCGCCGCCAGCAGATCGCGCAGCATGCCCGCTTCCGTCGCATCGGCGCCCAGCGGTGCCAGCACGCTGCGTGGCGCATCGATGCGCAAGCGCCAGCCGTGCTCGTCGACCGTCTCCTCGGCAATTGCGCCGGAGGCCTTGAGCCGGGCATGCAGGCGCCCGGCGGAGAGCGGCAGGTGCAGCGACGACTGCACCCGGTCGCCGCCCAGCAACTCGCCCAGCGCCTGGTGCAGCAGGTCGATCCCCGCGCCGCTGGCGGCCGACAGCCAAACCCGATACGGTCGCCCGTCGCCGCCGCGGTCGATCCGCGGCTCGAGGTCGGCCAGGTCGATCTTGTTCATCACCTGCAATTGCGGCAGGTCGCCGGCGTCGATCTCCTGCAGCACGTTATTGACCACCCGATGCAGCGGCTCGCGCTCGTCGTCGGCGGCGTCGCTGACATGCAGCAGCAGGTCGGCCTCGCGCGCCTCGGCCAGGGTGGCGCGGAATGCGGCCACCAGGTCGTGCGGCAGCTCGCGGATGAAACCCACCGTATCGGCCAGCACGGCGGGCCCGCAGCTGAGGCCGTCGATCTTGCGCACGGTGGGGTCCAGCGTGGCGAACAGCTGGTCGGCGGCGTACACCTCGCCGGTGGTCAGTGCATTGAACAAGGTGGATTTGCCCGCGTTGGTATAGCCCACCAAGGCAACGCGCGGCACCGTGTTGCGCAGCCGCGCGCGGCGCTGCTGGGTGCGCTGGACCTGCACTTTTTCCAGCCGCTTGCCGAGGATCTTCACCCGCTCGTTGAGCAGGCGGCGGTCGGTTTCCAGCTGGGTTTCGCCGGGACCGCGGTTGCCGATGGCGCCGCCGCGCTGCGCGTCCAGATGGGTCCAGCCGCGCACCAGGCGGGTGGCGATGTGCTTGAGCTGGGCCAGCTCCACTTCCAGCTTGCCTTCGTGCGAGCGGGCGCGCTGGGCGAAGATGTCCAGGATCAACCCGGCGCGGTCGACCACGCGCACCTTGAGCTGCTTTTCCAGGTTGCGCTCCTGCACCGGCGTGAGCTCGTGGTCCACCAGCACCAGGTCGGCCTCCAGCGCGGCCACCGCCTCGGCCACTTCGTCGGCCTTGCCGCTGCCGATGTAGAAACGCGGGTTCGGCACGTCGACGCGGGCGGTGATGGCCGCCAGCACTTCGGCGCCGGCCGATTTGACCAGTTCGGTGAATTCCCCGGCGCGGCGGGCACTGTCGCCCTCGCCGCGCGAATGCGGCATGACCAGTACGGCGCGGTCGCCTTTCTTCTGTCGATCAAACACGAATGGGGTAGGCCTTTGCGGAAACGAACCTACTTCATGCGGGCCGGCACCCCATCAATCAAGCGCCGGCGTCGGCCGGCGTGCCGGCGGCGGGCACGGCGTCGTGCTCGGCGTGGCCGTCGTGGTCCTCCGCCGCGCTGCTGATGCGCACGTTGCGGCTGGGCACCACGGTGGAGATGGCGTGCTTGTAGACCATCTGGCTCACCTGATTGCGCAGCAGCACCACGAATTGATCGAACGATTCCACCGTGCCCTGCAGCTTGATGCCATTGACCAGGTAAATGGCCACCGGCACGCGTTCGCGCCGCAAAGCATTGAGAAACGGATCCTGCAGCGATTGTCCCTTGGACATGTTTTGTTCCCCTGGCGACGGACGGGTCCGGAAAAAAACGCCTGCGGCGTCCGGCCCAACTCCGGTGATGGTAACCGCTTTCAAATGCTTGATGAAAGGTGGTTTTCAACCTGCCGGCGCAAATGAGCCGGGGTTGGCAAAAGTGCGCTCAGCGGCGTCCCGCGGCGCCTTCCAGCAGCAGCCGTACCGCCTCGGTCGCGCGCGGCGCGCAGGCCGATTCGTCGGGGTCGAAAAACCGCGCAGCAAGGTCGCTGCGCAGCCAGGTGATCTGCCGTTTGGCCAACTGGCGGGTGGCAAAAATGGCTTGGTCGCGGAAGGTGGCCGCGTCGATCCTTCCTTCCAGGTGCTGCCACGCCTGGCGGTACCCTACCGCGCGAATGGCGGGCAGGTCGGCATGCAGGTCGCTCCGCGCACGCAACGCACGCACCTCGTCCAAGAAACCGTCCGCCAGCATGGTGTCGAAACGCTGCGCGATGCGTTCATGCAGCACGCTGCGCTGGCGCGGCATCAGGGCCAGTTTCAGCACGCGCCAGGGGAAAGGCGCCGCGTGGCCGCGCTGCTGCAACTCGGACAGCGGGCGGCCGCTCAACTCGATCACCTCCAGCGCACGCTGCAATCGCTGCGCGTCGTTGCTGCCGATGCGCGCAGCCGCCGCCGGATCGAGCTGCGCCAGCCGCGCATGCAGCGCCGGCCAACCGTGCTGTTGCGCCTCGGCACCCAGCCGTTGCCGGATGGCTGCGTCGGCCTGCGGCAACGCCGAAAGCCCCTGCTGCAGCGCCCGGAAATACAGCCCGGTGCCGCCCACCAACAGCGGCACCCTGCCCCGCGCGCTGATCGACTGCATCGCCGCCAGCGCGTCGTCGCGAAAATCCGCCGCCGAGTACGGCTGCGCCGGATCGCGGATATCCACCAAGGCATGCGGGTAGCGCGCCAGCGTGGCCGCGTCGGGCTTGGCCGTGCCGATATCCATGCCGCGGTAGACCAGCGCCGAATCCACGCTGACCAGGTCCAGCGGAAAGCGCTCGCTCAATTCGCAGGCCAGCGCGGTCTTGCCCGAGGCGGTCGGGCCCATCAGGAAGATGGCGAGGGGGCGCTGGTCGATCGCCATGACCGTCGATCAGCCGACCGTCGGCGGTGCGAAAACGGCGGCCACCTCGTCCGCATCCAGCGCCCGCCATTCGCCCAACGGCAGCTCGCCCACCGTCAACGCGCCGACCGCCACGCGCTGCAGGGTTTCCACATGGTTGCCGGCGGCGGCAAACATCCGCCGCACCTGGTGATAACGGCCTTCGGTCACTGTAAGCCGCGCGTGGCGCGGGCCCAGCACCTCGAGTTGCGCCGGCGCCAGCGGCTCCTTTTCCGATTCCAGCATCAGGTTGCCGCTGGCGAACAGCGCGCCTTCGTCGCCCCGCAGATCCTGCGCCAACGTGGCCTCGTACACCTTGGCCACGTGCGCCTTGGGCGAAATGATCCGGTGCAGCAGCGCGCCATCGTCGGTGAACAGCAACAGGCCGGTGGTGTCACGATCGAGCCGTCCCACGCTGGACAACGCCGGCGTGCGCACATTGAAGCGCGGCGGCAGCAGGTCGTACACCACCCGGCCCGGGTCCTTGCGCGAACAGGTGACGCCCAGCGGCTTGTTGAGCATCAGCACCAGGCCGGGCGGCGGATCGAGCGGCTCGTCGTCGACGCGGATGTTGTCGTGCGCCACCACGTCGTCGGCATACAACACCTCGCCCTCGGCGTCGGTGATACGCCCCGCACGGAACAACTGGGTGACGTCCTTGCGGCTGCCGTAGCCCAGGTTGGCGATCAGCTTAACCAGTTTCATGGACGCACTCCGTTCGCTTCGATCACCTTGAAACCGTCCTGCGTGGTCACCGTGGTGACGTGGTGGAAACGCGCCGCCAGGATCGCCTCATACGGCAGGTGACGGTTCGCCACCAGCCATAGCCGGCCATCCGGCACCAGCGCGCCGGCGGCGGTGGCGATGAAGGCGCGACCCAGTTCGGGCAGATCGGCGCGGCCCTGGTGGAACGGCGGGTTGCTGACGATGACGTCGTATCGCCGCGGCAAACCGCGGGTGACGTCGTGCCAGTGCACCGCCATCTCCACGTCGCGGCCGCTGGCCTGTTGCGCACGCGCCAGGTTGATGCGCGCCGGCTCCAGCGCGCGCGCTTCCGCTTCGTACAGGTCGATGGCTTCCACGTGCGGGCAGCGGGCGATGATCTGTGCGGCCAGATAACCGTAGCCGGCACCGAGATCGGCCACTCGCCCACACAAGTCCGCCGGCAGATGCGCCGCCAGCAACGCGGAAGCGGGATCGATCCGGTTCCAGGCAAACAGGCCGGGCCGGCTGACGAAGCCATCATCGGTTTCGCGCGGGGCATCCAGCGCCAGCCATTGCGCCAGCAGCTCGCGATCGACGCTGTCCATCGCGGGTGTGGCCCAGAACACGCGGCATTTATGCTTGGAGAGATGCTGCACGGCGCCGGCCAGTTTCACCATGTCGGCCTCGCCGGATTTCGCGCCTTCCGTGTTGGGCATGCTCACCAGCACGCTACCGCCCGGCGCCGTGTGCTGCAGCGCGCGGGCGAACAGCGCACGCGCCTCGTCACGCTGGCGCGGCGGCAGGATCAGCACCAGCGGAAAGCGCTCATCCTCGGATGCCTCGCCCACGCGCAAGCCACAGCGGTCCAGTTCATCGGCGAACGGCATGAAGCTTTGTTCGCACAGCCAGGCCGGCTGCGCCATCTCGCGTAGACGCACGCCGGCGCGGGCGCGCAGGAACAGCACACGGCCGTCGGACGGCAGGTGCAAGTGTCCCGACTCGAAGGGAACGAACAACGCGGCCAGCGCCGTGTCGGGCGCGGCCGCGGAAAATCCGGATGCCGTCACGTCATTACTTCAGCAGCTCGTCGATGGGCGCATTGTACGTGGCGACGGAAGCGAACTTGTGGGAGCGACCTCAGCGGCGTTATGCCATTCCTTTCGTCTGGGTTCGCCCCAGCCGCGCCACCCAGCGATACAACAGCGCATTGACCAGCACGAAGGCGATGCCGCCGATCCAGATCGCGGCAGTGCCGAAGTCGTCGCCCACCAGCGCCAGCGGCGTGTTTTTGCCGGAGAACACCACGATCGCGGCGATCACCACGCCGATGATGCTTTCGCCCACGATCATGCCCGAGGCCAGCAGCACGCCCAGTTGCTTGGTGCCCTCGGGGTTGGCGCCACGTTCGGCGCGCTTGTCGAAATACCAGCCCACGATGGCGCCGACCACGATCATCAACGTGGTGGAGCTGGGCAGGTAGATGCCCAGGCCGACGGCCAGCGGCGGCAGTCGCGCGGTGCGCGTCGTGCGGCCCAGCATCTCGTCCAGCACGATCAGCGCCACGCCGATGGCGGCGCCCAGGCCGATCAGGCTCCAGTCGATATTGCCCTGGATCACGCCCTGCGCCAGCGCCGAGATCAGGCCGGCCTGCGGCGCCGCCAGCGCCCGCGTGGGGTCGACGCCGGGCATGCCGGCAAAGCCATAGGCCTCGTTCAACAGATCCAGCACCGGCGGGATCACCGCCGCACCCACCAGCACGCCCACCACCAGCGCCACCTGCTGTTTCCACGGCGTGGCATCGACCAGCTGGCCGGTCTTCAGGTCCTGCAGGTTGTTGTTGGCGATGGTGGCCACCGCGAACACCACGGAAGTGGCGAACAGCGCGAACGCCACCATGCCCTTGCCGGCGTCACCGGTTTGCGCCTGCACCGCCAGCATCAGCAGCAGCGCGGCGATGATCACCACCAGGATGCCCACGCCCGACAGCGGACTGTTGGACGAGCCGATCAGCCCGGCCATGTAGCCGCACACCGCCGACACCAGAAAACCCATCACCACCACGAACAGCAGGCCGCCGATCACCAGCAGCCACAGATGCTCGCCCAGCCCGGTGGCAAGACTGAAATCACCCAGCAACCAGGCGATCGGCAACAGGCACGCCACGCTGATGAGGCCCACCAGGCCGATCGGCATGTCGTGTTCGGTGCGCGGCAAGGTGGCGCCCTGGCCCGCCTTGCGCGCCCGCGACGAGGCCATCGCCGAGGTCAGCCCGCTGATCACCGGCTTCACCAGTTTGGCCAGCGTATAGATGGCCGCCACGCCGATCGTGCCGGCACCGATGAAGCGCACCTTGGCGCTCCATGCCGCTTGCGCCACGTCGGCCGCGGCGCCGGCGGTCGCCGCCAGCATCGTGTAGTGCGGTACCGCCCAGCCCCACGCGATCACCGCGCCCAGCAACATCGCCAGGCCCACCCACAGGCCCACCAGATGGCCTACCGCCAGCAAGGCGAACGACAGCGCAAAGTCGTAACCGGTGACACCGCCGCGATCGCCGACGCGGAAGTACTGCGCCACGTTGCCGGCGGAAACGCGGGTGGCGACCACCACCGCAAACACCGCCGACACCACGGTGCCGGCGGCCACGGCCAGCAAGCCGGCACGACTGCTTTCCTCGGACGCGGCAGCCGCATCGTCGCCACCGCCCACCTTCAGCACCTCGGCGCAGGCCACGCCTTCGGGATACGGCAGGTCGGAATCGGTCACCAGCGCGCGGCGTAGCGGGATGGTGTACATCACGCCCAGGATGCCGCCGGTGGCGCAGATGCCGAAGGTGATCCAGAACGGAAACCCGTTCCACCAGCCGATCATCACCAGCCCGGGCAGCACGAAGATGATCGCCGAGAGCGTGCCCGCCGACGAGGCCACCGTCTGCACGATGTTGTTTTCCTGCATCGTGGAGTTCCTGAACGCGCGCAGGATCGCCATCGAGATCACCGCCGCGGGAATCGACGTGGCGAAGGTCAGGCCCGCCTTGAGTCCGAAGAACACGTTGGCCGCGGTGAATACCAGGGTGATCACGATGCCAATGATCAGGCCGCGTACGGTGAGCTCGGTGCGCGGCGTGGCGCCGGGCAGGTGTTGTGCGTTCACGAGGACTCTCCCGCGCTAATAATGCGCGCAACGATAACGCGGAATGGCCGCTTACCGCGCGCCCGTGGAACCAACTTCTGGCACTGGTCCTGCCAGCTCCAGCGCGCTTTGGAAATTGCGCCGCTGGCCGGACAGCGGGTCGTCGAAAGCCAGGTGGCGGGCCAGCAATTGCAGCGGGCGGCGATGGTCGTCGGCGGCTGCGGCCGCAAGTTCGGGGTACAGCGTGTCGTGCAGGATCGGCGCGCCCAGCGCAGCCATGTGCAGACGCAACTGGTGCTTTTTGCCTGTGACTGGCCGCAGCGCATAGCGCCAGATGCCGCCCTTGCATTCGATCACCTCGATGACCGTTTCGCTGTTCGGTTCGCCCTCGACCTCCCGCATGCGGAAAAACGGCTCCCCCGCCACGATGCGCGAACGGCGATGCAGCGGAAACGACAGTCGCGGCAAGGCCGGCGACAGCGCGTGGTAAAGCTTGTCGATGCGCCGTTCGCGGAACAGCGCCTGGTACGCCGCGCGGCTGGCGGGGTTGGCCGAGAAAAGCACCAGCCCGGCCGTGGCCCGATCGATCCGGTGCAGCGGCACCAGGTTCGGATTGTCCAGCCGGCGCATCAGCCGCCGCAGCAAGGTCTGCTCCACGAAGCCGCCCGCCGGCGTCACCGGCAGAAAGTGTGGCTTGTCGACCACCACCAGATGCGCGTCGGCATGCAGCACGGTTTCGACGCCGGGAATCGGCACCTCATGCGCCACCTCGCGGTAATAGTGGAGACGCAGCCCCGCACGGTACGGCGTTTGCAGCGTGATCGCCTGCCCCTGCGCATCCAGCACACGCCGGCGCTCGATCCGGTCCAGCCATTGCGCAGGGCTCACACTGGGGAAATGCGCGCACAGCGCGTCCAGCACCGTGGCCCATTCGCCGGCAGGCAGATGCACGGTGCTGGCATGGGGATCGTGGAATACGTCTGTCATCAGCACCGCAGTCTAGGACCAGCGCGTAGAATGGCCGGCTGTTGTCTCAAGGCTGGCCCATGGCGCTCAACTCCACCATCTACAAAGTCGAACTGCAGATCAGCGACATGGATCGGCATTACTACGCCACCCATGCGCTGACCCTGGCGCGGCATCCCTCGGAAACCGAGGAGCGCCTGATGGTGCGGTTGCTGGCGTTCGCGCTGTACGCGGACGACCGGCTGGAGTTCGGCAAGGGCCTCAGCGACGAGGACGAACCGGCCCTGTGGCGCAAGGCGTACACCGACGAGATCGAACTGTGGATCGAGCTGGGCCAGCCCGACGAAAGCCGCATCCGCAAGGCCTGCGGCCGCTCGCGCCAGGTGGTGGTGATCAGCTACGGCGGCAACGCGGCGGAGATCTGGTGGGGCAAGGTCGGCGCCTCACTCGCTCGCAACAAGAACCTCACCGTGCTCGACATTCCCGCCCACACCGTGGCCGAACTCGTCGGCCTGCTGCAACGTGGCATGCGGCTGCAGTGCCTGATCCAGGATGGGCAGTTGCAGATGATGAACGAGACGGATGCAGTGGCCGTGGACACGGTAAAACGGATGGTGGCTGCGGAACCGCCCAAATAGGCGGTTCAATGCCCGATGGCGCCAGGCGTCATGCCGTCATTCCCGCGAAAGCGGGAATGACGATTGAGATAGTTCGCGGTCAAGTTGTGCCTTTCGTTTCGGTCAACCGTTCACCTGTCATTTTCGATCCGCCTTTTCCTCTTGGGAGCCCCCATGCGCTGGCTATTTTCACTGCTCGCCATACTCACCCTCGCCGCCTGCGGCGGCTCGCCCCAGGTCCGCACCCACGGCCACGTGGACAAGCTCACCGTCATCGACCACACCGTCGGCAGCGGCGCCGAGGCAAAAGCCGGCATGGACGTGCTGGTGCACTACACCGGCTGGCTGTACGACGACACCGCGGCCGACAAGCACGGCACGAAGTTCGACAGCTCGCGCGACCGCGGCACGCCGTTCAATTTCCAGCTGGGCGCCGGCCGCGTCATCGAAGGCTGGGACCAGGGCGTGGCCGGCATGCGCGTGGGTGGCAAGCGCACCTTGCTGATTCCCGCCGCGCTCGGCTATGGCGCCGAAGGCGCCGGTGGCGACATCCCACCGAATGCCTCACTGGTGTTCGACGTGGAGCTGATCGACGTCAGCAGGCACTGAACCCTGTAGGAGCGAGTTCAGTCGCGACGCTCTTGAAGGGATGACCAGACATTCGTCTGTTGAAAGCCGGGATTCGGGAGAGCAAAAGCATCGCGACTGAAGTCGCTCCTACAATGGCTGCCGCTCCCACCGTCGATCAATCTTCCTGCGCCGCAGCCTCGCGCCCCTGCTGGCGGATGATGGCTTCCTCGCGCGCATCGATGATCGACTGCATCACGCTGTCCACGTCGGCGATGCTTTCGTCGAATTCGAACTGGCCGGTCAGCTCGGTGTCCGGGTGCAGCTCGCCCAGTTCGTACAGCGCCCACATCTCCTCGCCGTAATACGTGTCCAGCAACTCCGGCGCAAAGCGCGACAGGCTGATGGTGATGTTGCCCACGTCACGGCGCAGCATGGCGCGCGCCGCATTGTTGCCCGACGCGCTGACCACCTGTGGCAGGTCGATGATCACCGGACCCTCGGGGCCCACCAGCACGTTGTATTCGGACAGGTCGCCGTGGATCAGGCCGATGCACAGCATGCGCGCCACCTGCTGCATCAGGAAGCGGTGGTAGTCGCGCGCCGTGTCGGCCGACAACTCCACCTCACCCAATCGCGGTGCCGAATAACCCTCCGCGTCGGTGACCAGCTCCATCACCAGCACGCCGTTGAAATACCCGAACGGTTGCGGCACCCGCACGCCGGCGGCGGTGAGCTGGTACAGCGCGTCGACCTCGGCGTTCTTCCAGTTCTCCTCCATCTCCTTGCGGCCGAACTTGCTGGCCTTGCCGATCGCGCGCGCCTGGCGGCTGCCGCGCACCTTGCGGCCCTCCTGGTATTGCACGCGCGCCTGGAAACTGCGCTGCCCCATGTCCTTGTAGACCTTGGCGCAACGAACGTCCTCGCCGCAGCGCACGACGTAGACGGAGGCCTCCTTGCCGCTCTTGAGCGGGCGGAGCACCTGGTCGATCACGCCTTCCTCGATCAATGCCTGCAGGCCCTGGGGTGTTTTCATGCGTTGGAAAGCTTCAAGTCTGCGTGGAAGGGCGCGATTATGGCGGATTGGCTGTTGCTAATTGTTCGCCATGCATGCCGCGGCGATTTCGAACGAGTGCCGGCGGGCGTCGTGGTCGAACACGTTGGCGGTCAGCAGCACCTCGTCCGGCCGATGTCGCTCGACGAATGTATCGATGCCCCGCCGTACCGTAGCCGCGTCGCCCACCACGGCGCAGGCCAGTGCGCGCTCCACGCCGATCTTCTCCACCGGCGACCAGTACGTTTCGATGTCGTCGATCGGTGGCGGGATCAGCCCCGGCCGGCCGCGACGCAGGTTGATGAAGCTTTGTTGCTGGGTGGTGAACAAGCGTCGCGCCTCGGCATCGCTGTCGGCGGCGACCACGTTCAGGCCCAGCATGGCGTACGGCTGTTGCAGCCGCGCCGACGGCCGGAAATCGCGGCGGTACAGCGCCAGCGCCTCGTCCATTGCATCGGGCGCGAAATGCGAGGCGAACGCGAACGGCAGGCCCAGCGCCGCCGACAACTTGGCGCTGAACAGGCTGGAACCCAGCAGCCATACCGGCACGTCGATGCCGGCGCCGGGCACCGCGCGCACCGGCTGGCCGGGCGTGGCGGGCTCGAAATAGCCGAGCAGTTCCATCACGTCCTGCGGAAACGCGTCGGCGCTGTCGAAATAGCGGCGCAAGGCTTTCGCGGTGGGCTGGTCCGTGCCCGGCGCACGTCCCAGCCCCAGATCGATACGACCCGGATACAGCGACGCCAGCGTGCCGAACTGCTCGGCTACCTGCAGCGGCGCATGGTTCGGCAGCATGATGCCGCCGGCGCCCACGCGGATGGCCGAGGTGCCGCCGGCCACGTGCCCGATCAACACCGCCGTCGCCGCGCTGGCGATGCCGGGCATGTTGTGGTGCTCGGCCAGCCAGTAGCGGTGGTAGCCCAGCCGTTCGGCCAGCTGCGCCAGATCCAGCGTGTTGCGGAACGCCTGGGCGGCATCGCTGCCTTCGGTGACCGGCGCCAGGTCGAGTATCGAAAAAGGAATCATGTGGAAACGCTCGCCATGGTTGAGGTTTCCAATCTGGGGGCATGCGCGGGAAATGCCATTGTCGGCGACGCCTTTCGTGCGTTTGCCTGCCGCGGCGACCACGCCGAGCATGGCGATCGCCCGCCGCTGCCGCGGAGGCAATGGCGCCGCCGGGCGCCACGCGAGCGCATCCGGCACTGGCTTGGATTCCACACCGCCCACCCCTAAACTCCGATCGCACCGCGCTCGAGGTTTCCGTCGGTGCCGGATCGGCGGTGCCGCTCCCGTCCACCTTCCACATAGCGGAGCACGACATGAGCAAGGGCATGGATTCAAAGAAGAACGAGAAGAAAAAGCCGGCCAAGACCCTGAAGGAAAAAAGGGCAGCCAAGCAGGAAAAGAAGAAAGGCCAGTAATTCCGGCAGGCGTTGGGCGCGCGGGCTGGGGACCACCGCACGCTGCCGGCTCGTCATGACCGGCCATCGGTCGCCGCATCGGATCGGGCGGCTCAATTTTTCCGCCGCCCCGCCGTTACTTCGCAAGTCGTGGGAAGCTTGCGTTTCTGAAAAAGGACGTTTGCATGGGGAATCTTTGGCAGCGCTGGTTTCGCCGCCAGAAGCCGGTTGCGAGTCGCGTGCGACCCATCGCGACCAGACCCGTGCGGGTGATTGTCGACGACGTGCCGGTCGAGCCGGACTTTCCACTGACTGAAATCGAAGACCGCTTTCATCGCTTCGTACTCGACCTGCCGCCGAGCGACGCGGTCGAGACCAACGCCGCCGAGCAGGCCATGCTCAAGCGTCTGGACCTGCTCAGCACGCGCTTCGACATGCGCAGCCTGCCGCGGCTGCCCAGCGTGCTGCCGCAACTGCTGCGCACGCTGAAAAACGACAACGCCGCCGGGGGCCAGCTCGCCAAGCTCGTGGGCCGCGATCCGCTGATGGTGGGCGAGGTCATGCGGGTCACCAGCAGTTCGTACTACCGCTCCGCCCAGCCGATCGCCAGCCTGCAGCAGGCGGTGGTCCTGCTGGGCCAGGACGGCCTGCGCCGGGTGCTCACGCAATACGTGATGAAGCCCATCCTGCAGGCCAATGCCGGCAGCTTCGGCCAAGTGGCCGGCGAGCGCCTGTGGGACCATGCCGAGCGCTGCTCGCACGCGTGCGCATGGCTGGCCCGGCACAATGGCTGCGATACGTTCGAGGCTTATCTGGTCGGCACCATCTGCCACACCGGTACCGGCGCGGTCGTGCGCCTGCTCGACCAGCTGGCGCCGGCTTCCGCCGCGGCGCCGCTCTCGCCGGGGTTCCTGGCCAGCTGCGCCGCACTGGCGACGCGCCTGTCGCTGCAGGCGGCGCAGCACTGGGAGTTGCCGCCGCGCGTGATCGAGGCGATGGCCGATCGCCAGCCTGGCAGGACGGTTGCGGCCAGTTCGCCACTCGGCCAGGTTCTGGCCGCCGCCGATGGCCTGGCGATGGCGCAACTGCTGGGTGAACACGAGCGGGTGGCGCGCGACGTGGATCTCAGCCACACTTGGCCCGATGCGTTTGCGCCGCCGCTGCTGGCGCGTTGCCAGCAGGACCTGCGGCGCCATTTTCCCGTGGCCGAGAAGGCGACCTAGGGGCCGGCGGCGCCACACCGCAAGAGAGCCCCTCCGCGGCGATCAGCGACGCGGCTCGCGCCCGTCCTCCCGGCTGACGCTCAGCCCGATCAGTCGCGATACCACCAGCGCGATGTACATCACGCCCACGAACATCTCCAGGCTGGCCAAGGCGCGTGCATGCACCGTGACGGGAATGACATCGCCGATGCCCGTGCTCGACATCAGGGCAAAGCTCAGAAACAGCAGTTCGGTCCAGCTGCGCGGATCGGCCGGATGGACCGCCGCGGCGAAACAGCCAGGCTGCAACACCTGGCACAGCACGAACAGATAGGTAAAGGCCCAGGCAAGCAGGGTGAAGGTGGCGCCGGCGGCAAACATTTCGTCGGTGGTGGCACGGCGATCGGCCAGCATGTAGGCGATCAGGCAGCCGGCGGCATAGAAATAGAACAGCGCCTCCAGCGCGGCCCACCACGGTTTCAACGCCGGCATGTCCAGCATCAGGCCCATCGCGTTGCACACCACCGCGGGCACGGCGATGGCCGCGCTGATCCAGCCCCGGCCGCGGGTACGCTGCACCATCGAGATGGCCAGCATCAGCACCACCACCCCGAACGCGCCGAACAGGACGCGCGCCGCCCGCGTCTGTTCGATGAACGGATACAGCAGCAGGCCGGCCAATTGCACCAGCAGCAATGCCGCCGATGGATGCCGGACGAGGATCGCCAGCCACTGCACACGCCGCAGGCTCGCCCCCGTATCGCGGTCACTCGTTCGCATGCGTCACCTGTCGTCCCATGGATGTCCTGAATCCGATGCTGCGATGTTCAGCGTGTGGAGCCGTCGGCATCCGCATCGTCCGGATGTCGCGCCCGCCAGGTCTCCAGCAGCGTGCGGTAGTGTTCGAGCGATGCCTCGTAGACGTCGTACACACAGCGGACGCAACCCTCGCCACAGCAATCGGCCGGGTCCGGCGCCTGGGGCGGGATCGGCGGGGGATCGTCTGGGCTGGCCGAATCGGGCGGCATGGTTTCAATCCGTCGAGAAAGCGATTGATCCTCGCATATTCGCGCGTTGCACCGACACCGTCCGCAAAGTCTGGGAAGCCGGGGACGCGAGCCGCCTGATGGCTGATCCGCCGCCGGCCCGCAAGCCTCCCGGCAGTAGCGCCGCATCGCGCGAAATCGCCTCGCGGCGGTGCCTGTTTCTGCCCGAACGCCGTCCAGTGGGCACCGATGCTGCAATGGGCTATCGTTCCCTGTGCGATGCGCGCCGCAGACCCTGCGGCCGCACGCCAGGGGAAAACCGCGCATGCATGAAATTGCGAGCCAACCGAGCTTCGGGTATTTCACGGCCGCCTTGCTGGCGACAGCGGCCGTGGCGTTGTCCTCGGGCATGCAGTTTCTGGTCATTGGCCTGCGCCATCAACGTGAACTGATGTACCAGGCCTACGCGGTGCTGTGCATCTGCATCTCCGCCCTCGCCCTGTCCAACGCGCTGCTGGACTGCGCCGAGACGCTGGAGCAAGCCACCTTCGCGTTGCGGCTCATGTACGCCTCGTCGATCTTTTCGTTCCCGGCCTTCATCGTGTTTGTCAGCACGTACACCCGAAAGCCCGTGGGCCGCATCGTCTTCGGCGTGATCCTGATGGTGGCGACCGGCTTTTTCTGGTTCGATCTGCGGGCACCTTACGGCCTGCATGCCGGCCTCGGCGCCGGTGCTCCGATGGTGCTTCCATGGGGGGAATCTCTGTTCACGCTGGAAGTGCAGCCATCCATCGCCAGCCATGTCTTCCACGCGCTGACGTACGTGGTTTTCCTCTGGGCGCTGCGGCGCTCGTGGACGTTTTACCGGGACGGCCAGGCACGGCCCGGGCTGCTGCTTGGCCTCTGTCTGCTGGTGCAGTTCTTCGCCATGCTGTGGGGCGATGTCGCGGTCGACATCTTCGATCAGCCGTATCCCTACCTGGATGCCTTCGCGTTCCTGCCGTTCGTGTTGCTGATGGGCGTTTCGCTGGCCAGCCAATTGCGCGCCCGCACGCTGCAGCTGGAGCAGACCACGCTTGAACTGCGCGCCGAGGCGGAGACCCGGCGCGAAGCCGAGCTGGACCTGCGGCACATTGCCTACCATGACCCGTTGACGGGCCTGCCCAACCGTTCGCGCGCCCTGCATTCGCTGGCCGAAATGCTGGCCGACGCCACGCAATCGGGCCGGCACGGCGCGGTGCTGATGATCGACCTGGACAACTTCAAGACCATCAACGACTCGCTCGGCCACCACGTCGGCGACCGGGTGCTGGAGGCCATCGCCGATTGCCTGCTTGCCGTGGCACCGGGCGAATCCACCGTGGCCAGGCTCGGCGGCGACGAATTCCTGGTGTTGCTGGATGCCGGTTCGCACGATGCGATGGATGCGGACGCCACGGCGGCGCTCGCCATGAGCGTCGCCGAAAGCATGGTGCAGCGGCTTTCCGTTCCGCTGCCGATCGACAGTCGCATCCTGGCCATCGGCGCCAGCATCGGCGTGGCGGTTTTCCCCAACGGCGATGCCGAAGCGGCGGACATCGTGCGCTGCGCCGACATCGCGCTGTATCGCGCCAAGGCCGCCGGGCGCAACGGCGCGCGGTTGTTCCTGCCACACATGCAACGGGACGCGGACAATCGCCTGGAGCTTGAACGCGGCCTGCGCACCGCATTGGAGCGCAACCAGCTGTCGCTGCATTTCCAGCCGCAGGTGAGCATGAACGGCAAGCTGTTGGGCGCGGAAGCGCTGCTGCGCTGGCGCCACCCGGAACTGGGCGACGTACCGCCGGACGTCTTCATTCCGGTGGCCGAGGAAACCGGCCTGATCCACGCGCTAGGCACCTGGGTGATCACGCGCGCTTGCGCCCACATCCAGGCCTGGCGCAGCCAGGGGGTGAATTTCGGCGGGCGCCTGGCCGTGAACGTCAGCCCCTGGCAGATCGCGCATCCCCAGTTCGTCGAACACATCCAGGCCATCGTGGTGACCGCCGGCATCGACCCGGAGTGGCTGACGCTGGAGCTCACGGAAAGCGCGCTGCTGAACGATTTCGAGGCAGCGCTGGCCACCTTGCATGCGCTGTCGAACATCGGCTTCCGGCTGGCCATGGACGATTTCGGCACCGGCTATTCGTCGCTGGCCTACCTGCAGCAATTGCCGCTGGACGAGTTGAAGATCGACCGGTCCTTCGTCAGCGCGCTGCAACCGTCGGTACCCGACCCGCTGGCCGGATTCATCGTGGACATCGGCCGCCGTCTCGGCATGGCCACCATCGCCGAAGGCGTGGAGACGGAACAACAGCGCGCGCGGCTGGGTGCCATGGGTTGCGACACGCTGCAGGGTTATCTGATCTGCCGCCCGCTCCCCGAAGCGGATTTCCTGCATTGGCTGGCCACGCGCCAGGTCGTCGTGGAAAAAAGCACGGTCGCCTAGGCATATCCGGGCGCAAAGCGCAGCGTCGCTACGCCACCCGCCGCCGGTCCAGCATCGCGACCTCGGCCGCGCTCAAACGACGCCACTGGTTCTTCGGCAGGTTGCCGAGCGGCAACGGGCCAATGGCGACGCGGATCAAACGCAGCACGTCGAACCCCAGCGCCGCCACCAAGCGGCGTATGTGGCGGTTGCGACCTTCATCCAGCACCACCTCCAGCCAGGCGTTTTTTTCGCCCTGGCGCAACACGCTGGCGCGACGCACTTTCAGCACGTCGTCCCCATCCACGATCCCGGCATGCATGGCTGCCAGAGCGGTTGCATCCGGTTGTCCCACCACCTGCACGTGATACGTCTTGTCGAGATGCGTGACCGGGTCCGTAATGCCGGCCGCCCACGTCGTATCGTTGCTCAGCAGCAGCAGTCCTTCGCTGGCCTTGTCCAACCGCCCCACCGGACCCAGCCACGGCAAGCCCGCGGCGGCCAGCGCGGTGTAGACCGTGTCGCGGCCGCGCTCGTCCGACGCGGTCACCACCAGGCCGCGCGGCTTGTTGAACATCACGTGGATTTTCTCCGCCGCCGCCAGTGGCTTGCCGTCGATCGTGATCAGCGGGGCGTCCGGCTGGATGGGAAAATGCGGATCGCGCACCACACGCCCGGCCACGCTGACCCGGCCGTCGCGGACCCACTGTTCGGCCTGGCTGCGCGAACAAACGCCGGCCTTCGACAGTACCCGTGCAAGGCCATGGCGCGGAGCGGCAGTCTTCACGCGGTTGCGAGTGTTGCCGGAGCTGAAGGAACGCATCGCGATAGCGTAGCGAATGCACGCGGCAAACGCCGATCATGAAGCCAAAAAAAAACCCGGCCGAGGCCGGGTTTTTTCGTCCGCCGGGCTCCGACCGGAGCCCGGCAATCATTGCCGCGGTTCGATTACTGCTGAACCTGCAGTTCCGTGCGACGGTTCTGCGCGCGGCCGGCGTCGGTGTCGTTGTCGCCGATCGGGTTGTTTTCGCCGTGGCCGATCGGGCCTTCCAGACGGCTGGCATCGATGCCGTGGCTGGTCAGGTAGTTGTAGACGATCGAGGCGCGACGCTCCGACAGGCTCTGGTTGTAGGCGTCCGTACCCACCGAGTCGGTGTAGCCGGCGACGGTGACGTGCACCTGCGGGTAACGCTGCAGGGTGTCGACGGCCTGGTTCAGAACGGCGATCGAATCGGAGCTCGGCTCAGCCAGCGCACCGGAGATGTCGGTCTCGTTCTTCTTCGGACGATCGAACTTGAAGTTCACGCCACGCAGGTCGATGACGACCTTCTGTGCGCAACCGTCGGGACCGACGATGGTGCCGGTAACGGTATCCGGGCACTTGTCTTCGCAATCGTTGACGCCGTCCTTGTCGCTGTCCATGGTGGAGCAGTCAGCCACCGGCGCCGGTGCCGCCTCGACGGGGGCCGGCGCAGCAGCGGGTTCGCCGAAGCGCGAAACGACGCTGAAGCCCAGGAACCAGTCACCATAGCCGTCTTCGGACGGCTGCGACTTGTCATCCCAGTCGTAGCGGTAGCCCGCTTCGATGCGAATGTCGGAGCTGTCGGTGATGGTCTTGGACAGACCGCCGCCCAGCTCGGCTGCGGGAGCCCAGCCGTGCTCAGCCGCATTCTGGTGGTGGCTGCCCATCACGCCAGCCAGCACGTACGGACGCCATGAGTCCCAGGCGCCAGCGTAGAAACGAGCGGCTACGCCGACCGTATTGTTCGCCCAGCTGCCGCCGCCATCGACGTCACGCTTGGTGCGGTCGGCGAAAATGTCGATGGATGCATTCGGCGAAATGAAGCGGCCGACGCCCAGGCCGTAATAAACCTGGCGGCTGTTGGTGTTGCGGTCGGTGTCGTTGTAGTAGCCACCAACGGTCGGGGCAATGTACCAGCGAGCGTCATAGTCGGTAGCCATCTCGGTGGACGAGGAGGCGGTATCGGCGGCGCCCGTGGTGTCCTGCGCGTGAGCGGCGCCAACGCCGCCCAGAGCCAGCGCAATCAGAAAATACAAGCCCTTACGTTTCATCGGGTGTCTCCTTGTGTGGGATTTTTCGTCCGCTTGACAACATAATTACGGGGATCGAACGAACAATAATGACAACGGCCCTTTCACCGATTGGCCGTGCCACGTTCGGCGCGAACTTTAGCAAAAAATAAACATAACCGGCCGCCTCGGCGACCGCTCGTTCATTTTCCGCTTATGTCGTCTTTACAATGTGAATAGGCCAATGAAGTCCTGGATGGGCATTTTGTCCAGCGCGGCCGCATCACCGGTCGCGGCCAGAATGGCATTTACCCGGTGCCCCGGCAGATGCCCGCGCAAGGCGGACTCGAACTTTTTCAGCAGCACCGGAATGCCCTCGGCGCGCCGGCGGCGATGGCCGATCGGGAAATCGACGGAGACTTTCCCGGTGCTGCTGCCATCCTTGAAGAAGACCTGCACGGCGTTGCC
This sequence comes from Rhodanobacter sp., assembly GCA_044463365.1. Taxonomy (GTDB): domain Bacteria; phylum Pseudomonadota; class Gammaproteobacteria; order Xanthomonadales; family Rhodanobacteraceae; genus Rhodanobacter. Next base: position 5,848 of record JBIQMK010000013.1, on the reverse strand, counting down.
GATGTAACGCTTGTCCGGATCGAAATAATCGCGCGTGAACTGCGGGTTCTCGCTCACCGTCATCTTGTTGCGCAACGCATCGATGCGCGGGTCGGCGGCTACCTCGTCGCTGTAGTCGCTGGCCACCAGTCGACCGAAGATCAGCGGCACCGCCACCATGTACTGGATGCAATGGTCGCGATCGGCGTAGTTCGCCAAGGGGCCGGTCTTGTCGATGATGCGGCAGCCCGCTTCCTGCGTCTCGATCACGATGCGCTCGATCTCGTCCAGCCGATGGGCGACCTGCGCATGCAACTGCATTGCGCACTCCACCGCGGTCTGCGCATGGAACTCCGCCGGGTAGCTGATCTTCAGCAGCACGTTCTCCATCACGTAGCTGCCGAACGGACGCTCGAACTCGAACGGCTTGCCGTTGAATGCCACATCGTAGAAACCCCAGGTCTTCGCGCTCAGCGCCGAGGGATAACCCACCGCGCCGCGGTCCACGGCATTGATCGCATGGGTCACCGCGCGACGGCAGGCATCGCCGGCCGCCCAGCTCTTGCGCGGCCCGGTGTTGGGTGCGTGGCGATACGTGCGCAGCGCGCCATTGTCGATCCAGCTGTGCGACACCGCCGCCACCACCTGATCCTTGCTGCCGCCCAGCATCGCGGTGGCCACCGCGGTGGAGGCCAGCCGCACCAGGATCACGTGGTCCTGCCCTACCCGGTTGAAACTGTTGAGCAGGGCGTAACCGCCCTGGATCTCGTGCGCCTTGATCGCGTAACCGAGCACGTCGCGCACCGTGAGCGGCTGGCCGCCTTCCCGCACGGCCTTGCGGCTGAGGTAGTCGGCCACGGCCAGGATCGTGCCGAGGTTGTCGGAAGGATGACCCCACTCCGCCGCCAGCCAGGTGTCGTTGAAATCCAGCCAGCGGATCTGCGTGCCGATGGCGAACGCCGCCTGCACCGGGTCCAGCTCGTGGCTGGTGCCGGGCACGCGCGCGCCGCCGGGCAAGATGGCGCCGGGCACCAGCGGACCGAGATGCTTCACGCACTCGGGAAACTTCATCGCCAGCATCGCCGTGCCCAGCGAATCGAGCAGCACGTAGCGGGCGGTGTCGTAGGCCTCGGTGGAATCGATACGGTAGTCGATCACGTAGTCGGCGATGTCGACCATCGGCTGATCGGGATCGGGACGGATGGCGGAGCGGACGTCGGGCGCACTCATGGTGTTCTCTCGCGAATCGGAAACGGGCATTTTAGCCTGCGGGCGCGAACGCGGCTTGACCCCGGGGACGGCGCACACAGACAATGAGCGCCCCTCAAAAGGGAGTAGTTCCCGATCCAGGTTTCCCTGCATCGGTGCGGTGATCGTCAACACGAGCGGCGCTTCGCTCCGGTCATCACGGCAACCCTGTTGCGAACGAGACTTTTGCGGTGGCTGCGGGCCGCGCGCGTCCGTTTCCGCTGCATCGTCCGTCGCGCATGGATCGTCCCATGGATTTCTTCACCCCCGATTTCTTTTCCGGCCTGCTGGCCATCGTGCTGCTCGACCTCGTCCTGGCCGGCGACAACGCCATCGTCATCGCGATGGCGGCCAGCCGCCTGCCGAAGGACTTGCAGAAAAAGGCGGTTTTCTGGGGCACCTTCGGCGCCGTCGCCGTTCGCTTCGCCTTGACCGCGGTGGTCGTCTATCTGCTCAAGCTGCCGGGCCTGATGCTGGCCGGCGGCCTGTTGCTGCTGCCGATCGCGTGGAATCTGTTACGGCACGACAACGACGAAAGCCACGAGGTCAAGGCCGGCCGCACGTTCTGGAGCGCCCTGCGCACGATCATCGTGGCGGATGCATTGATGGGACTGGACAACGTGCTGGCGATCGCCGGCGCATCGCGTGGCCATCTCGGCCTGGTGATCATCGGCCTGCTGATCAGCGTGCCGCTGGTGGTGTGGGGTTCCACCCTGATCCTGAAGCTGATCGAGCGTTTCCCGATCATCATGTACGTCGGCGCCGGCGCCATCGCGCTCACCGCCGCCCGCATGATCGGACACGACCGCTGGCTTGCCGGCTGGCTTGCCCCGCCCGACTGGGCGCAATACGCGCTCGACGTGCTGCTGGTGGTAGGCATCTGCGCCGGCGGCTGGCTGGCGCAGCGGCGGCGGGCACGACGCGCGACAGCGACGCAGGCGGTCCATCACGGCTAATAGGTGGTGGGCACGCGCACGGTGACCGTGGCGTCGGGCGTGTCGCGGGTGACGCCCACGCCAAGCGCCACGTTCAAGTTGCGCTTGTCGCTGAGGCGGTAGGAGCCGCCGACCAGCAGGGTACCCAGTACCGTCTTCGCCGAGCCGGCCACGGTTTTGCCGTTCTGCCTGGTCAAGCCGATGAAGCTCTGGTCGTAGCCCAGGCTGATGGACGCCTTGTCGTTCAACGCGAAGCCCAGGCCGAGGCTGAGGTCCACCACGTCGCCCACGTCGATCGTGCCCAGCAATTCCCTGTCCCCGCCCAGCAGGCGACGGCTCACGCCGTGGCGGGGGAAGTTGTGCAGGTAGCTGAGGTTGCCGAAAAACACCACCGGATCGGACGGGTACAACCAGGTCACGCCCGGCTGCAACGCATAGAAACCCGAGCCTGTCGGCAATTGCAGCGGCATGCCGGTGCCGGTGACGTTCTGGATGCAGCGGTTGACGCAATCGGTGGTGACATCGAACGGATCGCGCCCGGTGCGCGACTTGAAGCGCAGCCAGCCCACGAAATAGGGTTTGTCGGCGCCGCCATCGTTCATCTGGTAACGCGCCGTCGCCTCGATGTCGCCCAGGCCGTGGCCGCTGCTGGTGAACACGCGATCCTCCGCGCTGCCGGTGAAGATCTCGCGGCTGGTGGTATCGGTGTGGTTGTGCAGGTACGGCACGCGCAGTTCCAGCTCCATCCGGTTGGTGACCCCGTAGCGCAGCGCCAGCGCGCCGGTTTGCGTGGTGGTCCTTACCTGGCGCGCGTCGATCAGGCCGATCAGCACGGCGGGGATCACCGTGTAGCCGATCAGGTCGACGCGGTCAGCGGAGGAATAGCCAAACTGGTACGACGGTTCGAGCACGAATTTTCCGCGCGGCGTGAGCACGCCCGGCTGCTCGAAAATGGGCGCCACCGCGGGCGGCCCCGGCTCGCGCACGGGCGCGCGACCGACCGGCTGTGGTGTCGCTGCGACCGCTGTTGCGGTTGTCGCCGCGCCGGACGTGGCGGCCGTGTTTGCGGTGCCCGCAGACTTGTGACCGCTGTCCATGCCCATCGCGTGGCGCAACGCACGGTAATCCGCCTCCTGTTCCGCCAGCGCCCGTTTCAGCTGTTCGATCTGCGCCATCTGGGCAGCCAGCTGGCTGCGCATGGCATCCAGCCGTTCGCCTTGCTGGATCACGTTTTGCCTGATGGTGGCGGGCAGTCCGTCGGAAGTGGACGGTGCCGGCTGTTGGGCATGTGCCATGCCAAGACACAGCAAGCCGATGCAACCGGCATATTTGCTTCGCGACGATTTCCCTGCCATGCCTTTTCCTCGTGAACCAGAACCGTTAGCGAAACCCGGACCTCACCGCGTCGTCTGCGTCAGCTCAATGCCCCAGCGACTGGATCAACGCGCCCTGCAGGGCGTCGCCAAGGCGCGCGCTGCGAAACTGGTCCAGGTGATCCACCGACGCGTCGATCGTGGTGAGACTCTGGATGTGCTGGCCGTCGAGGCTGTTCTGGATCACGGTGGCGGCGGCGCCCGATGGCGCCAGTGCCGCGGTGTTGCCCTGCCCGCCTTGCACCACCGTGAGGACGCCATCGACCGCTGCCAGCGCATGGGCCTGCGCAGCTGTCATGTGGCCGATATCGGGTACCGACACGCTCGTGTGCGTCGCCAGACTGCCGTTGACGTAAACCACGCGGTCGATGCCGAACGACGCCAGCAAACCGTTGCCGCTGTCGAAGCCGCCGCGCATGGCGTCGAGCTGCGCGTTGCCCACCGGAAGCGACCAGGCATCCACGCACGGCGCTCCGCATGCCGCATTCGCCAACGGCGCCGCCACGATCATGGCTGCCGCGATCAAGCCCAGTGAACCGAAGCGGAGATGCCGCGCAGGTGCCGTCTTGGTCATGGTTCGCTCCACACTCAGAGATCGCCGGGGCCACGTTTGGGCAAGGTGATCCGATCCAGCCCGCGGCGGTCGATGCCCTCGCCCAGCGAGGCCAGCGGTGCGGCGCGCCAGTCGTCCGCGCTGTTGAAGACAGCCAAGGTGCGGCGGTTGTGGATGACGAAGACCAGCTTGTTCTGCCATGCCGCCTCGAACGTGGCGCGCGCCATCGCGCGCGTGCCACGCGCGGGGTCGCCCACCAGCACGCGGCCGTCGCGCAGGCCTTTCACCACCACGAAATGGTGGTAGCCCTTTTCGTTCAACAACACGATGGCCGGCACGCTGGACAGGCGCAGCTTGTCCAGCGGTACGTGGAACCCGTCGGCCTCGAAACCGTTGGCGTGCAGAAAACGCTTGATGTCCAGCAGCGAGAAACCTTCGCGCCGGATCTTCGCGCGGTCGCCATGGGTGTACATCTGCTCGAACACCCATTGCTCGTCCACCGGGTAGCCATACTGATACGTCAGCAGGGTGGCGGTGGCCGCGGAGCCGCAGCTGAAATCGAAATGCTGACGGATGGTGTTCTTGAAACGCGCCTCCTTGAGGCTGGTGAGGTGGAACGTGTAGCTGTTGCCATGGATGCCAGGCACGTCCATCGTGGCCGCCCACGACGCGCCGAGCGGCAGCATCGCGGCCACCAGCAGCAGTGCCTTGCACCGACCACACTTCTTCATGGCTGGAATTGCACGTTGATGATGGTGGCGTTCTGGATCAGCACGTTGTTGCCGCTGTTCTGGATCACCATCGGCACGCCTGCCGCACCGGTGAAAGCGCCACCGGAAATCGTGTTGTAACCGCTGGCGACGTGATCGGCGCTGTTGTTGTCCACGGTGCCGTGCAGGTGCATGTTTTCCACGACGTCGGTACCGCCACGCATCGTGGCCAGGGTGGCGGAGGTGACGCTGGGACCAAAGCCGTCGGTGCTGACCGGCACGGCGACGCGAGCCGCAGTTCCCGGCGAGGGAGTCGCCGGGGCCGGTGGTTGTGCGAGGGCCGCCATCGCCAGGGGCGCCAGCAGGCATCCCGGCAATGTGGGCAGGAAAGATCGGCAGCTTCGCATGGCGTCACTCCGTGAATGCTCGGCGCCATGGCACGGCGTATCACCGTGCCATGGCCAGGTCAGGGAAAACGCCGTGGAGCATCACTCCACGGCGGGCTTTCCGTTACGGGCCGACGGTGAGGTTGGCCTGCACATTCACGCTTTGCTGCACCAGCGCGGCGGCACCGCTGTTCTGGGCGAGCACCGCGATACCGGCGGCACCCACGGCGGTGCCGTTCATCTGGTTGGACATGTCGAAGCTGCCGGCGTCCGCATACGAGGTGCCACCCGCGCCGCCGGCACCGCCAGCCGCGCCCATGCCACTGCCGCCGGTGCCCGCACCGCCTGCGCCGCCGGTGCCGGCAGCACCGGCGGTGTTGCCACTCGCGCCACTGCTGCCACCCGTGCCGGTGGGCGCGCCGCTGTCTGCCGTGGCCGCACCGCCGGTACCCGCACCCGCCATCCAGCTGTCCGCGCCACCGGTCGCGGTGCCGGTGTTGCCGCCGCCAAGGCCGCCGCCGGAGCTGTCATTGCTGTTGGCGCCGCCAGCGCCGTTGCTGTTGCCGCCATACCCGCCGCTACCGGCACCCGGGTCGCCGCTGCCGGCCCTGCTGCTGCCACCCGCACCGCTATGGCCCTGGGCGTCGCCACCGCGTGCCGCCGC
>JBIQMK010000012.1:0-28094 GCA_044463365.1 Rhodanobacter sp. | reverse complement strand
CGTAAGCTCCGATTATTCCATGCGCCGAACCGGCCCGGGTGACTCGCCGGTGACACACCGACACGTGGCTCCGGCATCATGGCGCCATGAAACGATTCGCCATGGTTCTCGCCTTCCTGGGCACCTCCCTCGCCTTCGCGACAGCCGCTGCCAGCGACGTGCCGGTTTACGGCTACACCGTGACCCACGCGTGGCCGCACGACATCCACGCCTATACCGAGGGCCTGTTCTATCTGGACGGCTATCTGTACGAAGGCACCGGCAACGTGGGGCAGTCGTTCGTGCGCAAGGTGGACCTCCAAACCGGCAAGGTACTGCAGCAGGTGGCGACGCCCGGGCCAGGTTTTTTCGGCGAGGGCATCGTTGCGTTCGGCGACCGCCTGATCGAACTGACCTGGCGCGCGCAGCAGGGTTTCGTGTTCGACCTCGCCACGCTGAAACCGCTGGCGCGCTTCAGCTATCCCGGCGAAGGCTGGGGACTGACCAGCGACGGCCGGCGCCTGCTGATGAGCGATGGCACGCCCACGCTGCGATGGCTCGATCCGCACACACTGCAGCAGGTCGGCCAGATCGACGTCACCGCCGACGGCGAAGCGCTGGCCAACCTCAACGAACTGGAATGGGTAAACGGGCAAATCTACGCCAACGTGTGGATGACCCAGCGCATCGCCCGCATCGATCCGGCCACTGGCAAGGTGGCGGGCTGGATCGACCTGGGCGGTTTGGGACCGCGCCCCGAAGACACAGTCGACCCCGCCAACGACGTGCTCAACGGCATCGCCTACGACGCGGCGCATGACCGGCTGTTCGTCACCGGCAAACGCTGGCCGCAGGTGTACGAGATTCGAATTACCGGGCCGCGCCGGAATTGACGCGGTGAGCCGGCGCCACGTGCGATCGATCCACGTCGGCCGGTGGCAAGCTCTGGATGATGATCTCGGCCAGCCTCGCCACCGCCGGTGACAGTCCGGCCTCGCCGCTGTGCAGCGCCAGGCCCAGCGTTGGCAGACGTGGCAACGCTGGGATGTCCAGCAGCGACATGTCCGGGGGAAGGCCGAGCGGCGTACGCACGCTCACGCCCAGGCCAGCGCGCAAGGCCGCCCAGGTGCCGGCCAGACTGGCGCTGGTAAAAGCGATGCGCCAGGGGATGCGGGCACGATCCAGCGCGTCGATCGCCGCCGTGCGCAGCAGGCACGGCGCCTCCAGTACCACCAGCGGCAGCGGTTCGCTGGCGTCGTGCGACCAGCCGGTTGCCGGTCCGATCCAGCGCATCGGCCATTCACTCAGGCGCTGGGTATGCGGACTGGACGTGGCGGTTTCCCACGCCAGCGCCAGGTCGAGACGACCACCGTTGATGTCTTCCAGCAATTTGGCATTGCGCGCGATAAGCGCCTCGATGCGCAGCTTCGGATGCGCGCGGGCGAACCGCCCCAGCACCTGCGGCAGCCACACTTCGCCGAAATCCTCCTGCAGCCCGAGCCGGATGGCACCACGCAACTCGCTGCCGCGGATCGCGGCGGCCGCTTCGTCATTGAGATCGAGCAGGCGCCGCGCGTAACCCAGCATGACCTCACCCGCGTCGGTCAAGGCCATGCCACGGCCGGCCTTGCGCAGCAGCGGCGTGCCGGCCTGATCCTCCAGCTTTTTCAGCTGCGCGCTGACGGCCGAGGTGGAGCGACCCAGCCGCTCGGCCGCCTTGGCGAAACTGCCCAGCTCGATGCCGCTGACGAAGCTGCGCAGGACATCCGGATCGAAGCTGATACGGCGCATGCAACTGTCCTGATATTTGGAATGATTCGTCCGAAAATTCCCGATTTTCGGCATCACGTTGGCGCGCTAGGGTGGCTCCGGTCAATCCCCGACGGAGCAACGCATGAACATACCCGGCCCCGGCCAACGGTCCTTTGGCGACCTCGCCCCCAAGTTTGCCGAGCTCACCGACCAGGTGTTGTTCGGCGACATCTGGCAGCGCCCGGAGTTGTCTCCGCGCGAGCGCAGCATTGCCACGGTCGCTGCACTGGTGGCACTGAACCGCCATGAACAACTGCCCTTCCACCTTGCCCGCGCGCGCGCCAACGGCGTCCGCCCCGACGAGCTGGCCGAACTGATCACCCACCTGGCTTTCTACGCCGGCTGGCCCTGCGCCGCCTCCGCCATCGCGGCGTTGCGCCAGCAGGACAGAGCGCCCACGCCATGATCGCGATGCAGTACAGCTTCACCTTGCCCAGCGACTACGACATGGAAATCGTCCGGCACCGCATCGCCGAGAAGGGCCACCTGCTGGATGATTTTCCCGGCCTGCACTTCAAGGCTTACCTGTTCGCCGATCGCGCTGACGCCGCCTTGCCCAGCAGCGAAAATCTGTACGCCCCGTTCTATCTCTGGCAGACCAGCGAGGGCATGAGCGCCTTTCTTGCCGGTGCCGGCTTTGCCGCACTCGCCCAATCGTTCGGCTGGCCGACCGTGCAGACGTGGGTGCCGTGGCAGACGCAGGTGGCGGCAGATCTCTCCGCGGCAACCTGCGCCACGCGCGAGCTGCAACCCATCCCCGCTCATGCCTCGCTCGTGGCGCTGCGCCGCCTGGAAGCCGAGGCCGTGGAGAAGGACGTCGCCAGCGGCGCACTCGCCAGCATCAGTGCCTTCGACCCGACCCACTGGACCCTGCTCCGCTTCCGCCTGTGGCGCGAACGGCGCCCCGAGATGGCTGGCGACGACCGCCAGCTTTATCACGTCGGTCATGTCTCGCATCCCGACCGCCACCCCTGATCCCACGGAGCATCACCATGCCTCTCGTCCGTATCGCCCTGCGCCGGGGCAAGTCGCCTGCCTATCTGGCGGCCCTGCGCAACGGCATCTATCAAGCCATGCGCGACACCTTCGACGTACCCGAAAACGACCGCTTCATCCTGCTCAGCCAGCACGACGCCGACGAGTTCGATTGCGACGCGACCTATCTCGATATCGCCCGCAGCGACGACCTGGTCATCGTGCAGATCGCCTGCAGCGACTCGCGCACCCTCGCGAAAAAGCAGGCACTGTACCGGCGCGTGGCGGAGCTACTGGCCGCCGATCCGGGTTTGCGTCCCGAAGACGTCTTCATCAATTTGCTGGAAACGGGGAAGGAAAACTGGTCCTTCGGCCATGGCGTGGCGCAGTACGCGCCCGATGTGGCCGTCACCGGTTCCAGCTGACGCGATCGGCGGCCGGATGACAGGCCGCGGGAGTCACGGCCAGGCCCGACTCCGCGCTCAACCGGCGATTTTTTTCGATATGCTGCGCGGCATGACAAAACACCTCGACGCCGCCGCCGCGGGCAAGGATCACTACCTCATCCTCGACGGGCTTCGCGGCGTGGCCGCGGTGATGGTGGTGCTGTTCCACATCTGCGAGACATTCAAGCCCGAGCAGCCGCTGACGCAGTGGATCAACCACGGTTATCTGGCGGTGGATTTCTTCTTTCTGCTGTCGGGCTTCGTGATCGCCTATGCCTACGACGACCGCTGGCAGGCGATGGGGCTGCGCGACTTCTTCAAGCGACGGCTGATCCGGCTGCAGCCGATGGTGGTGATGGGCATGGTGGTGGGTGCCGCGCTGTACTACCTGCAGGCAGGCCCCGCGTTTCCGCTGATCGAGGCCACGCCGGTATGGCTGATGCTGCTGGTAATGCTCATCGGTTGCACGTTGCTGCCATTGCCGCCGTCGATGGACATCCGCGGCTGGGGCGAGATGCATCCGCTCAACGGTCCGGCGTGGTCGCTGTTTTTCGAGTACATCGCCAACATCCTCTATGCGCTGGGCCTGCGCAAACTGCCGAACCGCTGGCTGGGCCTGCTGGTGGCGCTGGCGGCGGCATTCCTGCTGCACCTGGCGGTGTTCGGCAAGCGGGGCGACCTGATCGGCGGCTGGTCGATCACCCCGGAACAATTGCACATCGGCTTTGCGCGCCTGCTGTTCCCGTTTCTCGCCGGCATGCTGCTGATGCGGCTGGGCAAGCGCATCCGCATCAGGCACGCGTTCGAAACCTGCAGCGTGCTGCTGGTGGTGGCGCTGGCCATGCCCCGCTTCGGCGGCGCCGAACATCTGTGGATGAACGGGTTGTACGAAGCGCTGTGCGTGATCGTGCTGTTCCCCGTCATCGTGGCCATCGGCGCGGGCGCGTCGCTGGTCGCGGGGCCGGCCACCCGCGCCGCCACGTTCTTCGGGCAGCTCTCCTACCCGCTCTATATCACCCACTACGGCCTGATCTACACCTACGTGGAGTGGATGACCGAACACCAGGCGCAGTCCACGCTGATGAAATGCGCGATGGGCGCGCTGGTGTTCGTCGCCAGCATCGCCATCGCCTGGGCCTGCCTGAAGCTCTATGACCTGCCGCTACGCCGCTGGCTGACCGCCCGCTTCATTCACGCGCCGGGGCGCAGGGTGCCGGGTCAGCCGCCGCGCAGCCAGCGCACCGCGTCGATCGCGAAGTAGGTGAGGATGGCGTCGGCGCCGCGCTTGAACAGCGCAACCCCGGATTTCATTTACCGAAAATGAAATCCATGCGGCATTTGTAATCGTTTTCCGGCTCCAGCCCCATCGACGCCCGGCGCTTGTCGAGGTTGGCCGGGTCTTCAACTGGCTTGAGCGTGCGATGGCCCTGCTCATCCGCACCGAACTGGGTTCCATACCGCTGCGGCCTTCCTTCGGCCACCAGTATGCGATCGGTAAGGAACGCCACATCCATCTACGACACTTCGTTGCTATCCACCAATGGCTCCATCAGCTCGAGCGCCTTGGTCTGCAACGCGCGATCACGATCGGCATGCTGGATCAACATGAAGATCTCGAAAATGCCCTTGTGCCCGACTTCCGCAACGCTTGGAAACCCATCGTCCTGGATCTGTTGCCTTAACCACATCAGATTCGACTGATCGATCCGATTGACATTGGCGACAGGGATTTGTCCGCGGCGTGGGCGGTGATGGCGTTACGCGCTGCCTGGTCGGCGTCGAAACGCTTGTTTATTTCCGCTCGAAGTGGCGCGTTCGATATCTGCTCGGCCGCATGGGGTTTCGCCTCCTTCTGCGCGGACATCCACGCCGCATCAGACGGACAAGCTTTCGCAAATGCCTCGTCGCTCAGATCGCGCGCAAAAACGCTTGTGGTGGCCAGCAGCGCTACTGCGCAAATTGTCCAGAATCGATCCTTCACCGGCCGCTCCTTCGTTTATTCGCCGCGCAGCCAGCGCGCCGCGTCGATCGCGAAGTAAGTGAGGATGGCGTCGGCGCCGGCGCGCTTGAACGCGGTGAGCGATTCCAGCACCACGGCCTTCTCGTCCAGCCAGCCATTTTGCGCGGCGGCTTTCAACATCGCGTATTCGCCGCTGACCTGGTAGACGAAGGTGGGCACGCCAAAAGCGTCCTTCACCCGGCGCAGCACGTCCAGGTACGGCATGCCCGGCTTCACCATCACCGCGTCGGCACCCTCGCTGATATCCAGCTCCACTTCGCGCAGCGCCTCGTCGCTGTTGCCCACGTCCATCTGGTAGGTGTGCTTGTTGCCCTTGCCGAGGTTGGCCGATGAACCCACCGCATCACGGAACGGGCCGTAGAACGCGGAGGCGTATTTCGCCGAATAGGCCAGGATGCGGGTGTGAATGTGGCCGGCCGCCTCCAGCGCGTCGCGGATGGTGCCGATGCGGCCGTCCATCATGTCCGAGGGCGCCACGAAATCCATGCCCGCTTCCGCCTGCGCCAGCGCCATTTTCACCAGCGCCTCCACGGTGGGCTCGTTCATCACGTAACCGTGCGCGTCGATGAGGCCGTCCTGGCCGTGCGTGGTGTACGGATCGAGCGCCACGTCGCCGATCAGGCCCAGTTCGGGAAAAGCGGCTTTCAGCGCGCGGGTGGCGCGCTGCATCAGGCCATCGGGGTTCCACGCCTCTGCGGCGTCCTCGCTTTTCACCGCGACACCCGGCGACGGGAACAGCGCCAGCGCGGGAATGCCCAACCGCACGCATTCGCCGGCCAGTGCCAGCAGGCCGTCGATCGACAGCCGCTCCACGCCCGGCATCGAGGGCACGGCTTCGCGCCGGCCTTCGCCGTCGATCACGAACGCCACCATGATCAGGTCGCTGGGCAGCAGGGTGTGTTCGCGCATCAGCGCGCGGGAGAAGGGGTCGCGGCGCATGCGGCGCATGCGGACGGCGGGGAAGTTCATGGGCATGGCTCGCAAAATCGATGGCCGCCATTTTAGCGCCCGCACGCAAGGCGGCGCCCCCGGAAACGGGGTTGCGGCGCCCTCAAGGCCCATTCCGCCACGTATGGTTGGGCAAAACACTGGACGAATGGCAGTTGCAACGTGCACGCTAGGGGTTTTCGCGTCGCCAGGAAGATCCATGAGCCAGCCCAGCCGTACCCCGACCTTGCTTGCCGATCTCGGTGGTACCAACGTGCGCTTCGCGCTGGCGGACACCGACCTGACCGCCCCGCTGCTGACCGACAGCATCCGGCGCTACCGGGTGACGGACTTCGACACCCTGGCCGAGGCGATCCGCCAGTATTTCGGCGACACCGGCTTCAGCGCCCGCTACGCGATCATCGCCGCCGCCGGACGCATCGCCGATGGCGAGACGGTGCAGATCACCAACAACCCCTGGGCGGTATCGGCGCAGCAATTGCGCAACAAGCTGGGCATGAATTCGGTGCGGCTGGTGAACGACTTCGCCGCGCAGAGCATGGCCGTGACGCTGCTGACCCCGAAGGATCTGGTGACCGTGGGCAAGCCGCCGCTGCCGCGGCTGGGCAGCCATGCGTCGCAGACCTTTGTGGTGATGGGGCCGGGTACCGGACTGGGCGTGGGCGGGCTGCTGCTGCGTGACGGCAGCTGCAGCGTGCTGGAAAGCGAGGGCGGCCATGCCGGCTTTGCCGCGCACACGGCCGAGGACGTGGAAATCCTGCATCGCCTCAACCAGCGCTTCGGTCGCGTCTCCAATGAACGCATGATCTGCGGCAACGGCCTAGTGAACCTTTACCTGGCGCTGGCCGACATCGCCGGCCAGCCGGTCGAGGAACTGACCCCGGAAGACATCACCGCCCGCGCCGTTTCCGGCGAGGATCCGCTGTGCGTACGCACGGTGGAAACGCTGGCCGGCATCTTCGGCAGCGTCGCCGGCGACCTGGTGTTGACCATGGGCGGCTGGGACGGCGTCTACCTGACCGGTGGCGTGCTGCCGAGCCTGCTGCCGTGGCTGCAGCATGGCGGCTTCCGCGAACGGTTCGAGGCCAAGGGCCGCTTCCGCGACACCATGGAGCAGGTGCCCACGGTGGCGATCACGCATTCGGAGCCGGGCCTGCTGGGCGCCGCCGCGCTGGCCATGCAGGAGACGGGGCATGCCTTGTGGGCAACGCCGCCCTGTTTTGACAGCGCTATCAAAAGGTCGTGATGCGCTGAAAACGCACGACGCGAGCGCCCGCGCCAGGGGCTCCAACCGGCGGCGATCCGCCCGCCCGGACGGCCAAACCACGATGCTGCAGCGGTTCGCGCCGCGACTCCGTCGCGGTCGCGCGCCGTTTGTTATCGCGGCGCTCACCGCGTGACCGTCATACTGTTCGCCTACTGACTGGAGAACCCCGATGCCACGCAGCGACACTGCTTTCCTGTTCGATCTCGACGGCACCCTCGTCGACAGCGTCTACCAGCACGTGCTGGCCTGGAAAGAGGCGCTCGAGCGCGAGGGCGTGGATCTGGCCGTATGGCGCATCCACCGCAAGATCGGCATGAGCGGCGGCCTGTTCGCCAACATCCTGCTGCGCGAAACCGGCCTGGAAATCACCGAAGAGCGCCTCGCACGATTGCGCGAATGGCACGCCGAGGCCTACAACCGCCAGCACGCCAGCAGCGCCATACGCCCGCTGCCCGGCGCGCGCGAACTGCTGGATTACCTCACCGCGCAGGACATCCCCTGGGCCATCGCCACCAGCGGGCGCATGGCGACCGCCGCGGCCAACCTGGAGGCGCTGGGCGTCGACCCGGCCAAGGTGCATGTGGTGACCCGCGACCAGGTGCGCCACGCCAAGCCGGACCCGGACCTGTTCCTGACCGCGGCGCGCCGCCTGGGCGTGGACATCCACCAGTCGCTGGTGATCGGCGACAGCGTGTGGGACATGCTGGCGGCCCAGCGCGCGCATTCGCTGGGCGTGGGCGTGCTGTCCGGCGGCTATGGTCGCGGCGAGCTGCAGGAATCGGGCGCGTTCCGCGTCTACGATGACCCGGCCGATCTGCTGTTGCACATCGACGAGGTCGCCGCGCGCCGCTGAACGCCGGCCATGACCTGCTGATGAAAAATTAATCCTCCGCAGGTGCTGGCCGGTTAGGCTTCGAAGCCGCCCTCCGCCACAGGAATGAGGAATGACCATGCGCCGACTTGTCGCCTGTATTCCCTTGCTGCTGTCGCTGACGGCGTGCTCGCCTGCGCCGCCAGACAACGCTCCCCCGGCACCGCAAGCCCAGGCCGGCAACACCCCGCCGGCGAACGCCGCGCTGGGCTCGCCCGCCTGGTATGCATGGGTCGATCGCACGTTGGGTATCAGCGACAACGGCCATGGCCCCGATCCGGGCTCGGCGGAATGGAACCAGGCCGTGCAGCACAACCTGGGCCAGGAAGCACCGCAATCGGAACCCGGCTCGCCGCAATGGCAGCAATCGGTGGACGCACTGCTGCGCACGCGGGTGTCGCCGCGACCGTGACCCTGTCGCGCCCTGCCGCGCATCGCGGCGGCGCCACCCGGTAGCGCGCGCACGCGTCGGTGGCTTCCGGACGAGGTAGGATGAAACGCGTCACGGCGCCCCTTGCCGTGACCGCTTGGCCTGGCAGGCCTCATTCGGGCGGGTCACAAGGAGGTTCCATGAAAGGGTACTGGTCCGGCGTACTGGTCTTGGGCATGGTGGCTTGCATGCCATCGATGGCGTGGAGCGCCAGCGCGGAGAAAGCCCCCGCGGCGGATGATCCGGCCACGGCGCCAGCGCAGGAACGGATCTATTGCATGAGCGGGTGGGAGCGCTTCCTTCCCGGCGAGTACTACGCCTGCCGCGCGCGATACCACCTGCAACGCCAGCATCCCCATCAGGCCGTCAACATGCTCAAGGAAGCGGCCTACTGGGCCAACAAGGACGCGCAGCATGCGCTGGGGCTGGCCTACGTCAACGGCGACATTCCCGGCATCGCAGCCGATCGGCCATTGGGTATCGCATGGCTGGCGCTGGCGGCGGAACGCAAGAACAGCGAATACGTGCACGACTACACGATGGCCGTGCTTGGCAGTTCGCGAGGCGACGTTTCGGAAGCCTCGAAAATCTACCTGAAGCTGCGCGAGACCTACGGCGACAGCGTCGCCGGCGACCGGGCGACCCGCCGCTTCGTGCGGGAAGTGGAGCCGCTGGACCGCAGCGCCGCGACCGGCGGCAACATGGTTTACATCGACGGTTTGACGCCGCTTCCGCAGGGCGCTTTTTCCCTGTCGCGGAAAATCCACAAGGAGGCGGAGAGGTTCTTCGACGGATTGCAGGGCACCGTATCGGTGGGTGTGCTTGAGCGCGTCCAGGCGCCCACGCCGGCCTTGCGGGAGCAATACAAGGCCGATTTGCCCGGCAAATGATCAGGCACCAAACGGGCCCGATACCGGCTCAACGCACCGCCTTCACCCCGCCGGCGCCAGCAGCGTATCCAGGTCGAGCTGGTCGAAACTGAGCTTTTCGCGGGTGCCGCCGCCTTCCAGCACGGCGTCGGCCAATTCCGCCTTGCGCGCCTTCAATTCCTCGATGCGCTCTTCCACCGTGCCGCTGGTGATCAGGCGGAACACGAACACCGGCTTGTCCTGGCCGATGCGGTGCGCACGGTCGCTGGCCTGCGCTTCGGCAGCCGGGTTCCACCACGGGTCGTAATGGATCACGGTGTCGGCCGCGGTGAGGTTGAGGCCCACGCCGCCGGCTTTCAGCGAAAGCAGGAACAGGGGGACTTCGCCGTTCTGGAAGCGCTGCACCGGCTCGGCCCGGTCGCGGGTGTCGCCGGTGAGAGTGACGTAGCGGATGCGGCGGCGATCGAGCTCGGCGGCGATCAGTTTCAGCATGCCGGTGAACTGGGAGAACAGCAGCACCTTGCGGCCTTCGTCGATCAGCGCAGGCAGCATGTCCATCAGCAGCTCGAACTTGGCCGACTCGCGCACGCCTTGCGCCGCCTCCAGTTTCACCAGCCGCGGGTCGCAGCAGACTTGCCGCAGCTTGAGCAAGGCATCGAGCACCACGATGCCGGAATGGGCGATGCCGCGCTGGGCGATCACCTCGCGCAGTTCCTCGGTCAGGGCAAGCCGCAGGCCTTCGTACAGGTCGCGCTGGCGCCCTTCCATCACCACGCGGCGGGTGATCTCGGTCTTGGGCGGCAGCTCGGTGGCCACCTGCGCCTTGGTACGGCGCAGGATGAACGGCGCCAGCCGCAGGTTCAGCCGCTGCTGGCAGTCCTCGTCGTGCTGCTTCTCGATCGGTACGCGGTAGTGGCGGCGAAACGCACCCTCGTCACCCAGCAGGCCCGGCACGGCCAGGTCGATCTGCGACCACAGCTCGCCCAGGTGGTTTTCGAGCGGCGTGCCGGTGAGGCAGACATAGCGTGGCGAGCGCAGGCTCAGCAGCGCCCGGCGCGCCTGGGTGCGGGGGTTTTTCACCTGCTGCGCCTCGTCCAGCACGATCAGCGCAAAGGCCTGCTTGCGCAGGGCCACCACGTCGCGCGGCAGCAAGGCGTAGCTGGTCAGCACGATGTCCTGGTCGCCCAGCTGGGTGAACTCCTCGGCGCGCTGCGGCCCGTGCAGGGTCAGCACGCGCAGCATCGGCGCGAAGCGGGCGATTTCCGACTGCCAGTTCGGGATCAGGCTGGTCGGCACCACCACCAGCGCCGGCTGGGTCAGCGCGCCGTGCTGTTTCAGCGACAGCAGATGGGTGATCAGCTGCAGCGTCTTGCCCAGGCCCATGTCGTCGGCCAGCACGCCGCCGACGCCGGCCTCGGCCAGCGCATTCAGCCAGCGCAGACCCTCGCGCTGGTACGGGCGCAGTTCCACCGTGAGCCCTTCGGGCACGGCGTCGCTGGCGCGCTCGGCGGCATCGCGCAGGCGCGCGGCGAAACCGAACAGCGGCTCGGCCGCATCCAGCGTGCCGCCGCCGGGCATGGCGGCGGCCAGTTCCTCCAGCCGGCCGGCCTGCACCTTGGGCAGGTGCAGTTGCTGGCGGGGCTTTTCCAGGTATTCGGCCAGCGGCGCCAGCAGGCCGCGCAATTCCTTCAACCGCACGGGCACGCGGCGGCGCGCATCGACCGGCGCGTACCACACGGCATCCTCCGGCTCGTTCGGCGCGGGACTGAGGTTCAACTGGTGCTCGGCCAGCGCCTGCGCCACGGCGGGCAACAGGCTGTGGCGCTGGCCGTCCAGTTCGATGCCTACCTCCAGGTCGAAGGCGTGATCGTCGGCATCTTCCACCGCCTTGCCGTACCAGCGCACCGGCCCTTCCAGCACCTCGAACGGAAAGCTGGGCGCGTATTCCAGCTGGAAATTCTCCTCTTCCAGCCGGGGCCGCAGCGCCAGCCAGCGCGCGGGCGTGTTGACCTCCAGCGCGCCGGCGTGGCCGGTGCCGGGAAACAGCCAGGCGTCCTCGGGCAGGGTTTCGGCCACGTCCCAAGGCAGGCCTTCGGTATCCACGCCGGGGGTGAGGCCGGCGCGTTCGAGCTGCTCCATGGCGGAGAGCTCTTCGGCGCGGCGGCGGGTGATCTCGACCAGTTGGCCGTCGCGCACGCGCCGCACCAGCGGTTCGCCGCCGCGACCGGGAAGACGCTCGCCGGCATAGTCGAAGGCCAGCCGCGCGTAGGCCAGCGGCGGCGTACCGGCGGCCAGGCGCGCGTGGCGGGTCAGCGCGTGCAGGGTCAATACGGGTTTGGGTGCCAGTTCGGACCGGCGCATTTCGCCGAACACCTGCGGCGGCGGCAGCCGCGTGGCCAGCCGGCTGGCGGGCAACAGGTCGCGCAGGCGCCTTCCGTCCTCGGGCTTCAGCGGCGGCAAATCCAGCCAGCGGGTTTCCTCCGCGGCGGCATCCAGCAAGCCCAGGGCGGCGTGCTCGGCGTCGAGGTACCACAACGCATCGATGCGCAGCAGCCGCTGGCTGTTGGGCAGCAGCGGCAGCAGGCGCTGGCTGCCGTCGGGCGCCATCGACCAATGCCAGTTCAGCGGATGCGGCCGGCTGCGCGACAGCCGCAGGCCGCCCAGGCCGCCCAGGAAACAAGGCGCGGTATCCAGCATTTCCGCCAGCAGGGTATCGCCCACGTGTCCGCTCAGGCGCGCATAACTGCGCCCCTTGCGCACACTTTGCGGCAGGCCCAGCACGGTGGCGGCCAGACGCTGCTCGTGCGGCACCAGCGTCACCTGCACCAGGTGGCGGCTGTCCAGCGGCACAGGGCGCGCGTAACGGCCGTGCTCGGCCACGGTGAGCAACACCGGAGCGGCGTCCAGGCAGGCGAACGACGCGGCGTCCTGCGGTATGACCTCGAGGAAAAACCCCAGCACGGCCGGCTCATCGGCCGGCGGCAGGCGCGGTTTGGCCAGCAGCCTTCGCCACGCCGCCGGCAGCGCGTCGTCCCTGTTGGCCGACGCGCCGCCAACGCGCTGTTTCCCGTCCGGTTGCTGCATGCGCATGCGGTCCATGGCGACAAGCAAAACGTTGAGCTTAGCAGGGGCGCCGCGCGTTGGCGGCACGCTTGCCACTCGCCGGAAACAGGGTTCGGTCAGTGCGGACATGCCGCACGTTTTCGCGCTAATGTGGTGGGCTGGCCGCGGTTTGGATCAGTTGCTGCGGAACAGGCCGGGCGGGTATTCCGCCTTCTGCTCCCGCGCCATCAAACGGCGCAACGCATCCACCGGCGTGACCTCGCCGTGCAACACGGCATGCACGGCCGCGCTGATGGGAAGATCCAGCCCGTGCTTGAGCGCCAGGCGGTTCACTTCGTCGGCGGTGAGGATGCTTTCCACCACCTGGCCGATCTGGCGCAAGGCCTCGTCGATCGCCACCCCGCGGCCCAGCGCCAGGCCCAGCCGGCGGTTACGCGACAGGTCGCCGGTGCAGGTGAGCACCAGGTCGCCCAGGCCGGACAGGCCGATCAGCGTTTCCGGCCGCGCACCCAGGGCCATGCCCAGGCGCAGCATCTCGTTCATGCCGCGGGTGATCAGGCCGGCGCGGGCGTTCAGGCCCAGCTCCATGCCGTCGGCGATGCCGGTGGCCACGGCCAGCACGTTCTTCATCGCGCCACCCAGTTCGCCACCGAGCACATCGCTGCCCGAATACGCGCGCAGGTTCGACGCATGGAGCAGACCGGCCAGTTGCCGCGCGAACGCCTCGTCTTCCGAGTGCACGGTGACGGCGCTGGGCAGGCCAGCCGCCACCTCGCGCGCAAACGAGGGGCCGGTGACCACCGCGGTGGCGCGACCGGGCAATTGCTCGGCCACCAGTTCGTGCAGGAAGCGGCCGGTGCCGGGTTCGAAACCCTTGGTGGCCCAGGCGATCGCCGTGCCGGGGTCCAGCAATGGCGCCACTTCGACCAGCATCGCGGCGAAGGCGTGGCTGGGTACCGCGATCAACACGATGTCCGCGCCACGCAGGGCCGTGGCCAGGTCGCCCTCGCAGCGCAGCGCCGACGGCAGTTCCACGTCGGGCAGGTAGCGCTGGTTGCGATGGGTTTGCGCGATCGCCGCCAGCGCGGCGGCATCGCGTCCCCACAGGCGGGTGGGCACTCCGTTGCGCGCACTCAGCGCGGCCAGCGCGGTGCCCCAAGAGCCGGCACCGAGCACGACCATGGTCGGGAGATCAGCCATCTTCGACTCAGCTGTTGAGCGTGGTCGGGGCCTCGTCACCGCTCTGCAGGCGGCGCATCTGCTCGCTGTAGAGCGCATCGAAATTGATCGGCTGCAACAGGAACGGCGGGAAGCCGCCCTCCAGCACCAGCGACGAAATCACCTGCCGCGCGTACGGGAACAGCAGGTTCGGACAGTAGCTGCCGATGATGCCCGCATGCTCCGCCTCGCTGAAACCGGCGATGCCGAACAGGCCGGCCTGCTCCACTTCGGCCAGGTACGCGGTGCGCTCGCCCAGCGTGCAGGTCAGGGTGAGGCTGAGCGCTACTTCGTACAGGTCGTTGCCCAGGTCGGTAGCCTTCTGGCCCACGTTGAGCTGGATCTGCGGCTGCAGCTGTTCGTTCTCGCCCATGGCCTGGAAGATCTGCGGCGCATTGGGGGCCTCGAACGAGACATCCTTAACGTAGATCTTCTGCAACATCAGTTGCGGCTGGCTGCCCTGGCCGTTGGCCTGGCCGTTGGTGGTTACTTCTGCCATCGGAAATCCCTTGGAACGCGCTAGCGTCGAATGAAAGGGGCTGATTGTTCCATACATCCCCCACCGGCGCACGCGCTCGCCTGGCCAACGATTGCGCACCACCCTGTTTTTCTGGGAGAATACGCGGCTCGCCACGTCGACCCGAGGCTTCGGGCCATCCGCCACGCGATGCGGATTCACGACAGGCGACTGCACCACCCTCCAGCATCGCGGGCGCCTCAGGCGCCGCTGGGCCGATGCTGCCCTGGCCAACGGGCGGCAAACCAGGCTTCAAAAAGCCATTCAACGGAGGTCGTCATGGCCCGTGTATGTCAAGTCACCGGAAAGGGTGTGCAGAGCGGCAACAACGTCTCGCATGCCAACAACAAGACCCGTCGCCGCTGGTTGCCCAACCTGCACGAGCGCCGCTTCTGGGTCCCCGGCGAGAATCGCTGGATCAAACTGCGCGTTTCCAACCATGCGTTGCGCACGATCGACAAGAATGGCATCGAAGCCGTGATTGCCGAGATGCGCGCCCGCGGCGAAAAGGTCTGAGGATTGAGCCATGGCTAACAAGACACAAGACAAGATCCGCATGATCTCCTCGGCCGGCACCGGCCACTTCTACACCACCAAGAAGAACAAGAAGAACACGCCGGAAAAGTTCGAATTCAAGAAGTACGATCCGGTCGTGCGCAAGCACGTGATCTACAAGGAAGGCAAGATCAAGTGACGTGACGGCGCGTTCGCGCATCGCGCGAACGCCTTTGCCGGAACGTCATCCCAGCGAAAGCTGGTATCCAGTGAAACACCCAAAACCCGCCCTCGTGGCGGGTTTTTCTTTGTCTATGGCAAAGGAGCAGCGGTGATCGGCGCATGGCTGACGACCTTGTGGGCCGCCGGCCCGGATTGGACCATCTGTTCGCCACCGCCAGCCACCCACCTTTCGGAACGCATCACTTTAATCTTTAGCAGAACCTATGGGGCGTTCGTGCGCAACTACGTCAAGTGGGTCCATGCGTAGCCATGCTGCAATGTTGCTGTCGCAGGAATGGGCGCGAGATAAGTTCCTGTCAGCCGCAAACGGAGGTTAGACAATTGAAAGTCTTAGTTGCTTACGGAAGCCCTTTTTTAGGATTGCGATTTGCCGGCCCGTTAGAGGATGACAACGCGGCTGCGGAATGGGCCGAGATTGAGTTAGATGATGTACCGCACTGGTGGGTGGTCGAGCCGGAGAGATGCGATGGCGACCAACACGCAGTCGTGGTCAGCCGAGACGATGACGGCCTTTTCGTCATAGCGATTTGCGACGATCCGCAGAGGGCGGCTGGGTATGTAAAGCGCAGCGCCTACGCGAACCAACGTTTCTGGACACAATCAATCGAGAGGCCGTGATCGTTGTTCTCAATGTTCTCGTATGACGCAGGCCCGTGGAATATTCCAGTATGGGAGGCATGCAACTGCGCCGGAGAGTAAGTATCGGCGTAGCGCCACGACCAGGAAACATGGCTCGGGATCACGTTCGCCCCTGCCTATCGCACCCTGTATTGACCTTGCCCCAGGAATTCCAGAAATCCGGAGTCACGCAGGACCTGAAGCTGCTGTCGAATTTTGGCTCTTACGTGTCTGTTACCGGGATGCAACCGAGCGATCGAGTCTTCGTGCTGATACACGTCGCTTAACTGAAATTGGGGTTTTTCGAGCCGCTCGACGCAATTCATCACGTCGAGAAGCCATCCGCGCTTTTCGAGTTGCGGCTGGTCTCTCAGGAACAACGTGCGCCGCCACGCCTTCAAAACGTCACCTTTGGCGATTGCGACACCATCGGTGATGATGCTGACGCGGCCGGCTGGGGGGACTTTTCGAACGAGGATATTGCAGCCAACCCATCCGGCTCGGCGCGCCGTCGGTGCAAGTGGTTTACGGCGTTCGATGATCTCCGGTACGAAAAACTGACTGGGAATCACGAAGAGATTGCGCACCCGGGCTTGTGCTCGATCATAGGTTAGGCCCAGAAGGTTGGGAGCTTGGTTGCTCCGTAATCGGCGCAGCATGGCGGAATAGGCACCGTCCACGATCCGAGAACCGAACAGGCCTTGCTTGGACTTCAGCTCGAACTGCTCGTGGCACGTGAGGCAAAGGAAATCTGCGACCGGTGTGTTGTTTGGGTAGGATTCGAGCGAGTGCCCACAGCTCGGGCAGAAAAGATGAGTGCTTACCCAATGTTCAGTGACTACGCGCGCCCATTGTGTAGGACCTTTGTAATGGGCGGCGAGAAGCGCATCGAAGTTCAAGTCCACTAGCGGGTCCTTACGGATACGGGGTCAAAAAGCGCAGAGATAGCCGGCGGTGAGGTCGATTTCCGCTTCCGGACCTGAGCTCGCTTTTGCCGTTACAGCGGCGGTCCCATCGCCATCCCTACCTTGCCGTCACATGCACGGTTGTCATACGAAACCGCCGACGAGCTGGGCGAACAGCTCCGATTGAAGTACGAGACCGGCTCGTCAATACGCGACCTGTCGGAGGAAACACAGTATTCGATCGCCCGTATCCGCGGGCTTCTCGCTGCCGCCAACACCACCCTTCGGCCGCGAGGCGGATCGCGCTGACGGTCACAATCAAAAAGCAAAACCCGCCGAACGGCGGGTTTTGCGCGCAGACAGCAGCTTTTACAAATCTCAGGCAGCGTTGGCGACCGTATAACCCTTCAGCCGCTGCGCAAACTCCTGCAGCGCGCGGATGCCGCTTTCCTCGGCCTCGTGGATCCATTGCTGCAGACCCTTCAGCGCCTGCTCGGCGCCGCGCTGTTCCATCAGCGCCGCCAGGCGGTTGCGGAAATCGCAGACGGTCTGCAGGGTGGGGCGGCGGGCCAGCACGGCCTGCAGTTTCGCGCTGCTGTCTTTGTCCAGCCAGCGACCGCCGTCGGCCAGGGCGCGACGCATGCGACGCGGCATGGATTTGATGTTGTCGCCGGCGTGAGCCGCTTCTTCGCGCAGGGTGGGCACGATCACGCCGCGGTAGTAGTCGGTCATGGCCTGGAAACGGTGGGTCAGCACGGCCTTCAAGGTGTCGGCGTCGGGCAGGCGCACGTTGGGACGCACGTCCAGCGACGGGGCCACGCGCAGGACCTTGGCCAGGCCTACGGCGCGCAGGCCGCAGATGGCCGCCCAGCCGATGTCGAATTCCCACTTGCGCAGGGCGAACTTGGCCGAGCTGGGGAAGGCGTGGTGGTTGTTGTGCAGCTCCTCGCCGCCGATCCAGAAGCCCCACGGGATCAGGTTGCGCGCGGTGTCGGCACTCTCGAAGTTGCGGTAGCCGGCCCAGTGGCCGATGCCGTTGACGAAGCCGGCGGCCCAGAACGGAATCCACACCATCTGCAGCGCCCACATCGCGGCGCCGATCACGCCGAACAGCGCCACGCTGATCACCAGCATCAGCGTCGGGCCCCAATACGGATGGGCGCCGTAGACCTTGTTCTCGACCCAGTCGTTGGGCGTGCCGCGGCCGTACTGCTCCATGTCGGCCTTCGATTCGCAGGCGTCGCGGTACAGCGATACGCCGTCCCAGAACACCTTCTTGATGCCGTAGATCATCGGGCTGTGCGGGTCTTCCTCCGTCTCGACCTTGGCGTGGTGCTTGCGGTGCACCGCCACCCACTCGCGGGTGACCATGCCGGTGGTGAGCCAGCCCCAGAACCGGAAGAAGTGCGCCAGCGCGGGGTGGAAATCCACGCCGCGATGGGTCTGGCTGCGATGCAGGTACAGCGTCACCGTGAAGATGGTGAGCTGGGTGACGATCAGCAGATAGACCAGCTTCTGCGCCCAGCTGGCGCCGGTGAGGCCATCGTTGAGGAAATCGAGTACCGCGTCGAGCATGGAAAAAATACCGGGAAGTGGATGGAGCAACGGGCGCGAGACTGGCAGCGCGCCAGCGCGAAACACAATGATACCAGTCGGTCAAGCGGAAAAAGCTAACCGGTCGTTAGCTGCGCACATCCAGTGCCCTGTTGTTTAACAGTGGGGGCGCCGTGACAATCACGCAATGACCACGATCATCCCCTCCTCGCCGCCCGTCGTCCTGCAACTCAACCGACTCAGCCGCCGCCGCGCCGGCCGGCACGCCGTACGGGGCCTCGATCTGTCGCTGCACGCCGGTCAGGTGCTGGGCCTGCTGGGCGTCAACGGGGCGGGCAAATCGACCACCTTGTCGATGATCGCCGGCGCGTTGCGCCCCGACAGCGGCGGCATCCGGTTGCGTGGCGAGGACTTCCTGGAGCACCCGGAACTGGCCCGCAGCCGCGTGGGCTGGCTGCCTGAACGCGCGCCGGTGTGGGCGGAACTCAGCGTCAGCGAGCATCTCGACGCGCACGGCCGATTGCGCGGCCTGAACGGCAGCACCTTGCGCGCCGCCCGCGAACGCGTGCTGGACCGTCTCGACCTGCAGCCGCTGGCCCGCCGCCTGGCCGGCGTGCTGTCGCAGGGCCAGCGCCAGCGGTTGGGGCTGGCCTGCGCCCTCCTTCACCAGCCCGAGCTGCTGGTGCTGGACGAGCCGGCGAACGCGCTCGACCCGGTGCAGGCGGTGGCCTTGCGCGGGTTGATCCGCGAACAGGCCGCGGCCGGCACGGCGGTGATCCTGTCCACCCACCTGCTGGCCGAGGTGACCGCCGTCTGCGACCGCGTGGCGATCCTGCACGACGGCTGCCTGCGTCATGACGCCCCGGTGCAGGCGGACGATCACCAGGCGCTGGAACGCACGTTCTTCGAGATCGCGATGCACGGCGACGCCGCGGCGCGCGCCGCATGAGCGGCGTCGTGACGGCCACCTTCGCGGTCGCGCGACTGGAATGGCGGCGCATGGTCGTGCGCCCGCTGGCCTGGGTATTGGCGGCGTTGACGCTGGCCTGGCTGGCGTGGAATTTCACCCTGCTGCTGGGCGGCTTCCTGGCCGGACAGGTGCAGCGGGCGGCCTTGCCGGATGGGCCGGGTTTCACCGACCTGGTTGCGGTGCCGCTGCTGGGCCAGCTGGCCCAGCTGTCCTTCCTGGTGGTGCCGTTGCTGGGCATGTCGGTGATCGCCGGCGAGCGGCGCAACGGCACCTTGCCGCTGCTGTTTGCCGCCGGCCTGCCCGCCTCGCGCATCGTGCTGGGCAAATACCTGGCGCTGCTGGGCTGGCTGCTGTTGTGGCTGGCATTGACGCTGGCGATGCCGCTGGCGCTGGCGCATGCCACCGATCTGGACTGGGGCAAGCTGGCCGCCGCCACGCTGGGTCTGGCGCTGATGCTGGCGGCGCTGGCGGCGCTGGCCGTGGCCTGCTCCGCTTTCGCCTCACATCCGGCGATTGCCGCCGCGGCCGCGTTGATCATCGCGCTGGCGTTGTGGAGCGTGAACGTGGGCGCACAGATGGCCGGCATCAACGGTGGCGTACTGAACTGGCTGGCCATGAGCACGCATGAGCAACCGTTGTTGCGCGGATTGGTTTCCACCGCCGATATTGCCTGGTTTGTGCTGCTGATCGTGGTGGCGCTGGCGCTGGCGTCGCGACGGCTCGACAACGAGCGGGAGCGCGGCTGATGCGCGCACTGTTCAGACGTCTGGACGGCTGGCTGTTCGCCGTGATGCTGTTGCTGGCTGCCGGCGCGCTGGGCTTTCTCAGCACGCGTTTCGCCCATGTATCGGACTGGACCGCGGGCGGCCGCACCAGCCTGTCGGCGCAAAGCCGCGCGGTGCTGGCGCGGCTGGATGGCCCGGTGGAAATCACCAGCTACGCCAGCCCGCAAGGTGACCTGCGCCAGACCGTGGCCGGCTTCCTGCAGCGCTACCAGGTAGTGAAGCCGGATCTGCAACTGCGCTTCGTCGATCCACAGCAGGACCCGGCCGCGATGCGCGAGCTGGGCATCACCGTGGATGGCGCGCTGATCATCCGCTACGGCCAGCGCGAGCAGCGGCTGGACGAACTCTCCGAGCGCAGCCTCACCAACGCGCTGGAGCGCCTGATCCGCGGCAGCGACCGCATGGTGGCCTTCGTCACCGGCGACGGCGAGCGGCGCGCCGACGGCAAGGCGAATGCGGACATGGGCACATTCATGGCGCAGCTGGAAAGCCGCGGCATGCGCGCGGTGCCGCTGAACTTCAGCCAGGTCAGCGCGGTGCCCGAGCACACCGACCTGGTGGTGCTGGCCAGCCCCACGGTGGCGTTGCCGCCCGGCGCGGTGCAGGCCCTGGTCGATTACCTGCAACGCGGCGGCAACCTGTTGTGGCTGACCGAGCCGGCGAACGACACGCTGGGCCTCGATCCGCTGGCCGAGGCGCTGGGCGTGCACGTGCTGCCCGGCGTATTGGTCGACGGTTCCGGCGCCGCGCTGGGCCTGCACGATCCGCGCATCATCACGCGCGGCGACTACCCGGCGCAGGCGATCACCCGCGGCTTCACTTTCACCACGCTGTTTCCGCAGGCGTCGGCGCTGGCGCAGGTCAGCCAGCGCGACTGGGCGGTGGCGCCGTTCCTGCGCTCGGGCCCGCAAAGCTGGACCGAATTCCAGCCGATCGCCAACGACGCCACGACCAACATCCGCTTCGATGCCGCCGCCGGCGAGTTGAAGGGGCCGCTGGATTTCGGGCTGGCGCTGAGCCGGCTCTCGCCCAGCCCGGACAAGAGCGAGCAGCGCGCCGTGGTGATCGGCGACGGCGATTTCCTGTCCAACACGTTCCTGGGCAACGGCGGCAACCGGGCGCTGGGCGAGCGCGTGTTCGACTGGCTGCTGGGCGACGACAAGCTGGTCGACCTGCCGCCGCGTGGCGCGCCGGACCGGCTGCTGCAGATTTCGCAAGGCGGGCTCAACGCGATCAGCGTGGGCTTCCTTATCGTGCTGCCGCTGCTGTTGCTGCTGATCGGCGGCGCCATCGTGTGGCGTCGGCGGCGGCGCTGAGATGACCCGCGGCAGTCGCCGACGCCTTGCCCTGCTGGCTACCGTGGTCGCGCTGTTGGCCGTGGCGGGATGGCAGTGGCAGCGCGATGCGCAAGCTGCACCCGGCAGCTTGCTGACCCTGGAACCGGCCTCGGTCGACCACATCGCACTGGCTATTGCCGGCGCGCCAGCGGTGCATTACGAAAAGCGCGATGGTCACTGGTGGATCGTGGATGGCACGCCCCGCCGCACCGATGACGGGCGCCTCGCCGAACTGGCCGATACCGCCGCCGCCAACGTGCTGGGCTGGCGGCCGGCCAGCGATTTCCAGCCCGCGAAGATCGGCCTGGCGCCGCCCGCCGCCGTGCTGACCTTGAACGGCCAGCGCATCGAATTCGGCGAGACCTCGGTCACCGGCCCGCAACGCTACGTCCGCGTGGGTGATCGCGTTGCGCTGGTCCCCGCCCACTACACGCCGCGGCCGCCCACCGGCCACGTCACCGAGATGCGCTGAACGTCGCCCTAGTCTTGCTTCCCCCGCCACGCGGGGGAAGCTGCCCGAAGGGCTGAAGGGGGCGCTTTTGACCGCGCAAGCAAGATCAAAAGCACCCCATCCGCCTTCGGCACCTTTCCCTGCGCAGCAGGGGAAGGAAAAGCTGGCGCCATACCAGTACGTCGGTTTTTCAGCTCTGAACTTGCCGCCCGAGGACGCCGTGCCCGAATTGCCCGAAGTCGAAACCACCCGCCGCGGTATCGCGCCGTACCTGATCGGCCGCCGCGTGCTGGGCGTCACCCTGCGCCGGCCCGACTTGCGCTGGCCGATCCCGCCGCAGATCGCCACCCTGCTGCCCGGCCAGCGCATCGAGGCGGTGGAGCGGCGCGCGAAGTATCTGCTGTTGCACACCGAGGCGGGCAGCGCGTTGCTGCACCTCGGCATGAGCGGCGTGCTGCGCGTGCTGCCGCCGGACGCGCCGGTGGGCAAGCACGATCACGTGGACATCGCGCTCGACCGCACCACCGCGCAGGCTCCGCGCATCCTGCGCTTCACCGATCCACGTCGCTTCGGCTGCCTGCTGTGGCAGCCGCCGGGCGAAACCCACGAACTGCTTGCGGGACTCGGCCCCGAACCCCTGACCGATGACTTCGACGGCGACCTGCTGTGGCGCCGCTCGCGTGGGCGCAAGGCGGCGGTGAAGCTGTTCCTGATGGACAACGCGATCGTGGTGGGCGTGGGCAACATCTACGCCAGCGAGGCGCTGTTCGCCGCCGGCATCGACCCGCGCCGCGCCGCCGGCACGGTATCGCGCGCCCGCTATGCGCGGCTGGCCGCCGAGGTGAAGCGCATCCTGGCCTGGGCGATCGAACGCGGCGGCACCACCTTGCGCGACTTCATCAGCCCAGATGGCGCGCCCGGTTATTTCTTCCGCGAGCTCAACGTCTACGGCCGCGCGGGCGAGCCATGCCACGTCTGCGGCACGCCGATCCGGCAGGTGACGCTGGGGCAGCGCTCCACGTTCTGGTGTCCGCGCTGCCAGAAGTAGGAGCGCACGCTGATGTAGGAGCGGCTTCAGCCGCGACGCTTTCGCCACACCAAGAGCGGTCGCGGCTGAAGCCGCTCCTACAGGGCGGTTTTTGCGTTCCCGCAAAGCCTCAATCGGGCCAGTGGAACGCGACATGGGTGTTGTTGAACTGCGGGTCGTCGGCGCCGCCGCCGGGTTCGGCCACCATGTCGCGGGACAGGCCGTCGACGGCCAGTTCCTGGCCCGCGCGGAAGTGGCCACCCATCGACAGGAATTCCATCAGCCGCTCGCACATGCTGCCGGCGCGGCCCAGCTCGTTTTCCGGCACGTTGCGCACGCTGAGGTCGGGTCGGCCGAACTTGCGCATGCCGCGGGTGCGCACCCAGGAGCGGTTGGGCGCTTCATCGGCGTTGCACAGGATCAGCACGTGATTGCGCGGCGGTGCGCCGCCCGGCACCAGGTAGCGCTGGCGCCACTGGTCGGCGCTGAACAGGCTGAGGATCTGCGGATCGAGGATCGAGCTGCCGCCCACGTCGAGCAGGCCGGCCAGCACGCCCAGCGTGTCGTGCAGGTAGTCGAGGCTGTTGCGGTCTTCGATCTCGCCGCGCACCACCAGCACCTCGGGCGCGATGCGCGCCTGCCGCGTCACCTCGGGATTCTCGGCGTGCAGGATTTCGCCCAGGGCGCCCTGCAGCGGATAGCCGTCCCACTGACGCAGCACCGCGTTCTGGAAGCGCTGGATCTCGATGCCTTCGGGCAGGCCCGGACTCTGGTAGCGCATCGACGGGATCACCAGCTCCGCGTCGAACTTGCCGAACACGTAGAACACCAGCACGGCTTTCTCTTCGCCCGGGGTCCAGTACGGGCGCGGCCAGGCGGGGCTTGTCTCGGTCATGCGGGGATTCCTCGGGATGCAAAAGCGGTCGGGGACAGTCTGATCAAGCCTTTGCTCGTCATTCCAGCGAAAAGCTGGGATGACGACCTGTTCAGACCATCCTTGGAACGTGGGAAGCCGGTCAAGGTAAGGGCAACACTGTCGCCAGCGGGTGAGCCGGCAACCTCACCGCGGCTCGCCCAGCGGCAGCAAGGGTTGCTGCAGTTCGATGGAGCCGTCGCCCCGGCTGATCTTCTTGAACTCGGCGCGGCTCACCGAGACATAGCGCTCGTTGCCGCCTATCTCAACCTGCGGACCGTCGGTGACGGCGCGGCCGTGCTCGTCCACGCGCACCACCATGGTGGCCTTGCTGCCGGTGTGGCAGATGGTCTTGATCTCCTGCAGCTCGTCGGCCCAGGCCAGCAGGTACTGGCTGCCCTCGAACGGCTCGCCGCGGAAATCGGTGCGCAGGCCATACGCCAGCACCGGGATGCGCAACTGGTCGACCACGTCGCTGAGCTGCCATACCTGCGCCTTGGCCAGGAACTGCGCCTCGTCGACAAACACGCAATGCAGCGGACCGTGGGCCGCGATATCGGCCTGCACCAGCGCCAGCAGGTTCTCCTCGGCGCGGAAGCGGCGCGCATGCGCCTTCAGGCCGATGCGCGAGGCAACCACGCCCTCGCCGTAACGATTATCCAGCGCCGGGGTGAGAATCAGCGTGCGCATGCCGCGCTCGTGATAGTTGTACGCGCCCTGCAACAGGTTGGTGGTCTTGCCGGCATTCATTGCCGAGTAATAGAAATAAAGCTTGGCCATGACGGAGCGCGGACGTCAGCGGTCGTGGGCCGGAGCCATTTCGCGCGGCGTGCGCAGCAAAGTCATCACCGCTTCGCGCGCCTCGTCCACGCCGGTGTTGGCGGAGGACGAGAAAATCTGCGCGGTGGCGTGCGGGCTGTTGTCGGCGAACTGCTTGCGCAAGGCGGCCAGCGCCTGCATGGCCTGGTTGCGCGACAGCTTGTCGGCCTTGGTCAGCAGCACGTGGCAGGGCAGCTGGGTGGCGAAACAGAACTCCAGCATCATCCGGTCGAATTCCTTCAGCGGATGGCGGATGTCCACGATCAACACCAGCCCGCGCAGGCTGCGGCGCTGGTGCAGGTAGGCGTCGATCTCCAGCTTCCAGTGCTCGCGCATCTCCAGCGGCACCTTGGCGTAGCCGTAGCCGGGCAGGTCGATCAGGCGCGGCTCCAGCGACACGCCGTCGATCTGAGTCGGCGGCAGGCTGAAAGCCACCATCTGTTGCGTGCGCCCGGGCGTCTTCGACGTGCGCGCCAGCCCCTTGTGATTGGTCAACGCATTCAGCGCGCTGGACTTGCCCGCGTTGGAGCGGCCGGCGAACGCCACCTCCGCCCCCTGGTCGGCAGGCAACTGGCTGATGCGATGGGCGGCGAGTACAAACTGCGCACCCTGGAGGGGATTCGGCATGGGGATGGTTTGACCAAGGTACGGTGGCACAGGGATAATTCTGCGGTTTCTGCCGATCGCGGGCCCATGGGCGCAATCAACGGCAGTGTCTGCAGTCTCTCGGGAGTCAATTGTATGAGTTTTCGGTCCGCCGGTTTTCGGCCTGCTGTTCTCGGGGCTGCCGTAGCCCTTGCCCTGGTGCTGTCCGGCACGGCCATGGCGCAGGATGCCCAGCCGGCTGCCGCCACCACGGCTGCCCAGCCCGCCGCCGCGCCGGCCGTGGCTGCCGCGCCCGCTGCCGCCGTGAAGCCGGGCGACGCCACCGCCGGCCAGGCCAAGGCGGCCGTATGCGGCGCCTGCCATGGCATGGATGGCAACTCGGCCGATGCGCAGTACCCGAAGCTGGCCGGCCAGAGCGAGCAGTACATCGTGCGCCAGCTGACCGATTTCAAATCGGGCAAGCGCCAGAACCCGATCATGATGGGCATGGCCGCGCCGCTCTCCGAGCAGGACATGCATGACCTGGGCGCCTACTTCGCCACCAAGAAGCCGCTGCCCGGCGTGGCCGATCAGGCGCTGGTCGAGCATGGCGAGAAGCTTTACCGCCAGGGCGATTCCAGCCGCGACATCCCGGCCTGCATGGCCTGCCACTCGATCGACGGCAGCGGCAACCCCGGCGCGATGTATCCGCACCTGGCCAGCCAGCATGCGCAGTATGTGGAAGCCACGCTGAAGGCCTGGCACGACGGCACCACGTGGGGCGACGATGCCCGCGCCAAGATCATGCCGTCGATCGCCGCCAAACTCGACGCCAAGGACATCGCCGCGCTGGCCAGCTACATTGAAGGGCTGCACAGCGCCGACACCGAATCGACCACCCAACCCTGATTCCCCGCGCGCCGGCCCTGTGCCGGCGCTTTCGGTTTGGGCCCCCACCCTGGCGCTCGCTCCCGTGGCGCCACTCCCGTCGAGGTGATCCATGTTGAAACGTCTGCCGCTTCTTTGCGCCGCCCTGTTCGCCCTTGCGGCCTGCAGCAACTCCAGCGACACGAGCGCTCCGCCCGCCGCTCCCGTGGCAGCCGCCACCGCTGCCGCGCCGACGGCAGCGGCCAGCGCGGCGCCAGCGCCGGCAGTGACCACCACCACGATCATGGCCCCCGCCGTGGCCAGTACCGCGCCCGCACCGGAAAACCCGGACCAGCCTGCGGCAGCCGCCACCGTCGCCGGCAACGCGGCGCCGTTCGTCGATGACGGCAAGTGGATCGAAGGCAAGAACTACTTCCTGATCGAACCGGCCCAGCCCACCAGCCACCCGGGCAAGATCGAGGTCACCGAAGTCTTTTCCTACGGCTGCCCGGCCTGCAACGCCTTCCATTCCACCGCCAACCAGATCGCCGCCAGCCTGCCCGCCAATGCGGTGATGACCTATCTGCCGGCCTCGTTCAACCCGCCGGAAAACTGGGTGATGCTGCAGCGCGCGTATTTCACCGCGCAGGCGCTGGGCGTGGCCGAAAAGGGCAATGACGCCATGTACGACGCGGTGTGGAAAACCCGCGAGCTGAGCGCGATGAACCCCGCCGGCACCGGCCTCAAGCCCGCCAGCGCGCTGCCCACGATCGCCGACGCGGCCAAGGTCTACGCGCCGTTCGGCGTGGACCCGAAGGAATTCGAGGCGGTGGCCGCCTCGTTCGCCACCAATCTGAAGATGAAGCGCGCCGACGAGCGCGTGAAGGCGCTGGGCATTGAACAGACGCCCACCATGGTGGTCAACGGCAAGTACCGCTATACCGTCGGCAGCGCCGGCGGCTATGCGCAGACGGTCGAACTGACCCGCTGGCTGGTGGCCAAGGAAACCGCCGGCAAGTAAACCCCGAGCATTCGAGGCGGCCGCGAGGCCATCACCATCGAGAGGTCACATGACGATGTTTTCCCGCTTGCGCGTACTGACCCTGGCCGCCGGCCTCATGCTCACCGCCGCCTGCACCGCGCAGCCCGGCCCCGCCACACCCGCGCCTTATACCGAGGGCTCGGAGTACGTCACGCTGCCCGCGCCGAACCGGCGGCTCAGCAACGACGGCAAGGTCGAGGTGGTGGAGGTCTTCTCCTACGGCTGCGTGCACTGCGCCCACTTCGCGCCGCTGGCCGACAAGTTGCGCAAGGAGCTGCCGGCCGGCGTGACGTTCAAGCTGCTGCCCGCGCCGTTCAGCGCGGAATGGCTGCCGTATGCGCGCGCCTATTACGCCGCCAAACAGCTGGGCGTGGCCGAGCGCACGCACCTGGCGCTGTTTGACGCCAAGTTCAAGCAGAATTACCCGATCAACTCGCTGGAGGATCTGGCCGACTTCTACGCGCGCCAGGGCGTGGACCGCGCCGAATTCCTGCGCGTCGCCAATTCCGACGCGGCCACGGCTGCCATGAAAAGCGATCTGGACCTGATCCGGCACTGGCAGGTGGACAGCACGCCCACCATCGTGGTCGACGGCAAGTACCGCATCACCGGGGTGAAGACGCAGGAAGAAATGGCCGCGGTGGCGCTGTGGCTGGCCAAGCGCGAGCTGGCCGCAAAGAAGTAGGCCCGGCCGGCGGCGCACGCGTTCACGTTCGCTGATACATGCTTGGCACAGCATCGACCACGCCAACCGCCTTCCTTCCACTGATGTGATGCGATGACTCGCGCCGTACCTTCCGACAGCAGCATGGCCAGCGGCACCGAACGCCGGCTGCGCCTGCTCAGCTGCAACATCCTGGCCGGCGGCAGCGTGCAGCGCTACCGCGAATACGTGACCCGCAGCATCAGCGCGGTGCTGCCCGGGCGCAGCAAGATGGACAACCTGGACCGGCTGGCCGAGGTGCTGCCGCAGTTCGACGTGATCGGGCTGCAGGAGGCCGACGCCGGCAGCCTGCGTTCGGGCTTCCTCAACCAGACGCGCTACCTGGCGGAAACCGCCGGCATGCC
>JBIQMK010000011.1:0-28330 GCA_044463365.1 Rhodanobacter sp. | reverse complement strand
ACCATTGCAGCATCGTCACCGGGCCGGTCAGCATGCCCTTCATCGGCTTGGCGGTAAGCGACTGCGCATAGCTGGACCAGGCCACCGTCATCGGCGCCGGCCGCACGATGTCGCCCCAGATCACCGGCGGCTTCACGCAGCGCGAGCCGTAGCTCTGCACCCAGCCCAGCTTGGTGAACAGATAGCCGTCCATCTGTTCGCCGAAGTACTCGACCATGTCGTTGCGCTCGGGCTCGCCATGGACCAGCACGTCCAGCCCGATGGCTTCCTGGAAGCGCACCACGCGGGCGATTTCCGATTTCAGCAAATCGTCGTAGGCAATGTCGCCGAGCTTGCCGCTGCGATGGGCGGCGCGGGCCTTGCGCAGGTCGTCGGTCTGCGGGAACGAGCCGATCGTGGTGGTCGGCAGCGGTGGCAGGTTCAGCGTCTCGGCCTGGGCGGCATGGCGGGTGGCATAGGACGAACGACGCAGCGCGATTTGCGGACTGAGGGCACGCAGCCGTGCGCGCACGCCGGCATCCACGACACCTTCCGATTGGGCGTGGGCGTCCAAGAGCCTCTGCTGCGCGGCCAGTGCGGCGGTGGCCTCGGGCTGCTCGGCCAGGGCATCGGCATAGGTGCGCAGCTCTTCCAGCTTCTGGCGCGCGAATGCCATCGTGGCGCGGCGCGTCGGATCGAGCGCGGTTTCCGCCTCCAGATCGATCGGCACGTGCTGCAGCGAGCACGACGGCGCCAGCCACAACCGCTCGCCGCCCAACCGCGATCCGGCCTTGCGCAGCAGCGGCAATACCTGGTCCGGCAGGCTGCGCCAGATATTGCGGCCGTCGATGACGCCGGCACTGAGCACTTGCGTCGGTGATAGGGCATCCAGCACGGCGTCGAGTTGGCTTGGCGCCCGTACCAGGTCGACATGCAGGCCGTCGACGGGCAGCGATGCGGCTACCGGCAGGTTGTCGCCCAGCGCCCCGAAATAGCTGGCCAGCAGAATTTTGGGCCTGCCCGCGGCGGCCAAGGTGCCATACGCGCGGCGGTAGGCAGCACGCGCCTCCTCATCAAGATCCAGCACCAGGCACGGTTCGTCCAGTTGCACCCAAGTCGCGCCCGCGGCGGCCAGCTTGGCGAGCAGTTCGACGTAAGCCGGCAGCAGCGCGTCTAGCAGCGCCAGCCGGTCGCTGCCGTCGACCGTCTTGGCCAACAGCAGGAACGAAACCGGGCCCAGCAGCACCGGCCGCGCTTGATGTCCCAGCGCCCGCGCTTCGAGAAATTCGGCCACGGGTTTGTCGCCGGCCAGGCGGAACTGCTGGCCCGCCTGAAGTTCAGGCACGAGGTAGTGGTAATTCGTGTCGAACCACTTGGTCATTTCCAGAGCGTGCAGGTCGTGGCCGTTGCGCTTGTGTCCGCGCGCCATGGCGAAATAGCCGTCCAGATGGCCAGATGCGAACACCGGGCGATAGCGGTCCGGGATGGCGTCGAACAACACCGCCGTGTCCAGCACGTGGTCGTAGAGGCTGAAATCGTTGCAGGGGACGACGTCGGCACCGGCTTTGGAAGCCAGCCGCCAGTGGCGCTGGCGCAACTCGCGGGCCGCGTCTTGCAGGGCGTCGGCGGTGATTTCGCCGCGCCAGTGGGATTCCAGCGCGCGTTTGAGCTCGCGTTTCAAGCCGATGCGCGGAAAGCCGGAGTAGGTGACCTGTGACATGTAGAAGATTCCTCTTGCAGACAGTGAGCAAAGAGGAACGAAGGGGTAGGGGCCTGTGCCGCCCCGCGACCTTCGCCCCCGCGGGCGATCGGTCCGGTAGCGGCATGCCGCGCGCGGACCAAGTCGGGCGGAAACGCGAACGCTTCCGGCTGGAGCAGGTATTCGGGCTCGTGGACGCGTCTCAAAACGTCGCGTCCACCTACCGTTGCGGGGCAGCTCCGGCTTCAGGACCGGGATTCCCTGCCATATATCTTTCTATTCGAATAGAGAGATATCTGAACCAGCGAGCGCAGGATAGATGTGCGGAAGGGGCGAATCAATGATCCATGTCAATTCCGTCCGGGCCGTTGCCCGTTACTCGTCGCCCACCGCCACGACCATGCCCGTTGGTTATAAGCACATGGAAACCGATCCTTTGTGATACGGCGATCCGCAGGATAAGGTGGACGGACGTCTAGCCGTCTATAAGCAAAGGTAAGTCCATGAGCCGCATTGCCATCCAGACCATCGAGAGCGCCCCGGAAGAAGCCGCCCCGCGCCTCGCCGCCGCCAAGAAAAACAGCGGTTTCGTGCCCAATCTTCTGGGTGTGCTGGCCAATGCGCCCACCGCTATCGAGACCTACCAGACCGTCAGCGCCATCAATGCGCGCACCAGCCTCACCGATACCGAGCGCGAGGTGATCCAGATCACCGCCGCCGCCCGCAACGGCTGCGGCTTCTGCGTGGCCGGCCACACCGCCATCGCGCGCAAGAAGCTGCAGATGCCCGAGCCCCTGTTGGAGGCCTTGCGCGCCAAGCAGGCGCTGGATGACCCGAAGCTCAACGCGCTGGCCTTGTTCACGCTGGCCGTGATCGAGGAGCGTGGCCAGGTGTCCGACGACGAACTGCAGGCGTTCCTTGCCGCCGGCTACAGCCAGGGCCAGGCGCTGGAAGTGGTGCTGGGCGTGAGCCTGGCCACGCTGTGCAACTACGCCAACAACCTGGCGAAGACCCCGATCAACCCCGAATTGCAACCGTACGCCTGAGTCATCAGCGGAGGGAACGGCATGAGCCCGTCCGAAAACCACAACCCGTCATTGCAGGCGATCGCCACGCTGGTCGACGCGTCGCTGTCGCGGCTGGCCGACAGCATCGACCGCGAAGGCTTCTATCCGGTCGACTTCATGCGTGAGCTGGGCAAGCTGGGCGGTTTCGGCGCGACCGGCACGGATGCGTATGCGCTCGACCTCCCGCGGCAGATCGCCATCACCACGCAGGTGGGCCGCGTCTGCGGCTCCACCGCGTTCCTGGTGTGGTGCCAGTCCACCTGCGCCTGGTACCTGCAACATGCGCCTTCGGCCGCGGTGCGGCAGCGCTATCTGGACAAGGTCGCCAGCGGCTCGCTGCTGGCGGGTACCGGCATGTCCAATGCGGTGAAGCATCTGGCCGGGATCGAGAAGATCCGTCTCGACGCGCGTCGCGATGGCAACGGTTATGTGGTCAACGGCGTGCTGCCGTGGGTGTCCAATGCCGGCGCCGACAACCTGGTGATCGTGGCCGCGGCGGTCGAAGGCGGCGGTTACCTGATGTTCGCCGTGGAAGGCCGTGCGCAAGGGCTGGAGCTGCACCCGTGCCCCGATTTCTCGGGCATGGAAGGCACCAGCACGCTCAACCTGCGTTTCAAGAACGTGGCGGTGGGCGCCGACAGCGTGCTGGCGCATCCGGAACAGTTCGAGGCCTTCATGGCGCGGATCAAGGCCGGCTTCGTGCTGGGTCAGGCAGGCATGGGCTTCGGCGTGGTCGAGGGCTGTTTGAAAACGCTGCGCGAAAGCAACGTCACCCATGCGCACGTGAATGCTCTGCTGGACGACCAGGAAGCCGATCTGCAGGCCGAGTTGGTGGCGCTGCAGACGCAAGCCGATGCGCTGTCGCGCCAGGCGCAGGCCGGCGCAGTCGCCATCCTGCCGGTGCTGAAGCTGCGCGCGGCCGCGTCGGAGCTGGCCTTGCGTGCGGCCAACTCGGCGGTGCTGCATGCGGGTGCGCGTGGTTACCTGATGCGCCACCCAGCCCAGCGCCAGCTGCGCGAGGCGGTTTTCGTGGCCATCGTGACGCCGGCGCTGAAGCATCTGCGCAAGGAAATCCGCGATCTCGAGCAGCGGCAACAGCAAGCCGAGGCCGCGTAATGGCGAAGTGGATGTGCGGGCCATGCGGCTTCGTGTACGACGAGGCGGAAGGCATGCCCGAGGACGGTATCGCGCCGGGTACGCCGTTCGAATCGATTCCCGATGACTGGAGCTGCCCGGACTGCGGCGTGAGCAAGGACGATTTCTTCCTGGTACCGAATTGAGTGCAAGCATGAGCAAGCCCACCCCAATGCTGCATCCCGCCGTGCTGGAAGCCAGCCACATCGCGCTGAGCTACGGCCATGCCGGGCGCGCGACCAACGTGGTGCTGCGCGATTTCTCGCTGCAGCTGAAGGCGGGCGAGGTGGTGGCCGTGCTCGGTCCCAGCGGCGTCGGCAAATCCTCGTTGTTGCGCGTATTGGCAGGGCTGCAGGCGCCGGACAACGGCGGCGTGCGGGTGCACGGTGAATCGCTGAAGGGGCCGCATCCGCGCGTGGGCCTGGTGTTTCAGGACCCGTGCCTGCTGCCGTGGCTGACGCTGGAGGAGAATGTGGGCTTCGGCCTGGATTTCCGCCATCAGCCCGTGCTCGATGCAAAGACACGGCGCGAGCGGGTGCGCGATGCGATCACCGAGGTCGACCTGCAGCACGCGCTGGGCCACTACCCCAGCGAGTTGTCCGGCGGCATGGCGCAGCGCGTGGCGCTGGCGCGCAGCCTGGCGCGCCAACCGGAAATCCTGCTGCTGGATGAGCCGTTCAGCGCGCTGGATGAAATCACCCGCGGCGACATGCAGACGCTGTTGCAGCAGATCACCGCGCGGCACAAGACGGCAGCGGTGCTGGTGACCCACGACATCGACGAGGCGCTGGTGCTGGCCGACCGTATCGTGCTGCTGGGCGGCCAGCCGGGCGGGCTGATCGGCGAGTGGCGCATCGAGCAGCCGCATCCGCGCGATGCCGTCGCCGCCGAACTGACCCGGGTTCGCGTGGAGATCGTGCAGGCGCTGCGCGAGGCTCGCCGCGCCGGCTCGCCACCCGCCGAACTCCAGCGCGCCGTGGCGTGAGCGACGGAAGAGAATCACCGCGGTGATTTTCTTCCGCAACCCCTCGGCACCCATCCAATCATCGAGCCGTCATGACCACAGACCACGATTCCGACAGCAACGCCTCGCGCCGCCGCTTCCTCAAGCTTTCGGCGATGTTCACCGTGGCCGGCGCGCTGCCGTTGCTGCAGGGTTTCGAGCGCGCCGTGGCGGCCGAGCCCGATGCACCGGTGCGGATCGGCTACCTGCCCATCACCGACGCCACGCCACTGCTGGTGGCGCATCAGCGCGGCCTGTTCCAGAAGCAGGAGCTGTCGGTGGAAAAGCCGCGCATGTTCCGCAGCTGGGCGCAGATCGTGGAGGCCTTTCTCAGCGGCCAGGTGAACGTGGTGCACATGCTGTCGCCGATGACGGTCTGGGCGCGCTACGGCAGCAAGGCGCCGGCGAAGGTGGTGGCGTGGAACCATGTCTGCGGCTCCGCGCTGGCGATGACGGTCAAGAAGGACGTCCAGCAGCTCGACGACCTGGCCGGCACCACGGTGGCGATCCCGTTCTGGTATTCGGTGCACAACGTGGTGCTGCAGCATCTGCTGAAAGCCCGCGGCATCGAGTCCATCGGCAGCGGCACGCCCGGGCCCAAACAGGTCAAGCTGGTGGTGATGGCGCCGTCGGACATGCTGCCGGCGCTGGCCGGCGGGCAGATTTCCGCCTACATCGTGGCAGAACCCTTCGTGGCGCTGGCCGAGATACTCAAGGTCGGCAAAGTGCTGCGCTTCACTGGCGACGTATGGAAGGATCACGCCTGCTGCGTGGTGCAGATGCACGAGCGCGATCTGAACGAGCGCCCCGAGTGGTCGCAGAAAGTGGTCAACGGCATCGTGCAGGCGCAGGCCTGGGCACGCGACCATCGCGACGACACCTCGCATCTGCTGGCCAAGGACGCCGCCGACCACTACACCCCGCACAGCTACGAAACGCTGGCCAAGGTGCTGGCGCCGCCGCCGTCCGATGACGCGGCCTACATCGCGTCGGGTGCGATCCACCATCCGGAGTGGAAGCAGCACCGCATCGACTTCCAGCCGTACCCGTTCCCCAGCTACACCGAAACCCTGGTGTCGATGCTCAAGACCACCTATGTCGAGGGCAAGAACGAGTTTCTGGCCGGGCTGGACCCCGCCTTCGTGGCGCGAGACCTGGTCGACGACCGCTTCGTGAAGAAGGCGATCGCTGGGCTGGGCGGCATGACGGCCTTCGGTCTGCCCGAAGGTTTCACCCGCCAAGAACACATCACCACCTGAACCCGTAACGCCATGCCGCCGCCGCTCGCCGCATGGCGCGGCGTCCGCATGCAGGCTGCAACTCCATGAACGCAACAAGCATTCCCCTCCACCGTTCCAGCGCCCGCATCGGGCTGAGCCTGTTCGGCCTGTTCGTGCTGCTGGTGCTGTGGTCGCTGGGCATTCATGCCTTGGGCAAGAGCATGCCGCTGGCCGGCGCGCTGAGCCCCGGCGATACCTTTCACAGCCTGTACGACCTGCTGGCCCGCAACGAACTGACCCGCCACACGCTGACCAGCCTGAAGCGCGTGATGGTGAGCCTGCTGGCGGCGTTGGCGTTGGGCGTGCCGATCGGCGTGGCGGTGGGCAGTTCGCGCGCGCTGGACAGCGGCACCAGTGGCGCGTTCCAGTTCCTGCGCATGATCTCGCCGCTGTCGTGGATGCCGATCGCGGTGATGATCTTCGGCATTGGCGATGCGCCGATCTATTTCCTGCTGACCATCACGGCGGTGTGGCCGATCATCCTCAATACCTCCGCGGGCGTGCGCCAACTCAACCCGCGCTGGTTGCTGCTGGCGCGCAGCCTCAGCGCCACCCGTGGCGAGATCCTGTGGCGCATCGTGGTGCCCGGCATCCTGGGCCACGTGCTCACCGGCGTGCGGGTGGCCATCGGCATGATCTGGATCCTGCTGATTCCCTGCGAAATGCTGGGCGTCAGCTCCGGCCTGGGCTATTTCATCCTCGACACCCGCGACCGGCTGGCCTATTCGGAGCTGATGGCCGCGATCGTGCTGATCGGCGCGCTGGGTTTCCTGCTGGATGCGCTGGCGCAGCGGTTGCACCGGCATTGGGTGCCTGCCGGCACCGATTGATACCTCAGGCCACCAGCGCGCTGGCGTCACCAAGCGCGGCGAAATAATCGCGCGTGAGGCGCAGTTGCTCGCTGGCGGTTTCCGCCCGGTTGGCCACCTGACGAAAGGCGGCATTCTCGGGGCGATCCTTCGCATACCAGCCCAGATGCTTGCGCGCGATGCGCACACCCTGCTGCTCACCGTAGAACGCATAAAGCTGGTCGAGATGGCCCAGCAGGATCGTGGCGACCTCGGCCGGCGTCGGCTCGGGCAGCAGTTCGCCGGTGGCCAGGTAATGGGCGATCTCGCGGAAGATCCACGGCCGGCCCTGCGCGCCGCGGCCGACCATCACCGCATCGGCGCCGGTGACGTCGAGTACGTGTTTCGCCTGCTGCGGCGAGCATACGTCGCCATTGGCCAGTACGGGAATGCGCACGGCCGCCTTCACCGCGGCGATGGTGTCGTACTCTGCCTTGCCTTCGTATTTGTCGGCGCGGGTGCGACCGTGCACGGCCAGCGCGGCGATGCCGGCGTCCTCGGCGATGCGGGCGATGGTCAGCGCGTTGCGGTTGTCGCGGTTCCAGCCGGTGCGGATCTTCAACGTCACCGGCACCTCGACCGCGCCCACCACCGCTTTCACGATGCGCGCCACCAACGGCTCATCCTGCAGCAGCGCGGAGCCGGACCACACGTTGCAGACCTTTTTCGCCGGGCAACCCATGTTGATGTCGATCAGCTGCGCGCCGTTGGCCACGTTGAAGCGCGCCGCCTCGGCCAGCATCGTGGGGTCGTAACCGGCGATCTGCACGCTGACCGGTTCAGGCTCGCCGTCGTGATCCATCCGCTGCAGCGACTTGCGCGTATGCCACAGGCGCGGATCGGCGGTGGTCATCTCCGACACGGCAAGACCCGCGCCCAGCCGCTTGCACAGCAGCCGAAACGGCTTGTCGGTGACGCCCGCCATGGGGGCGAGCACCACCGGCGGGTCGATCAGGTAGGGGCCGATACGCATCCGCCCATTGTAGCGGCAGCGCTGGATCGGCGGTCGCAGCTCAGACCCGCAGCGTGCCTTCCGGCGGCAGCGGCACCGCCTCGCCCTCGCGATGATGCCGGTGCTTGAAAAAGATCATGAACAGCACCGCCACCACCAGCGCGTAGGCCGCGAAGGTCAGCCAGATGCCGCGCCAGTCCTTGGCGCCGTCCGCGGCGGTGAACCACAAATCGATGATCCAGCCGCTGATCGAGCTGCCCAGGATCGCGCCGATGCCGTTGGTCATCAGCATGAACAGGCCCTGCGCGCTGGCGCGGATGGACGGGTCGCTCTGCCCCTCGACGAACAGCGAGCCGGAGATGTTGAAAAAGTCGAACGCCATGCCGTATACGATGCACGACATCACGATCATCCACAGCCCATTGCCCGGGTTGCCATAGGCGAACAGGCCGAAACGCAGCACCCACGCCACCATGCTGATCAGCATCACCGTCTTGATGCCGAAGCGTTTCAGGAAGAATGGAATCGCCAGGATGAACAACGTTTCGGATACCTGCGAGATCGACATGATGATCGCCGGATAACGCACCGCCAGCAGGCCCCGGTACGCGTCGACGTTGGCGAAGTCGTGCAGGAAGGTGTCGCCGTAGGCATTGGTCAACTGCAGGGCCGCACCGAGCAGCATCGCGAAAACAAAGAACACCGCCATCTTGCGGTTGCGCAACAGGCTGAACGCGGTCAGCCCCAGCACATCCACCCACGAACGCCGCGCCGTGCTGCGCAGGCGCGGCGGGCAGGGCGGCAGGGTGAACGCGTAAAGCCCCAGCAGCAACGCGGCCGCGGCCGCCACGCGGAACTGGCCGCCGGAGGTTTCCAGGTGCAGCAGGCTCACCGTCCACATCGCGGCGATGAAACCGATCGTGCCCCACACCCGGATCGGCGGAAACACGCGCACCACGTCGGCGCCGTTTTCCTTCAACGCGTTGTAGGCCACGGTGATTGCCAGCGACAGGGTCGGCATGTAGCACATCATGTTGAGCAACATCACCCAGAACAGCGTGTTCGGGTCATCAATGGTCGGCACCATGAACAACACCACCGCGCCACTGATGTGCAGCAGGCCGTAGAGTTTTTCCGCGTTGAGCCATTTATCCGCGATCACGCCCATCAGCGAGGGCATGAACAGCGCGGCGATACCCATGGTGGAAAAGATCGCGCCGAACTGCGCGCCCGACCAGTGGCGGTACTGGAACCAGTAGGCGCCGATGGTGATCAGCCACGCCCCCCACACGAAAAACTGCAGGAAGTTCATGGCCACGAGGCGCAGCTTGATGCTCATCTGATATCCGGCACACGCCATAAAATTTTGGAGGTTAGAGAAGCGGCCCGAAACCGGCAAGGCGCGCCGCAGCGCAGTGGTGTCGCTTCAAGGGGTCTCGAAAAACTCCGTCATTCCGGCGCAAGCCGGAATCCAGCGACTTCAGTCCTCTGAAAAGCAGCGGTACTGGATTCCAGCTTCTGCTGGAATGACGAGCTATGCGGGTGATGCAAGGCCCGCTTCAGCGTGGCGGCGCCAGCGCGGCGGCCACGCGCCGGCGCAATACCGGCAGCAGCTCCGCCTCGAACCACAGGTTGTGCATCACCCAGGGCCGGTTGCGCGGGCTGGGGTGCGGCAGCGGCAATCGCCCGCTCGGCAGATAGTCGCGCCAGCGCTGCACGGTATCGGTCAGCCGGGTGCCACGGGGTGCGCCAAGCAAGCCCATCTGCGCGTACTGCCCGATCACCAGGGTCAGTTGCACCTGGCTCAGCAACGGCAGCAGTCGCGGATGCCACGTGGGCGCACACTCCGGCCGCGGCGGCAGATCGCCGCCGTGCGCACTGCCGGGAAAACAAAAGCCCATCGGCACGATCGCCACGCGGCTGGCGTCATAAAACGTGTCGCGATCGATCTGCATCCACTCGCGCAAACGATCGCCACTGACATCGTCGAACG
The DNA here is from genome assembly GCA_044463365.1 of Rhodanobacter sp. Taxonomy (GTDB): domain Bacteria; phylum Pseudomonadota; class Gammaproteobacteria; order Xanthomonadales; family Rhodanobacteraceae; genus Rhodanobacter. The sequence goes on along the minus strand of JBIQMK010000011.1, from coordinate 18,375 downwards.
GCACGCCGCTCATATGCACCTTGCGTCCCGGCGCCTGGCTCACGATCAGCAAGCGCGCCGTCGCCGATGCCTGCAGCACCGGTCGCGGGCCATGCGGCAGGTGGGCGGCGCAGATCTGGCAGGCACGAATCTCGCGAAGCAGGCGCTCCAGTTTCGTGGGCAACGCCGTGCTCACGGCAACAATTTGCCCGGGTTGAGGATGCCATCGGGATCGAACGCCGCCTTGACGTTGCGCATCAGTTCCAGCGTGGTGGCCGGAACCGCCAGCGGCATGAACTCACGCTTCGCCAGGCCGATGCCGTGCTCGCCCGACAGCGTGCCCTCCAGCTCGATCACCAGCGCAAACACCTCCGCCAGGCAGGCATGCGCGCGCTTGCGTTCGGCCTCGTCGCGCGGCAACAGGTTCACGTGCAGGTTGCCGTTGCCCGCGTGGCCAAACGTCACGATCAGCACATCGTGCTTCGCCGCAAACCGTTTGATCCCGTCGACCAGCGTGGGCAGATGGCTGACCGGCACCACCACGTCTTCGTTGATCTTGTTGGGCGAGATCGTGCGCTGCGCCGGCGACAGCGCCTTGCGTGCGGCCCACAGCGCGCGCGTTTCATCGGCGCCCTGCGCCACTCTCAATTCTTCCAGCCCGTCGCCGCGTGCGGCCGCAGCCACCGCGTCGACGGCGCTGTCCAGCGTGGCCGGTTCGCCGTCCACCTCGATCATCAGCATCGCGCCGGCCAGCGGCACGCTGTCGCCACCGTGCGCATGCGCCAGTTTCAACGCCACGTCGTCGATGAACTCCAGCGCGCACGGCGTCACCGGCTGCGCCATGATCCGCGCCACCGCTCGCGCCGCGCTGCCCACGTCGCGATAGGTCGCCCGCAACGTGCGCACCGCGGAGGGTTTCGGGGTGAGCTTCAACGTGGCCTCGGTGATCAGCGCCAGCGTGCCCTCGGAGCCGATCAGCAGCCGCGTCAGGTCGTAACCCGTCGTGCCCTTGCTGGTGTAGGTGCCGCAACGAAAGCCCTCGCCACTGCCCGCCACCGCGCGCAAGCCCAGCGTGTTCTCGCGTGGCGTGCCGTACTTCACCGCGCGCGGCCCTGCCGAGTTGCACGCCAGGTTGCCACCCACGCTGCACCACGGCGCGGAGCTCGGGTCCGGCGGCCAGAAGAAACCGTGCGGCGCCAGCGCCTTCTGCAAATCCGCGTTCAGCACCCCCGGTTCCACGACGGCCAGGCGATTGTCCGGATCGATCCGCACGATCCGGTTCATCCGCTCGAAACTCACCACCACACCACCAGCCACCGGCACCGTGGCCCCGGTAGTGTTGGTGCCACGCCCCCGCGCGATCACCGGCACGCCGTGCGCACGGCACGCCTGCATCAGCGCCTCCACCTGCGCATGCTCCGTCGGAAACACCACCGCATCCGGCAAGGCATGCCGGCGCGAGTTGTCATAGGAATAGGCGATGCGCTCGGCTTCGCCGACGGCGAGGGCATCGGTGGGGAGGATGGAACAAAGACTGGCGAGCAGAGTGGGGGCGAGCGGCATCGGCCAAGTTTAACGCCGAACCCTTTCTGCAGCCCGGGCGGATTCCCCGGCCCGCCCATCGCATCAGGGGCTGCGGAAACTCCCAGCGAGAAGCAGGGAGAGTCCGTGCTTGGGTGTCAAATCGAGAGACTCAGGCCAGTGAGCTGGGCGCTCCTCTCAAGGAACGCTACCCCACTCGGCGATGATGGCGCTGAGGATGCCTGCGTTGCTTGACACCTGAGCGCCGGGGCAGGTCATCAGGTAGGTCTGGCGCGCGGCGAGACTTGCTGGTGCGTCGAAGCCTTCTTCGTCGTAAACGGCGAGGCCGGCAGGCGCAACGGTGTGCCAGAAAGCAATGGGTGCAGTGCAAGCCGGACCGCCACTCGCGCCCGCGCCCGAGATGCCGGCCATGCAAAGGTAAACGCTACACGGATCAACAGTCTGGGCATGGGTCGGGTTGGCGCCGACGGACATACCCAAGGCAAGAATGGGGCAGAGAATACGTTTCATGGTGGCTCCATGTGAGGTTCGTCACTGCGTGCGGCGTGGGTGGTGGCGATGGCGGCGATGCGGGTCTGTGGATCGGTACATCCATGGCCGATAGCCGTGCATGGCGAGCGAGCCAGGGTTTAGGAGGCGCTCATCGCACGGCCATGGTTTGAGTCGGTGCCGGCGGTTGAACGACGGTAGCCCGCGACGCGGCTGACGACGGTCGGGTAGACGCTGCAAGCTCGGAGCTTCGCGCCACCGGTGTTTGCAAAGCCGCCACCGTATCTACGGAACCGATCTTCGTATGTTCCATAAACGACGTCGATCGCTGGGCGATGTAGACATGGCTACCGTCGTCGCCAAGAGCAACCTGGTCGATGCGCGTCAAACCCCGGTGCCTGGCTTCGACAACCAATGCGGCGGCAAGGTTGAGGCGCTGCTGCTCGGTGGGCTGACCTTGCGCATCAAGGCCGCGTACACCGGCTAGCGCCTGTGTGAACAACGCATGGTCGGGGTGGCGCACATCCGTGAGGGAGGGGGGCGAGGCGCGCTGTTGCAAAGCCGAGTGCATGGCCCCTCGGGTCAGCGGCCCAACTTTTCCGTCTACGGTCAGGTGGTGGTCGTGCTGGAAACGTCCTACAGCGTGGCGGGTGTGGATGCCGAAATCGCCGTCTGCTTTGAGTGGGTGGCCGCGATCGCCGCTATAGCCGAGCTTGGAGAGTTCGGCTTGCAGGGTAGCGACGTTGGAGCCCTTAGCACCTTCGGCAAGGCATGCTTGTTGATGCGGATAAACAGCGTGCTGTGGATGAATGTCTGGAGCATGGTTCCTGGCCGTTTTCAGCGCTTGCGCTTCCTTGATGGCGTGCTGCATGGTCGGGCTATTGAACACGCGCACCAATCGCTCGGCGTAATGCGGGTCGGTGGCATAGCCTGCTCGCTGCAAAGCGGCGGCTTCATTTTTAAGGTCACCCTTGGTGCCCTCATCGAATAGACCCGCCTTGGCATAGCGTGGGTTGTCGCGCAGGTATTCAACTCGATCCAGCAAGGCTTCTTCGTAAGAGCCATACATGCGGAAGGATTGATTCCTCCAGACCTTCTGGCCATTTTCGATCTCCCAAACACTGAACGTCTGGCTTGGGCCATGCCAACTGGGGTCGGCTTTGATGTTGAAGATGTTGTGGGTGCTCGGGAGCTGGTGTTGTCCCCAACCGGTTTCCTGCGCGGCTTGGGCCAGAATGGTCTGCCATGCCATGCCGGTTTCCTTGGAGACTTCGATGGCCGCCGAATACAACTCGGCAATGAAGCGTTCCTTCTCGTTCATGGTGTGGCCTTCGTCAAGGATGCAGGTTCTGCGGAACCTTCAATGAAAATTCCTGTGGTTTGTCCCGGTTGGAAAGTGGCGCGAATCTGCCAGTGACGATCAAGTCCTTACCTTGTGCCGAAAAATGTCCGTCCCCCGCTTCTACCCATGCCGTGTGGGCATCACTGATGTTCGGTGGTTCGATGGTCTTGGTAGCGGTAACGGCACCCGTTGCACGGTTCAGGACCACAACCTCAAGCAGGGTCTGCGACAAGGATTGTTCGGGTTGCGTGTCGCCCTGCACCAGCACATAGAGCGTGGTGGGTGTACCGATACAGTGCGTCGCTCGTGCCTGATAAGTGTGGGGAGGCAAGGGCAACGAGACGTGCCAAATCACGATGTTCGATGATTTTTCAAGATAGGCGACAGGCTTTTCATTCATGCCGTCGTCGTCTGTCCGGGCTCCGACCAAGCATTGTTGCCCATCGCCAATGCCAGGTTTGGCATAGAGGATGAGATTGGATGGCAGCGAAGCGCTGAAGCTTTGCCCCCATGTGTTGGTTGCGCAGAGGATGGAAAGCGCGAGCAGTGAGGCGAGTGGTGGTTTCATTTTCGCCTATTGAATGCGGATAGGGAGAAATTACACGCTGAGTAGAAAAAACGGTTGTGGGTGATGTCGTGCAGGCATAGTTGCTGATGCCATAGCTGTCACGGATCACACGATTGCCGCTCACGGCGGCGACGGCACCGCAGTAGCTCGCGATGTGGCGTGTCCTTTGGATATGGCAAAGGGGCGGAAGAAGTGTCTCAACTATGGAGCGGAACAGCTAAAAAAGAGATAGGCTACTGAATTCGCTTTGGAAGACTGCAAGCGGAATAGTAGGCAAAACAGTTTGGATTCCCAGCATCGTTACAAATCTTGAGTCCCTTCTGAATTGCTTCATTCTCCGTAGGCGCGGCGTTCGTGTTATATCCCTTATCGCTCGCAACCAGCGCCGCACACTGATTTCGGTAAGATAATTCGAGTCTGCATGCCGATCCGTGTTGCGAGTGGCAAATTGCCATCGCCGTGTTTTCGGCACCGTATTGGCTAGGCTCGTTGGTAGCCGCACCAAAGCTTCCATTCGGCTCATAGGTGGCGATCGCACCCCAGCGGTCGACCCATTGCGGAGGGCGCTGGATCGGCGCTTGCTGCTCATGACTGTCATTAGGAATGGGGGCGCAGCCCTGTGGACCTTGTTGACCTTGTGGCGCACCAATTGGGTAATACCCGGCTGGGCAGCTCCCCTCGGCCTGGACCACATCGATAGTGGAAATCATCAGGCCAATGAGAAACCAGTGCAAACGGGTTGGTTTCATGATTAGCCTCTCGTAATAGATGGTTGATGTCGGATAGTATCCCGTTGAGTTGGACCAGCAACGATGGAGTGGCGCGTCCCTATATTTTTATCACTGAAGCCGCCTGTGCCACTTTGGTTTCCGGCGTGGGCATGAGCTGCGCTTGCCATTAGTGGCGCGCTTTCCCTGACGGCGTAACTCCCCGGCGGCTGTCCCTGCGGTCCCGGTTTGCTGTTGTGCCCCATGCCGAACGCGGAATAAGTCAGAAAGTTGCCAACAGTTCCCTGGAAGAACATGGCTGCCAGCGGAGGCGATGAGACGATCAGCACGGTCATCAGCAGGCCGATGCCTCCTTGCTGCATGGATTGGTTGGTGAAGCCCTCGGCACCAAGGCCGGTAATGCCATTGATGATGCCGGCGGCCCAGAGTGCCTTGGCGACGTTCAGCGTGAGCTGCAATACCAGCGAGCTCATGAAGGCCAGCACGCCCATCGAGAACAGGGTGCCGATGCCGTAGAGCAGCCATTTCTGAAACAGGCCCTTGGTCTGCTCGAAGATCAGGCACATGATGAACAGAGGCGCCAGGCCGATCACCAGGGCGAGGGTGATTTCGTAGAGCAGCAGCATGGCGGCAGCGGCCATGGGCGGACTGGCGGTGCCAAAGGTGGCAAACGCCTGCGCGCGGGCCTTGCTTGAAGCGCTTTCGGTATCGCCTGGCGGTATCTGTACGGTGTCGATGGCCGCCATGGCCAGTTGGGTGTAGGCGAGGTTCTTGTCGATGGTCTGTGCCAGCGTGGTGTCGTCGCCGGTGAACAATTGATTGATGTCGGTGGTCAGCTCGGTGGTGACGAGGGTATGCAGGTTGTGTCCCGCGGCGCCGACGGTGGTGGCGACGGCGACGATCACCACCACCCGCACCATGCTGGTCACCAGGCCAATCATCGACTCGCGCGACTGGCCGGTGATCAGGCGATAGCCTTGGATCATGATCCAGATGGTGACCAGGGTCAGGGCGAGGGCCGTCATCCAACTGGTCACGGCGCCCATCAGATTGGCCCCGAAACTGTCGATCTTGTCGTGCAGCCAATTGTAGATAAGGACGAAATAAATCATGTGCACGCGGCCCCGGCCAAGTTGAAATGCTGTGTTGCCATGGCCTACTGTCAGGCCGCTGTTTGCGTCAATCGAAAGCCTTGGCGAATGCGGCGGCCTGCACTACGTTGCCCAGGATGGTGTGATGGCCGTTCAGGGCCATTTTGGCCAGAATGCCTTGTTGCTGCTCCAGCGCTGAGATAATGGCGTCGTCCTTTTTCACCTGACTTTGCCAGTCCTGCATTTCCCAGGCGAGTTGCTCGCTGTGCGCCGCGGTGTTGGCGGTGACTCTGTCCGAATCACCCTGTGTGGTCATCTTGCTCAATGTGCTGGTGATTTGTTGCAATTCCTGACCAAACTGTTGGGTATCGTTGACCATTTTCACGGTCTTGTTGTACTTGTCGATTTTCACCAGGACAATCTGTACACAGATGGTCTGCTGATTCTTGGTAATGGAATCGTCGAAGGAGGACGTGACGAGGGAGATCATGCTCCCCATGAGGCCGCCACTGCTGGCCCCCGGACAGGATTGCTGAATGAAGTTGCTGGCATCGCTGATCGGCGTGAGTTTTTCCGAGGTAAGCGTAATGCCGCCTGTGACCAGGCTCTGTATGGACGTCAATATTTGCTCGTATTGCAGTATCTGCTGCCGGAATTGCTCGATCTGCTTCGCGTATTGCATGCCCTGCTTGGTGTACTGCTCCACCGATTGGGCCAGCTGCGACTTGAAGCCCTCCTCCGCGGTGGAGATGGCCACGCTATCGGTGACCAGGACCTGAGCCTGAGCGCCGCCGGCGAAGACAGCAGCAATCAGTAGGAGCGCCTTGGCAGTCTGGCGCACGCGCGGCAACGTGGCGCGCGCGATGGTCGGGTGGATGGGCGAGTTGGTCATGACGTACCCTCGTGGTTGTTTGCTGGATCACGAAGCCATGCCGGACGCTGCACGGGCCGGGCTGGTAGCAGGTGGCAAGTCTGGTTTCGATTTGCCGCTGCCCTTCCGGTTCTCGTAGAAATCGCTGAGCCACTGCTCCGGCCTGAGCGCGTCGACGGACACGCCCTCTGCCTCCGCCCGCTGTGAGAGCACCTCATGCATGATCTCGATGTTGTCGGTGGAGGCTGAAATCACGGCCAGGGCATCGTCCATTCCGCGCAGGTTGAGTTGGCAGACCGCGCTGGCGTGGCCCTGCTTGACCAGGAAGCAACGCGAGCGCTCGTCCAAACTTACGACGACCTGGTACTCGGCGTCTGTCAGCTTCAGCCCACCAACGTAGTCGTCGCGGCTGGCATTGGGGTTGGGCAGCAGGATCATGGTGGCCGTTTGCTCGATGAGGGCAGCCGCGATGTCGCTGGCGAGCGCGTCCTCGGGACTCTGGGTGGCGAAGATACCCAGGCCGTTCTGCTTGCGGATGGTCTTCTGCTTGTTCTTGGCAAAGTCCTTGAGGCCACCCTTGCCATCCAGAATCTTCCAGAATTCATCCATGACGTAGATGAGCGGGCGGCCGTCGATGAGCGCTTCCAGCCTGTGCAACAGGTAGTTGATGACGGGCACGCGCGCTTCGGGGTTGTCGATCAGCTCGGTGTAGTCGAAGCCGATGATGTTGGCTTTCTCCAGGTCGATGGTGTCGACGGGGTTGTCGAAGACCCAGCCCAGCGAATTGCCGGCAGTCCACTTGCGCATGCGGATGAAAAGGCCGTCATCGCCCATGTTGGGCAGGCTTTTCTGGAAATTGGTCATGGTGCGCAGATGCATCGGGGTGTCGAGGATGCTTTCGACGGCGCGGAAGATGTCCTCTTCCTCGCGCGAGCTGTAGACGCTCTTGCCCACCATCACCTTGACCAGCTCGGCGAGAAACTGAACGTTGGCTTCGTTGTGTTCGCACTGAAACGGGTTGAACCCGGTGGGTTTGCCGTTTTCCAGCGCAAGGTAGTTGCCGCCGCAGGCGCGCACGAAGATCTCCGCGCCGCGGTCCTTGTCGAAGAAGAAGATGGTTGGCGACGGCTCGAGCTTCTGCACCTGGCTGAGCAGAAAGTTGATCAGCGCGGTTTTGCCGGTACCGGACTTGCCGATGACCATGGTGTTGGCGATGGCCTTCTCGCCCAGCGAGTTCTCCGCCGGATGGGTGGCGTGGAAGTTGAAGTGGTAGGCCTGACCGTTGGTGGTCTGCAGGGTGGTGACGCAGCTGCCCCAGGGGTTGTTTTCTTTCTTGCCCGTGGCGAAGTTGTGCAGGGGCGACAACCCCAGGAAGTTGAGCGAGCTGACGTTCGCCAGCCGGGTGCGGTATTTCCAGTTGCCCGGAAACTGTGCGTAGAACGCCGCGGTGACGGCAAGATCCTCCTTCACCGACACGAAACCCGCGTTGGAAAGCTCTGCGCGCGTGGTGGCGATCTGCTGCGAAAGCGCTTCCTGGCTTGATGCGTAGATCGCGATGGAAAAGTGGTACTCGCCCAGCACGAAGTTGCCTGAGGCCAGCTGGTCCATGGCGTGATCCAGCTCCGCGATCTGGCTGAAGGCCTTGTCGCCGGAGGACACCATCATGCCCTTGGTGCGATCCAGCGCCTTGAGCGCGTCCTGCCGACCCATGGGGCTGAAGGAGTGGGTGATGACGTACTCGAAATCCAGGTACTTCAGCCCGTTGAGGATGCCCGGGTAGGTGCTGTCGGTGTATTCCTTGATGTTGAGGATGGCGCCGAAGTGGTTCTTGCCTTCCGGCGTGGTGATGACGAAATCGCCGGTTTTGGCCGAGAAGCGCTGCTTGCTCACGGCAAGGTAGTTGTAGACCGGTGCGTCAAGTACCGGCACCGGCTCGTCGATCCGATTGAGCAGATAGCCGTAGAGTTCCAGCGCTTCGGAGAACACCACGCCGTTAGCCGCCTCGTACATGCCGAGCCGGTACGGCGCGTAATCCTTGAGCACGGCTTCCACATTGCCGGCCAGTTCCAGCATGGTGTTTACGGCGTCGAGCTGCTGTGACTCCAGGCGTCCGATATCGCTGGATTTTTCCGCGAAGCGTTTGCCGCTGACGATAGGCCGGTACAGCATGGTCAGGTACAACTCGTTCTGCATCAGCTTTTGCGTCGACAAGGCCTCGTAATAGGCATCGGACATCTGCTGGTTGAAGCTCTGGCTGAAACGGCTGTGATCCTTCAAGCGGCGACGGCGACGTATGTCGTGCACCCAGAAAGCCACGTTGACGAAGTCCGGGGCTCGCAGCGTCTGCAAGAGGCGGTTGAAGCCGTTGTGGCGGTGCTCGATCTCCCATTCTTCGCGCCCCACGAACGGCAGCCCGCCGAGGCGCCACACCAGCAGGAAATCCCCGCCGGTTGTCTTCAGCACCGTGGGTGAGACGTGCGTCGACAGCGGCAGGAATTCCGCGATGGGGGTGTCGGGTGTAAAGCTTGGTTTGGCCATGGTCCGGTCCGAGGCGATGGCTGGCCCTGGGGCCAGGCCATCTGGAGAGTTACGGTTTCTTGCCCTGGCCGCGATGGTTGTTGGGGGTGAACACCCACATGCCATCGTTGTCCCCCAGGTTTCTTACCCGCGTGCGGAACTGCAAGCGCAAGCCAAGCAACCGGAAGATCATTTCATCGCGGCGTGCCATTTGCCGCATGATGAAGATCACCACCGGCAACAGCAGCAAATAGAAGAAGTTGGTGTAGACCGCCAGCAGAAAACACCCGCCCGCACCCATGAAAAAGGGCACGTAGGGCACGCCCATGAACATCGGCGGGCGGGTGCAGCCGCGAAAGAGCGGGTTTTTATACATAGTTGGTGAGGATGTGCGTGAGCAGTTCGGCCGTCGGTTTGCAGGCGTCAGTTCCCGCGCTGGTACCCAGGAACATCTTGGCAATCTGTCCGGCGGCGCCGATGAGCACGGCGCCGATCATGACGGGTGCGACATCACCAATGCGCTTGTGCGCGAAGGCAATCTGATAGCCGGAAAAAATCACTGCGATGGTGACGACGACGATCGACAGCGCATTGAGGATTTTCTGGATGTTCGAGGCGAAATTGCAGGTTGTATCGATGGTTGCGCCTGCGTCCTGTGCAAGCGCCAGACCGGGCATCACGATAAGGGCCATGATGCACATGACCATGAAAAGACGCGTGCGCTGCGAGTGGAAAATGTTTTCTTTGGGTGATTGGATGGCCATCTAAGTTTTCCTTTTCTTGATGATTGAAGTCCCGGGTTGCCCCGTGACGCTTGGACGGCCGTGAGGCCAGGACAACGCGAACCGAGGTGCACGCTGGTTGGAAAGAATGTGATGGGATGGACTGGATCTGGCCCCGTCAGAAGACAAAAGCGGCATCGCGTTGCTCCTGGCGTGGGTTGGCGGGATCTGCGCCGGGTTTGGAACGGCCAGTTTGTGCCGTGATCCGGGTTCGGGCGGGGGCGGAGATGTCGGGCAAATCATCAGGTCCGCGCACCTCGGGCACGAACACGGCGTCATCGGGTGAACGGCCGTCGGCCGGGCCCGGCCGTTGAGGGAAAGTCGGCGTTCCCGGCACGTTCGACTGGCTGGATGCCAGCAACGCAGTCCTGCCGCCATCTGATGTTGGCGTCCGTGTTGATGAGGGGTCGCTGGCCATCGCTGCGGTCGCAGGCACCGTTGCTGCAGCGGTGGCGTCGATCGCCATGCTGCGTAGGGTCACGCGATAGCTGGTTCCGCGGGGGGCATAGACGGTGACGGGTTTGAGATCGACATGGCGGCTTGTCACCACATTCATCGGTGTGGCCGCTGATGGCGCGCGCCGCGCAGTGGTTTCGATGGGTGCCGGTGAGGCACCGGCCGGGTTCACCGGTTCACCGGCGTGGTGGTCGATCGACGTGTAGATCTTTTGCACGTAGCCGTCGCGGAAACCCGTGGTGAAATTGCCCGAGTAATAGCAACTGAAGGCTTTGGGCCAATCGCCGTGCGCGCGGGTATAGCAGTCCGCCAGGATGTGCGCGCCGGCGGACAGATTGGCGCAAGCGCCGAACGCCTTCCGGTACGAATCGAGTCCGTAGCGCTCCAGGTTGGCCCGGTTGACCTGGGCCAGGCCCACCGAAAAGTTGTAGCCCTTGGCATCTAGCATCTGCGCCGTGGCCAGCGCTTCGGAGAGATCCCTGGGCTGCCGCTCCAGCTGGCCGCCGACCACGCCGATGGCGTAGGGGTTCGCGCCGGACTCCACATGCACGACGTGCTGCATGATCTCGGGCGAGACGGCGAGGTTGGGGCAGGCCAGCATTTCCATCCCGGGCAGCATTCAGTGCTCCTCGTGGGTGCGCTGCGGGTTGAAGTCGATGCCGGTGATGCAGCGGCGCCCGCCGTGCGCCTTGATGTGCACCACGATGTCGATGGTCATCATCAACAGGCGCTTGATGGTGTTGAATTCCAGTCCGGCGCCCTCGGCCGAGGCCTTGACCATCAGTGCGAGTTGATCCCAGGTCTGCCCGGTGCTGCCGGCGTGGCAACTGGTGATGGAGCCGGGGTGGCCCGAGGCGCAGTTGCGGATGAAGTAGAACGACTCGTCGCCGCGCAGCTCCGCCAGGATGATGCGGTCGGGTTTCATCCGAAGGCAGGCTTCCATGCAGCTTTTGGCCGTGACGTTGCTGGCGCTCTGCCCGCCCTTGGAATAAAGCAGGTGCACCACGTTGGGCTGGTCGATGAAAAGCTCGCGCGCGTCCTCGATGGTGACCAGACGTTCATCGGCGGGAATATGGTTGACCAGGGACTTCATGAAGGTGGTCTTGCCGCTGCCGGTGGCGCCGGAAACCACGATGTTTTTCTTGCCCAGCACGGCCTGGCGAAAAAAGTCCGCGTAGCGGCGGGCGGCGCGAAGTTCCAGCAGTCGGGTGTCCAGCTCGCCGAGGCCGTGTTCGACCTCCACGATCTGGTCGAAGAAGCCGTCGCTTTCGTATTGCTCCAGCGTCTTGAGCTGTTTGGACGGTAGCCGGATGGTGATCGAGACGAAGCCCGCTTCGCAGGCCGGGGGAATCACGAACTGGGCGCGTTGGCCGGTAGGAAAGGTCAGCGACACCACCGGATCCACGTCGGTGATGCGCTGGCCGGTATTGCTTTCGTTGATCACCGCGGTGCAGAACTGCCGCGCCCGCTCGAAGGTGAGCGTAGGTACTTCCACCCGCTGCCAATTGCCGCGGCTTTCCAGATAGAGCTCGCCCGGGCGGTTGATGCAGATCTCGGTGACGTCGGGAGAAGCCATGTATTCGCGCAGGCCCAGCACCTCGTACTGGTAGTCGAGAAAGTCGTGCGAGATGCGGGTGGTGACGTCTTCCATTGCGTGCTTTCTGTCATTCCGTTGATTGACGGTGGCGTCAGGAGCGGGCGACCACGCCGCTGAAATCCACGTCCCTGGTTACGTAGACGTAGATGACCGTGCCCTGGTTGATGGTGACGGTCGGCGGTCGGTTGGCGGCCTCACGCACGGCCTGATTGGCCAAGCTCTGGATGGTGTGGGCGGTGTTGCTTTCGAATGGTGTCTGGGTCACCAGGCCATTGCTGATGGTGGTGTTGCGAGGGCCGTGTTCGGCCGCCTCGTACTTGAAGGCATCGCTGAGCAGGCTGATCAGCAAGGCCGACCCGATGCGCTTGCCCCAGTGGGCGTCGTAATAGCCGGGCACGCCCGCGCCGCCGAGGTTGTCGATGCCCGGACTGGACATGTTCACGTCGATGCCGGTGGGCGTGATGATGCGATCCCAGATCACGGCTTCCCGGTCGCCGGTGGGCCCGCCGCTGTAACTGCCCAGCAACTTCGAGCCCTTGGGCAACAGCAAGGTATGGCCGTTGAAGGAGTAGACGGGCTCGGTGACCAGGCAGGTGCTGAAACCGGGGATATCCGAAACGATGCGCGTCTCCAGCACGCAGCGGATGTAGGTTCCGCGTTGCATCAGCGTGTCGGGATGCGGCAGCGATTGGGCGCTGGTGGGCTTTGAATCGACGTCGCCGGGCAACTTCTTTCCAGCGAGCCCCGCCGCCGTGAGCGGGGTGGAAGGTTCGCCGGGGCCGGCATCGGCATTGCTGGCGGCGATGCGCCGCTGCAACAAGGTCGGCCCGGTGGGCGCCTGCGGGTTCTGCCTGGCCGACATCGCTGTGGATGTCGGCAAGAGCGGAATGGGTTGGGCCGACGGTTGTGGTGCGGGCGGCGCGGGCGGCGTGGGCGTTGCGGTGGAAGGCAGTAGCGGTAACGCCATCGATGCCGGGGCGTCGGCCACCGTCACCTTCTCCTCGCGTGGCTTGGTGCGCTTTTCCTTCGCGCCGACGCCGCTGATCATCCAGTAAGCCAGAAACAGCAACAGCAGCACCACCGCCCCCAGCAGGAACAGAGCGCGACGGTTCATTTGTCGCAGTTCGCTGCTCTGCAATGAGGGGGCACTGGCATCGAGGTCAGGCTCGGCGCTCCGCTGGTAATGGCTGGCGTAGGGGTTGCCGGAAGCCGTCTCGTCGTGGTCGCGCGCAGCGGGTCGTGCTGGCGCGCCGCTATCCATGCGCTCGCCGTCGGGGTGCTGGGAAGTATTCACTTTCTGGTGTTCCTGCGCAGGCCCACCACGTCGATGCCGTGGCGGATGACGAGATAGCCGTAGGTGCCGTGGACGACGATGGTGTTGCCTTCCACCGTGGTATTCACCAGCGAGTCTTCGCCGTCTTCCTGCTCACGCATGTAGACAGCCGGGAAATCACCGGTCGGGAAGGCTTTCAGATCACTCATCCTGATATAGGTAAAACGGCCATCGTCATAAACGTTGGCGGGGACCAGCCAAGGAGCTGCCTTGCTTTTGGTGGCGTAGTCGTAATTGAAGTTGTAGCTGCGGTCGGGCAGCAGGGCGCTGTTCTGTGCCGTGGCCTGCAACTGCTTTTTCTTCTGATTGGCGAAGCTGGTGTCGGCCGGGTAGGTGAAGGCGATCTTGTACTGAACGCCGTCGCGGCGGGCCTGGGCCAACGTTTTCCAATCCGTGGCCACCACCTTGAGTTCGAAGATGTAGGAGTGGGTGGCGGTACGCACCATCATGTTGGTGTCCACGTCCACGTTTCTCGGTTTCAGATAGAACACGTTTTCGCGGCGGGTGAGGTCCCATCCGCCGCTGAAGCCCGTGCTGTAGTCGAGCACCTTTTCGTTGGGGCTGAGCTCGATCTGGGTGGTGATGCCCAGGCCGGTGTTAACCGGGTAGATGCCGTCCGGCTTGAACTGGTAGCGCGTCAACACCTGTGCCGCTGCCGCTGCAGGCGTCATGGTTGCGGCCAGGCAAAGGCTGGCTCCCAGGTACCGGAGTCCGGATCGTTTCATGGGTGTGCCGCTCCCGTGGCAGACTCGATGGGCGTCGTCGACGCTGGCATGGCCGCAGCAGTGGTTGCCGGCTCCGCGGGAGCGATGTCGTGTGGTGCGAGGGGCGGTGCGGGCATTTCCGCTGGTGGCGCGGTGGCGTAGTCGTCGTCCACGCGATAACTGGTGACCCAGAACCCCAGCGGATTCTCGATACGGTTCTGGTCGTCCATTTCGAGATTCTGCTTGTACGTAAATTCGATGGTGGCGATCTTGTTGTCCAAGGTCCGCGTGGCCCCGTTCGATTTGTTGAAAAGGCTGCGCTGGAACCTCACCGTCGCCCCACGAGGGGTCTTGCCGCGAGCGCCACCCACCAACTGGATGCTGAGCAGCTTGATGCGGATGGATTGGTACGGCCCGTACTGCTTCACCCAGCTGTCCGGGTTGGTCGAGGAGAACATCGCCATGTATTCGGCCTTGACTCCGCCGGAGGCCATGGTCTGCACGGTTTTCCAGTCGCGCAGGTTCACCAGGGCCTGGTCGTAGGACTCCCTGGCCAGCACGAAATGGGCGACGTTGCTGCGGTTGACGGCCTCACGCGTGGTGATGCCGCGCATGGCGAAATCGCCATCGAGGCGGGCAACGGTGGCGGTACCGGTATAGGCGTCCGCCATGACGAGATAAGGGACTTTCTGCTTCAACGGCAGCATGTAGAAATAGCCGCCGGCAAGAATCAGCGCCATCGCCGTCGCGGCAAACGCCAAGTACCACGCGCGTCGTTCACCGCGCCTGGCCATATCGGCGATGGTCAGCTCGAAATTGACGGATCTGGAAACCGCTTCGTCGAGTTTCCGGCTGGCTGGACGTTTCGTGTTGGGCATCACTGGGCACCTGCGCGTTGGGCGGGTGTCGATACCGGCGAGCCGCCTTTCCGGCGGGGAATGTCGCGGCTGGCGACGCCGGATGCCTGCACCAGTATTTTTCGATCGGTTGCCGAAACCTGCACGTACTGCGCGGCATAGATGCGGGTCAGCTGCTGGACGGCGCTTTGGATGTCGGTGGTATGGATGCTCGATACCGGCGTATAGAGCGTGACGTCGAAGGAGAGCTGGTACGACAGTTCGCGTCCGGAGTCTTTTGCCCAGCGCGTGAGCATGGTCTTGAGCGTTTCGTCCATGGGCGCCGCGTAGTACGTATAGTCCGCGACCAGCGGTATTTCGGTGGGTTGCGTCTGGAAACGGTTGACGGGCTTCCAGCTCCCACCGAAGTTCCTGGCGGCGGGCGTTCCGCACCCCGCCAGGGCGCCGGCCGCAATGATCAGGCTGCCCCTGAGGACGAAGCGACGAAAAGGAGAGCGGTGGCGAACCTGGCCGAGGCCATCGGTCGGTGTTTTCCGGTCCGCCATGATGGCGGTGCGGAACAGGCTCTTGCGTGTCGATTCCATTCGATCCCCTTGTCCAGGAAGGTAGGCCTTCCTCAATCCGATTCACCGCTGCGGCAGCCGATCCATGGCTTCGCCGCGGTTTGGTCGACCCCGGGCACATTCGCGCGGCTGCTTCTTCTGGCGGAAGGCTTCGCAGCACGTAATGGCGGCAAAGTTGTCGAGTGTGCCCAGGTTCTGGAACCGTGAATATAGAACAGACGTCTAGACGGCCAAGTAAGCGTTTTGCGTAGGGGCAGTCATAGAAGTTCGCCAAAGGACGTAGTCCGACGCCTACCGGTGCCGTCGAGAAAACCTCGTTGCAGAACCTCGGCGCGGACCTGAACGAGTGGAAGGAGGTTGACGCCGAACTGTGTTGGGTCAGCCCGCTTCGAAGGCGCCGCGCAGCCACTGCTGCGATATCGCCCCGACGGGCCCGTCATAGCTGACCACATCGAACCGGCACGCCAGTTTTGCGTGTTGCGGATGCGCGGCAAGCCATTGCTGTGCGGCGAGGATCAGCTTGGCCTGCTTGGCCGCCGTGACCGATGTGGCGGCGTCGCCGTGCGAGGCGCTTTTGCGGTAGCGCACTTCGACGAAGACGACGGTTTGCTTTTCGCGCATGACCAGGTCGAGCTCGCCGTAGCGGGTGGTGTAGTTCTGCGCCAGGCAGGTGAGGCCGGCGCGTTCGAGTTCGGCGCGGGCGCGCCGCTCGAAGACGTCGCCAGCGGCACGCATCAGTAACTGGCGGGCTGGCTGGCGGGTGCGGGCGTGCTGGCGGCGGGCGCGGGCGCGTCGCTGCCGGGCGGGAGGGTGGCGGGCACGTCGTCCATCTGCAGGCTGCCGCCCAGGGGTCGCGCCAGGCCGCCTTGGAACTTTGCCCAGATCAGCACGCGGCGCACGCGGCCGAACTGGTCGGCGGTGAGCTGGCCGCTAGCGCCGGGCAGGTAGCTGCCGGGATGCTGGCGCAACCAGTCGAGGTACGGCACCAGGCTCCACGCATCCATGCCGAACGCGAACAGCCGCGCGGCGCCGCCGCGGGCGGTTGGCAGCAGGTTGGCCACATCGTCGTGGCGCGGCAGGCCGGATTGGGCATCGAACAGCCACGGCGCGTCGCAGAACTCCACGCCGTCCAGGTCGCCGTTGGCGCTGGTGTCGTCCACGCCGGCGTAGACGTGCGAGGTGGCGAAGATCGGCAGGGTGACGTTGGCGATCTTCAACTGCGGCACCAGCAGGCGTGCCTGGGCCGGCCGCATGCTGATGAAGATGCCGGTGTCGCTGGGGGCCGCCGGCGCGGGTGAGGCTGCGATGGTGCTGCTGGCGGCGGCGGGTTCGGTAACGGGGGAAGCCGGCGTGCCGGCGCCCGGAATCTTGAGGCTGCCGATCACATCGGTATAGGTCACCGAACCGCTGGGCAGGGTGGTGTGGCTGTACACGTCGCCGCCGTGGGATTCCAGCTCGGCCTTGAACGCGCTGGCCGCGCGCTGGGCGAACTCGTCGCCCGAGGTCAACACATACGCGTGGCGTATGCCGCGCTCGACCATGTGGTCGGCGGCCTGCGCACCTTCCGTCTCGGGCAGCAGGCCGAACTCGCTGACGTCGCCGGCGGGCAGTTGCCTGTCGTCGGGGTGGTTCAGCGCCAGCAGCGGCACCGGCAGCGGCGATTGCGCGAAGACGGCGGCCACTTCCGTCCGCGTCAGCGGGCCCACCACCAGCTGTGCGCCATCGCTGACGGCCTGTCGGTAGGCTTTCACGGCGCCGTCGGGGCTGCCCAGGCTGTCGTAGACCCGCACGCTGGGCCGTGGCGCGTGATTGCGTGCCGCGTCGAGGTAGGCCGCGAAGAAACCCTGGCGGATCGCACTGCTGGCCGCCGCGTAATCGCCATTGGCGGGCAGCAGCAAGGCCAGATGTGCGGGCACCTTGTAGCCTTCGCGAACGTTGGCGTCGGCCCCGGGCAACAGGGTGCCGACCGGTTGTTGCAGGGTCGGCTGCGGACGGGCCACGGCCACGCCGAGCTGGCTCAGGGCTTCATTGACCCACGGCAGCATGCGGCTACCCGGCTGCATGGCGGAGGCGCGCCGCTGCAGCGGCCCCACGCCGAGCTGGGTGAGCAGGTCGAGGATCTGC
This sequence comes from Rhodanobacter sp., assembly GCA_044463365.1. Taxonomy (GTDB): domain Bacteria; phylum Pseudomonadota; class Gammaproteobacteria; order Xanthomonadales; family Rhodanobacteraceae; genus Rhodanobacter. Next base: position 832 of record JBIQMK010000011.1, on the reverse strand, counting down.
TGGCGGTTCTGGCTCTGGTCGAGGCCGGTCAGCCGCGTATCCATCCCCACCCGCGTACGCGCGCTGCCCCAGCGATCGCCGGTGGCGGCCATGGCGCGCGCGCGCAATTCCAGCAGTCGCATCAGGAAGGCATCGGGCGCTCCCATGCTGGGATGCAGGGTGATTTGCAGTGCGGTGGGCGCATCGTTGCGCTCCAGCGCCAGTTCGGCCTGCAACAGATCCAGGCGAAAGGGTTCGTCACCGCGCAAACGCCGTCGATTGATGGCCGCAATGGTGGGGGCGGCCTGCGCGATGCGGCCATCCTGGCGCCAGGCTTCGGCAGCCAGCAGGCGGTACTCATCGGCGCGTCCCGGCGATTGCGCCGCCAGCGCCAGGTAGGCCTGCGCGGCCTGGTCGAACTGCCCGCGCCGCGCCAGCGCGTCGGCGCTCTGTACCGCGGCGATTTCCTCCGGCGTGCGCTGCACGTTGCCCGGTACGCAGGCGCTCAAGGCCAGTGCCGTGAGCAGGCAGAATCCGGCGGCGCGAATCGGGCGCATGAGGTGCATGGGGGAGGTCCCTTGTTCGTCATGGTCGGCAATGCGCGATCATAGCCGATCGTATTCGCACGACCCACGGCGCAGGAGCTCCCCCGATGACAGCAATTCAGCCCGCATGCCTGTGGGTGGTGGCCACGCCGATCGGCCATCGCGACGACCTTTCCGCGCGCGCGATCGAGACCTTGCGCGCGGTGGCGGTGATCGCCGCCGAGGACACCCGGCACAGTCGCCCGCTGCTGCTGCATCACAATGTGGACACGCCATTGGTGGCCTTGCACGAGCACAACGAGCGCGAG
>JBIQMK010000010.1:576-28411 GCA_044463365.1 Rhodanobacter sp. | reverse complement strand
GCGACGCCGACGACATCGGCTCGGCTCGACGGCATGACATGGGGGCAGCTTAACGGCAGCAGGCGAAGGCCAATACGCGCGTGCATACGTATTCATTGGCGCCGACTGACGCCTTGCAACAAGGCATCGGCGAAATCCTGGAGAGCTTGCATGTTCGCCACGGAAATCGCCTGAAAACAGGGTTTTTCGCCCACCACTGCGGGCGCCGTGCCATCGCCGTGTTAGCGCAAACATTGGTGCGAAGCACAAAAATGAATACGTATGCACTACCCGGCTGAACACGTGTGTCCGCGCCTACCATGGCCCCGCATCGACCAACCGCATGCGGCTCCAAGGGACTGCGGCGAGCAAAGGTCGGTCAGTCATTCGGTACGCGCAAACATCACAGAAACTGGGGAGGGGGCACCATGGTATTCAAGCGAAACGTACTTGCCTTGGCATTGGCATCCGTCGGCTTTTGCGCTGCATCGAGCAGCTACGCCGCGCCGCAGGCGAACGACGGCAGCGACCAGTCAGCGCAAAAAACGGCTGCATCCAGCGACGTATCCACCGCCAAGGCAAAGGCGCAGGCGAAGGAAGACCAGCACGTCAAGAACATGAGCACGATCACGGTGACCGGCTTCAGCCGCAGCATCGAAACCTCGATCGACGTGAAGCGCTACGCCGATACCGTGGTGGACGTGGTGACGGCGGCGGACATCGGCGGTCTGCCCGATGTTTCCATTTCCGATGCGTTGACCCGCCTGCCGGGCATCTCGGCCGAGCGCATCAACGGCGAGGCCAGCGCGATCAATATCCGCGGCATGTCCGGCGGTTTCGTTGAAACCACCTTGAACGACCGCGAGCAGGGCGCCACCAGCGGCAGCCGCGTGATCCAGTTCGACCAGTACCCGTCGGAGATGATCAACCAGGCGACGGTCTACAAGTCGCCCAAGGCCTCGTTGATCGAGGGTGGCGTGGCCGGCACCGTGGCGATGGAAACCGCCAACCCGCTGGAGAACCCGAAACAGTATTCGGCCGTATTCAACCTGCGCGGCAGCTACAACGACCGCGGCAACGAAACCGACGGCGCCAACCCGCGCGGCTACCGCGCCAGCGCATCGTTCCAGGGCAAGTTCCTCAACGACACGCTGGGCCTGGGCCTGGGCGTGGCGCAGATGTACCAGCCGCACGTGGCCGACCAGTTCAATGGCCTGGCCTACAACGGCAGCAAGGACGTCAATGGCGACGGCGTCAACGACTACACCAGCGAAGGTTTCGAGATGCAGCAGAACGGCGGCTCGGCACGTCGCAACGGCTACATGGCCGTGGCGGTGTGGGAGCCCAGCGATTCGTTCACGCTGAAAGCGGACGGCTTCTACTCGCATTTCGACGCCACCAACTTCGGCCGCGGCTTCCGCGTGAAGACGCTGTCCAACGGCATCATCACCAACCCGCACCTGCAGCCGGATGGCCAGGTCACCGGCGGCACCGTCACCAGCGATCCGTCCAATCCGTACTACACCATCCAGACCACCAACGACGACGACAGCACCGTCACCAGCGTGTTGTCCGGTGGCTTGAACGCGACATGGCGGACCGGCTCGTGGACCATCGTCGGTGACGTGGGCATGTCGCGCGCCAAGAGCGACATGACCAACGCGGTGTCATGGACATTGCCGTTCAACGGACTGGGCACCGACAGCCCCACGGTGGCCAACGACCTCTCAGCTACCTATCAGCTGAAGAACCTCAACATCCCCGACGTCAGCTTCAACCGCGATCTCACCGATCGCAACCAGATGGCCCTGGCCAAGGTCGGCGTCTATCCGTACATCTACGAGGACACCACCAAGGCGGCGAAGCTGGACGTCCAGTACGACCTGTTCAACAACCCCGTGATCTCCGCGATCGAAGCCGGTGCCCGCTATTCACAGCGTCGCTACGAAGCGGACCGCGCCATCTGGGAATACGGCAACGACTTCGGCCAGTACGCCAACGGCCAGGTGCCGCTGGCCTTGAACGACGGCAATTCGCACGTTGCCTGTTTCAAGGGCAACCTCTCGGGCTTCCCCTGCTTCCTCTCGGTCAACAGCCTGGCCGTGCTGGAAGAGAACGGCATCACGCCCACTCCGACCCGGCAATGGGCCAACGACTGGACCCAGATCCAGAGCGCCACCGTCAGCGAGAACGTGCTGGCCGCCTACGTGATGGCCGACGTGGACACGATGATCGGCGACCACAACCTCACCGGCAACTTCGGCGTGCGCATGGTTCGCAGCGAGCAATACAGCGAAGGCCTTCAGAACATCGGCGACGGCAGCGCGCCGCCGCTCACCGATGGCCTGGGCGTGGTCAGCACCAACTACCTGATGGTGCGCCGTGGCAAGAAGTACACCGACTACCTGCCGTCACTGAACCTCAACTACCACTTCGACGATGCCAACCAGTTGCGCTTCGCCGCAGCCAAGGTGATGTCGCGCCCGCCGCTGAACAAACTGATGGCCGGCGGCGGTTCGTGGATCGACGGCAACAAGTACAACATGTGGGGCAACACCAGCCCGTTCCTCGACCCGTTCTACGCCAAGGCGTATGACCTGTCGTTCGAGCACTACATGGACGACAACGGCGGCGCCATCGCGGCGGCCTTGTTCTACAAGAAGATCGATTCGTTCATCGAGGACCGCACCATCGATCCGTTCGATTTCGCGAGCGCGGGCATCCAGGTCCCGATCAACCCCACCACCGGCCAGCCATACGAGAACGGCCAGTACCAGACCGCGGTGAACAACGACAAGGGCGGCTACGTCCGCGGCATCGAGCTGGATTACTCCAAGGTGTTCAAGTCGCTGCCCGGCGCATGGTCTGGCCTGGGTTTCACCGGCAGCTTCGCCTACTCGCAGAGCAAGGTGACGGAGACCTCCACGCTGGGTGGCACGCCGATGCAGATCGGCCTGCCCGGCCTGTCGCCGCGGGTGATCAACGGCACGCTGTTCTATGGCTACAAGGGTTTCGACACGCGCCTCTCGGCACGCTACCGCGACCGCTTCGTCTCCAACCAGATGTCCGAAGACAGCCAGACGGTCTACTACGCGCCGGAAACCGTGGTCGATTACCAGGCCTCCTACGCGTTCCAGTCCGGCAGCCTGAAGGGCCTGAGCCTGCTGTTCCAGGTCAGCAACCTTACCGACCAGCCGACCCGCACCTATTTCGGCAGCGACGACCTGACCGGCACGCTGCAGTGGTTTGGCCGCCAGTACTACGTGGGCTTCACCTACGCGCTTTGATCGATGGATCCCGGGCGCCGCACCAGCGGCGCCCGGCAGTTTTCCTCTTCAGCCCGGACCGGTCGCACGCTGGATCCGGGCTTTTTTTCGGCATGCGGCAACGCGCATCATGCGCAGACGCCGTCCACCCGCAATCCATGGGGAGCGTCCATGTCCTGGCGACAGTCCGTACTCAGCTGCACCACCCTGCTTTTTGCCGCGCTGGCATTTGGCCTTGCCGGCCACGTCACCGCGGCTACGCCCACGACGACCCGCCACGCGCCCGCGACCCACGCGGCGCCGTCGGATGTCTGGTACGAGATCTTCGTGCGCAGTTGGGTCGACACCGATGGCGATGGCATCGGCGATCTCAATGGCGTCACCGCCAAACTCGACTACCTGCAATCGCTGGGCGTCAGTGGGATCTGGCTGATGCCGATCAACCCCTCGCCCAGCAACCACGGCTACGACGTCACCGATTACTACGGCATCAATCCGCAATACGGCAACATGCAGGATTTCGAGAAGCTGCTGGCGGAGGCGCACAAGCGCGGCATCAAGGTCATCATGGATCTGGTAATGAACCACTCCAGCGACCAGCACCCGTGGTTCCGCGCCGCGCTCGATCCCAAGAGCCCGTATCACGACTGGTACCAGTGGTCGGACGCACACACCGACCTCAAGGCGATCAGCGCCACCGGCACGCCGGCGTGGCACGCGCGGGGCAGGCAGCATTACCTGGGTGTATTCACCGGCGCCATGCCGGATCTCGATTTCGACAACCCCGCCGTACGGCAGGAGATGATCCGCATCGGTCGCTATTGGCTGGAAAAAGGCGTGGACGGTTTCCGCGTGGACGCCGTGCAGCATGTCTATCTCGACTTCAAGGCCGATACCGACAACCCGCAGGTGCTGGCAAAAAACATCGCCTGGCTGACGCAGTTCCGCGCCGGCATGGATGCGGTCGATCCGCACGCCTATATCGTGGGTGAGGTGACCCAGCCCTCGGCGGAAAAGCTGGCGCCGTATTTCAAGCCGCTCAGCGCCGTGTTCGATTTTCCGCTGGCCGAAAAACTGATCGCCAGCGCACGGCAGGAACGCAACGATGACCTGGATCAACTGCTGGCGCATATCGACACTACCTACCGCGCCACCACCGGCCGCTCGGGTGTCGATGCACCCTTCCTTTCCAACCACGACCAGAACCGCGTGATGAGCCAGCTCGACGGCAACGCGCAGCACATGCGCATGGCCGCCGCGATGCTGCTGACCCTGCCCGGCGAACCGTTCATCTATTACGGCGAAGAGATCGGCATGCAAGGGCGCAAGCCCGACCCCGACATCCGCACGCCGATGCGCTGGAATCGCACCACCCACGCACCCGGTGAAACCACCTGGCGCGCCGGCCACGACGATCCCGCCACCTCGGTGGAAGCGCAGCATGGCGACCCGGACTCCCTGCTGAATTTCTACACCCGGCTGATCCACTGGCGCGGCCAGGTCAGCGCGCTGCGCGATGGCCGGCTCACACCGTACCGTGTGGACAACAAGCAAGTGGTCGCCTACCGCCTCGACGACGCCGGCAGCCACGTGCTGGTGGTACACAATCTCTCCGGCACGCCGCAAACGATCACGCCGGACAAGACACGGAGCGTGCGGTTGCAGAGCAAACCCGGCGTGACGCTGCGCGATGGTGTCCTGCACCTGCCGGCCTACAGCACGGTTGTGCTGCAATGATGGTGCTGGCCACCGCCCTCGCGATGGCGCTGTCAGGCGCCGCGGCGCCCGCGGCCGACGGTATCGAATGGCGGCAGCGCCGGGCCAGTATGAGCATCGCCGGTGACGGCTTCGTGCTGCACACCCCCGGCGGCGATCGCCACATCCCGGCCCAGCCGCTCGCCACCCATACCGCCAGCCCGCTGTTCGACGGCCTGTTCGCGATGGCGCTGGACGACCTGCACAAGGACTCGGTGGCGGCGATCCGCGACGACGCGTTCGACCATGGCCAGTCGATGCCTTGCCCCTGTTTCGAGACGGGCGAGAAATGGCATTACGTGTGGACGCGCGACCTGTCCTACGCGATCGACCTGGGCCTGTGGCGGATCGACCCGGCACGGGCGAAAGCCTCGCTGCTGTTCAAGCTGTCCGACGTGCGCGAACCCACCGCGCCGCCGGGTCTGTACCCGATGCAGGACACCGGTTCGGGCGGCAGCTGGCCGATCAGCACCGATCGCGTGGTGTGGTTTCTGGGCGCGCGGCATCTGCTGGACGACCAAGCGTTTGCCGACAAGGTGTATCGCGCGCTCAGCGATACGCTGGCGCAGGATCAACACTATGTCTTCGACGCCGCGATGGGGCTTTATCGCGGCGAGACCTCGTTCCTCGACTGGCGCGAGCAGAGCTATTCCGGCTGGACGGCGAACGACGTGCGTTTCATCGCGCAGTCCTACGCGCTGTCCACCAACGTGCTGTATTACGAGGCCTTGCAATTGGCCGTCCAGATGGCCGAACGCCGCCACGACCCCAAGGCCGCCGATTACCGCGCCCGCGCCGATGCATTGAAAGCCGCCATCAACACCCGCTTCTGGCGCAGCGACCGCGGCCTGTACATGAGCTACATCGGCAACGACGGCATGCCGATCGAAGCCTACGACCTGCTGGGCACCTCGCTGGCGATCACCAGCGGCGTGGCCGATGCCGACCACGCCCGCCAGGCGCTGGCCAACTACCCCACGTATCCGGCCGGCAGCCCGGTGATCTGGCCTGAGCGGGCGGATCAGCCGATCTACCACAACCGCGCGATCTGGCCCTTCGTCAGCGCCTACGCCCTGCGCGCCGCGCGGGCGGTGAACGACCCCGAGCGCATCGCGCACGAGTTGCGCTCGCTGCTGCGCGGCGCCGCCTTGAGCGGCTCCAACATGGAGAATTTCGAACTGCTGAGCCAGCGCGTGCACGTGGAGGACGGCAAGCTCAGCGGCCCGGTGGTCAACTCGCCGCGCCAGCTGTGGTCGGTGGGCGGCTACCTGGACATGGTGACCGAAGGCGTCTTCGGCCTTGGCGCCGATGGTCGCATCGCGCCGAAACTGCCCGCCTCCCTGCTGCCGAGGCTGTTCGGTAGCCACGAGCGCATCAGCCTGCAGTTGCGCGACCAGCGCATCACGTTGCGGCGACCGGCCTCGGTAAACGGCAACCTGCTGGTGGCCGGTGACATCGAGCAGCACGGCAAAGAAACGGTGGTGATGCTGAAGGCGATCCATGTCGATACGACACCGCTGCGGCTGGACGCGCCGCTGTTCGCGCCGGCCACACCGGCGGCGCCGCAAGTCAGCGACCACGGTGACAACTGGCAAGTAAGTGGACCGGCCAACAGCCGGCTTTACCTCAACGGAAAGCTGCTGGACGACGCTCGCGCCGATCCGGCAACTTCACCTCGCCAGGAGCCAAGTCACTGGATCCCGGCTTCCGCCGGGATGACGGGTATTGGGGGTCACCGTCAAGTGGCCATGCAGCCGATGCAGCAATGCTTCAGCCTTACCGCACTCACTGCCGACGGACTCGAATCCCTGCCCAGCCCCGCCACCTGCGTCGGCCCGGTGCAGCGCCTTGCCGGCACCTGGCCGCGGACGTGGACGGCGCCGGCCAGCGGCCGCTTCCAGGCCACCTTGGTCTACGCCAACGATCACGGCCCGATCAATACCGGCATCACCGCCGCGGTGAAAAACCTGGTGGTCGAGTGCGACGGTGCGCCGACGCAGACAAGGCCGGTGGTGATGCCGCACAGTAGGGGCATGCAAGCATCCACCGATGTCATCTTCAGCGCGCCCGCGGGTGCGCCATGCCACTTTTCGATCCACGAGGGGTTCAACATGAGCTTCCTGCGCCACTTCGCCCACTACACCGGCGGTCAAGGCGGCATCGAGGGACCCTTGAATGAAGCGCGCGTCGGCGATCTGCTGATCGTGCCGCTGGCCACGGGCGCCACACCATGAGCAGGAAACCCGAGCTGTCGTTCTGGCAGATATGGAACATGTGCTTCGGTTTCCTCGGCATCCAGTTCGGCTTTGCGCTGCAGAACGCCAACGTCAGCCGCATCTTCCAGACGCTGGGCGCAGACGTCACCGACATACCCGCGCTGTGGATCGCCGCGCCGCTGACCGGCTTGCTGGTGCAGCCTATCGTGGGTTACTGGTCCGACCGCACCTGGAACCGGCTGGGCCGGCGGCGGCCGTATTTCCTGGCTGGCGCGGTACTGGCCACGCTGGCCCTGCTGGCAATGCCCAACTCGCCCGCCCTGTGGATGGCCGCGGGTCTGCTATGGGTGCTGGACGCCTCCATCAACATCTCGATGGAGCCGTTCCGCGCGTTCGTCGGCGACCAGTTGCCGCCGCGCCAGCGTCCGCTCGGCTATGCGATGCAGAGCTTCTTCATCGGCCTCGGCGCCATCGTCGCCTCGGCCCTGCCATGGCTGCTGGCGCATGCCGGCGTGGACAACGTGGGCGCCGCCGACGTGATCCCCGACACGGTGAAATACGCGTTCTACATCGGCGGCGCGGTGCTGCTGTGCTCGGTGGTGTGGACGGTGCTGTCCACCCGCGAATACCCGCCAGAAACGCTGCTGGGTTTCGAGGAAAACGACGGACACGGCGCCGCCGTGCCCGAGCCGACCATCGACCGCCGCGCCATGTGGCGCAACGCCGCGATCTGGTGCGCGGTCGGCATCGCCGGCGTATGGCTGATCAGCCATTACCGCCTCGAACGCGACCTGTATCTGCTGGCCGGCAGCCTGATCGCCTACGGCATGGCGCAGGCGTGGTTGGGCCGCTCACGCGGTGACGGCATGCTCACCCAGGTGTTGCGCGACCTGCACCACATGCCCGATGCCATGCGGCGACTGGCCTGGGTGCAGTTCTTCTCCTGGTTCGCGCTGTTCGCGATGTGGATCTACACCACCGCGGCCGTCACCGAAGTGCATTTCGGCAGCACCGATCCCCACTCCGCCGCGTACAACGACGGCGCCAACTGGGTCGGCGTGCTGTTTGCCGCCTACAACGGTTTTGCCGCGCTGGCCGCGCTGGTGATTCCGCTGATGGTGCGCCGCTGGGGCCTGCGCATCAGCCACCTGCTGAACCTGTGGGTGGGCGGCGTGGCGTTGCTCTCGTTCCTGTTCATCCGCGACCCGCAGTGGTTGCTGCTGTCGATGGTGGGCGTGGGTTTCGCCTGGGCCTCGATCCTGTCGCTGCCGTATGCGCTGCTGTCGGACAACCTGCCGGCCGCGAAGATGGGCGTCTACATGGGCATCTTCAATTTCTTCATCGTGATACCGCAACTGGCAGCCGCCAGCGTGCTGGGCATGCTGCTGAAAACGTTCTTCCACAGCCAGCCGATCTGGGCGCTGGCGCTGGGCGGCGGCAGCCTGCTGGTGGCCGGTCTTTTCACATTGCGGGTGCGCGAGCCACAAACCACATCAATCGCGCCCTAGTGTTCCAGCTGTGGGAGCGACTTCAGTCGCGATGCGCTCGGGCGAACGCAAAAGCATCGCGACAGAAGTCGCTCCTACCGTTTTTGTCAGGCCATCGCGCCCAGACCGCAGACTGGTCAATCTAGTGTCGGATAGTCCGTATAGCCTTTCGCCCCGCCGCCATAGAACGTCTTCTGGTCAGGCGCATTGAGCGGCGCGTTCTCGCGCAGCCGGCGCGGCAGGTCAGGGTTGGCCAGGAAGGGGACGCCGAACGCCACCAGGTCGGCCTTGCCGTTGGCCACCGCGTCGATAGCCATGTCGCGGTCGTAACCGTTGTTGACGATCCAGGCGCCGCGGAACGGTTTGCGCATGGCGGCGTAGTCGAACGGTTGCGGTTGGCGATTGCCGCCGGTTTCGCCTTCGATCACATGGATATAGGCCAGGTCCAGCTCCGCCAGCCGCTCGACGGCGCGGTTGAACAGCGCTTGCGGGTCGCTGTCGGCAATGTCGCCGGCCGGGGTCAGCGGCGACAGCCGCACCCCGGTGCGGCCGGGGCCGATTTCGCGCGCCACCGCCTCGCACACTTCGAACAGCAGCCGCGTGCGATTCTCGATGCTGCCGCCGTAGGCGTCGGTGCGATGGTTGCTCCGGTCGCGCAGGAATTGGTCGATCAGGTAGCCGTTGGCGCCATGCACCTCGACCGCATCGAAGCCGGCCTCGCGTGCGTTGGCGGCGGCCTGGCGATAGGTGTCGATGATGCGCGGGATTTCATCCAGCGCCAGCGCGCGCGGCGCGGACACGTCGACGAAACCCTCGGCAATGAAGGTCTTGGCGTCGGCCTTGATGGCCGACGGCGCCACCGGCGCCTGGCCGTTCGGTTGCAGCGATACGTGGGAGATGCGGCCCACGTGCCACAACTGCAGCGCGATGCGCCCGCCCTTGGCATGCACCGCATCGGTGGCCTTCTTCCAGCCGGCGATCTGTTCGGGCGAATGGATGCCCGGCGTGGCGATGTAGCCCTGGCCTTCGGGGCTGATCTGGGTGGCCTCGGCGATGATCAGCCCGGCGCTGGCGCGCTGCGCGTAATAGGTGGCGTTGAGTTCGGTGGGCACGTTGCCGGCGCCGGCGCGGTTGCGGGTCAGCGGCGCCATCGCCACGCGGTTGGGCAGGCTCAGGTCGCCGACCTGGATCGGCTGGAACAATACGTCGGCATCGGCCGGACTGGTATGGGAAGAGGTCATGGGATTCCTTGCGGGGTTGAAGAGCGGACAAGCGCGCGCGGGGAACGCGCATCCTGCCCAAGGCCATGTGGGCGTTTCATGAGCATCGGCTACGACGTTGCGGCGTGGCGACCGTCAACGCCGGCAGCGTCCACTACAATGGCCGCTTTCCGCGCCGATGATCGTCATGCCGCCACTGCGCCTGAAACGCTACCTGCTGACCGGCCTGCTCACGTTCATCCCATTGTGGGTGACGTGGCTGGTATTCAAGTTTGTGCTGGGCGTGCTGGCGGACATCGGCGCGCCGCTGGTGGCCGCGCTGCTGGGTGCGCTGGCGCTGGTGGCACCGCGCACGGCGGCCGTGCTGGGCAGCGGGTGGTTCACGTTCGTGGTGGCGCTGCTGATCACGCTGGGCGCGCTGTACCTGCTGGGCGCGCTGGCCAACCGGGTGATCGGGCAGCGCGTGATTGGCGCGTTCGACAATCTGCTGGCGCGCATCCCGGTGGTGCAGACCATCTATGGCGGCACCAAGAAATTGATGGCCGTGCTGCAGAACAAGCCCTCCGGCGTGCAGCGCGTGGTGCTGGTGGAGTTTCCCCGCCGCGGCATGCGCGTGGTCGGCTTCGTCACCCGCGTGATGATCGAGGAAGGCAGCGGACGCGAAATGGCGGCGTTGTTCATCCCCACCACGCCCAACCCCACCGGCGGCTATCTGGAAGTGGTGCCGCTGGCCGAGCTGACGCCCACCGACTGGACCATGGATCAGGCCATGGCGTTCATCATCTCCGGCGGCGCGGTGGCGCCCGATACGCTGCCGGCCTCGCCCGCGCGCCTGCCTGCCGAACCGTGAGGCGTGAAGGGCCTCTTCTGTAGGAGCGACTTCAGTCGCGATGCTCTTGCGCCTTGGAAAAGCGTCGCGACTGAAGTCGCTCCTACACCGTCACACAGGAGCTCCCATGCATCGATGGCTGCTGATTCCCCTGCTGGGCCTTGCGACCCTCACCGTCCACGCCGCCGACTGGATCACGCCGGCCGAGGCGGCGCAGTTCCGCACCACGCCCAGCTACGTCGACACGCTGGCGTATCTGCAGCGGCTGCAGAAGGCGGCGCCGGGCGTGATCCATCTGGAAACGTTCGGCACCACGCCCGAGGGCCGGCCGATGACGGTGGTGATCGCCAGCGGTGGCGGCACGTTCGATCCGGCCGCCGCGCGCGCGGCGCACAAGCCGGTGGTGCTGGTGCAGGCCGGCATTCATCCCGGCGAGATCGAGGGCAAGGATGCGGGGCTGATGCTGCTGCGCGATATCGCGGTCACCGGCAAATACCCGCACCTGCTCGACGGCCTGGTGCTGGTGTATATCCCGGTGTTCAGCGTGGACGGCCACGAGAATTCCAGCCCCTACCATCGCATCAACCAGAACGGCCCCGCGTCGATGGGTTTTCGCGGCCAGTCGCAATACCTCAACCTCAACCGCGACTACATCAAGGCCGACGCGCCGGAGATGCGCGCGTGGCTGAAGCTGTGGCAGGCGTGGCTGCCCGATTTCCTGATCGACGTGCACACCACCGACGGCGCCGATTACCAGTACGACCTCACCTGGTACACCGAGGACCCGCACAAACTCGACCCCGCCGTAAGCGCCTGGCAGCACGACGCCATCGTCAACCACGCCATGCCGGCATACGAGAAGCGCGGCCATCTCGCCTCCAGCTACCTGGAGTTCAAGGACGGCCGCGACCCGCTCAAGGGGCTGGAAAACTTCGGCTCCGGCCCGCGCTTTTCCACCGGCTACGCGGCGCTGCAGAACCGGCCCGCGCTGCTGATCGAAACCCACATGCTGAAGCCGTACGCGAACCGCGTGCGCGCCACCTACGACATCGTGGAACTGATGCTGGAACAGATCGGCGCACACCCCGCCGCCCTGCTCACTGCCACCGCCAAAGCGGACGCCGACACCATCGCCCGCGCCCACGCTGCAAAGGCGAGTGTGCCGCTGACCTTCAAGCTCGATCCCCAACCCACGAAGTTGGAACTGAAAGGCTACGCGTTCACCCGCAGCCACAGCGACATCTCCAACAGCGAGTGGATCCGCTACGACCCCAGCCGCCCAAAAACGTACACCATCGACAACTGGAACCGGCTGCTGCCCGACCTGTCCATCGTGCCGCCCGCCGCCTACGTGGTGCCCGCGCAGTGGACGGTGATCATCGACCGGCTGGACGCGCATGGCATCCGCTACTTGCGTACCACCCGACCACTGACGATCCATGCCGAGGGCTACCAGCTGGACGAACCGCGCTGGGCCGACAAGCCATTCGAAGGCCATCTGATGCTGCGCGATTTCCGCCTGCGCGCCCTGCCGCGCGAGGTGCAGCTGCCCGCCGGTTCGGCAATCGTGCCGATGGATCAGCGCGCCGCCAACGTGGCGATCAACCTGCTCGAACCGCAGGCGCCGGACTCGCTGCTGCGCTGGGGCTATCTCGACGCCATCTTCGAGGCCAAGGAATACGGCGAGCCGCGCGTGGTGGAGAAGCTGGCGCGCGAGATGCTGGCGAAAGATCCGGCGCTGAAGGCCGAGTTCCAGCGCAAGCTGCACGACGACCCGGTCTTCGCTGGCGACAGCCGCGCCCGGTTGGCCTTCTTCTACGACCGCTCGCCCTGGTACGCCGCGCAAGACGTCGGTGCCTATCCGGTGCTGCGCCTGGACGCGGCGCAATGGCAGTCGTTGTCGGGGCATGGCGCAACGGTTGGCGGCGCCCGCCCCTGACGCCCGTACCCCTTACCTTTGACACTGTGCCCACCATGACGATTGACCTAGCTTGGCTCGTCATTCTCGCCGCTGTGTACGATCCACCATCTGTCAGGCCAGCATCCAGACGCCGCGCTCGCGGACCATCATCACGAGGGAAATCCATGACCAAACCGTATTTGAAACCCCTGGCGCTGGCCGTCAGCCTGGCGCTGTCGCTGACCGCCTGCGGCAAGCAGGAGCCGGCCGAATCCGGCACGCCGGCGCCCAGCGCCAGCGCGGCATCGGCGTCCACCGTCGCCGCGGCGCCGGCCGCGTCGGGCGGCATCTTCGACGTCAGCGAGCTCGACCCGAACATCAACGCCTGCCAGGATTTCAACGGCTTCGTCAACGACAAGTGGGTTGCGGCCAACCCGATCCCCGCCGACCACACCAGCTGGGGCGCGTTCAACAAGCTGGCCGAGGACAGCCTCAACACCCAGCATGAGATCGTCGAGGCCGCGGCCAAGAACGCCGCTTCCGCCAAGGCTGGCTCGATCGAGCAGAAGATCGGTTACCTGTACCAGTCCGGCATGGACGAGGCTGCCATCGACAAGGCCGGCTTCGACCCGATCAAGCCCCGCCTCGACGCGATCGCCGGCCTGAAGAACACCGCCGACATCGTCGATTTCATCGACAAGAGCTACGCCCAAGGCAACGGCCAGGTGTTCAGCTTTGGCTCCGGCGCCGACTTCGAAAACGCCAAGCTGCAGATCGCCTACGCGATGCAGGCCGGCCTGGGCCTGCCGACCAAGGACTACTACACCAAGCCCGAGTACAAGGACATCCGCGATGCCTACGTGGCCTACATCGCCAAGTCGCTGGAGCTGACCGGCGTGCCGGCCGCCGATGCGAAGGCGCAAGCCGACCAGGTGATGAAGCTGGAGACCTCGCTGGCCGCCGCCTCGCTGGCGCCCACCGAAATGCGCGATCTGGACAACCAGTACCACTTCGTCAGCGTGAAGGAAGCGGACAAGATCACCCCGCATTTCAACTGGGAAAAATTCTTCGACACCCAGGGCGTCAAGATCGACAAGGGCTTCTCGCTGTCGCAGCCGAAGTTCTTCGCCGAGTTCGACAAGCTGCTGGCCAACGCGCCCGCGTCGCAGTGGCAGGCCTACCTGCGCTTCCACACCATCGATGACGCCGCCAATGCGCTGTCGAAGGATTTCCGCGACAACCGCTTCGACTTCTACGGCAAGACGCTGGCTGGCCAGCCGCAGCAGCAGGAGCGCTGGAAGCAGGTGCTCGGCGCCGTCAACGGTGCCATGGGCCAGGCGCTGGGCCAGATGTACGTGGCCAAGGTGTTCACCCCCGAAGCGAAGCAGCGGGCCGAGGAGCTGGTCACCAACGTGCGCGATGCGCTGAAGACGCGCATCGAGAACCTGGACTGGATGAGCGCCGACACCAAGGCCAAGGCGATCGACAAGTGGGAGACCTTCCTGCCCAAGATCGGCTACCCGGACAAGTGGCGCGACTGGTCGGGTCTGCAGCTCACCCCGGACAACTACTACGCCAACCTGCAGGCGGCGGCCAAGTTCAATTACGAGTACGACATCGCCCACATCGGCAAGCCCACCGACCGCGGCGAGTGGTACATGACGCCGCAGACGGTCAACGCGTATTACGACCCCAGCACCAACACGATCAACTTCCCGGCCGCGATCCTGCAGCCGCCGTTCTTCGATGCCAAGGCGGATGACGCAATCAACTACGGTGGCATCGGCGCGGTGATCGGGCACGAGGCCAGCCACGGTTTCGACGACCAGGGCAGTCAGTTCGACGGCTTCGGCAACCGCCACGACTGGTGGACCAAGCAGGACCAGGCGCAGTTCAAGGCGCGCAGCACCAAGCTGGTGGAGCAGTTCAACGCCTATGCGCCGATCAAGGACAAGCCGGACCTGCACGTCAACGGCCAGCTGACCCTGGGCGAGAACATCGCCGACCTGGGCGGCCTCAACGTGGCCTACGACGCGCTGCAGACGGCGCTGAAGAACCATCCGCAGGAGGCGGACAAGAAGATCGACGGCTACACCCAGGACCAGCGCTTCTTCCTCAACTGGGCCCGCGTGTGGCGCGGCAGCATGCGCGAGAAGACCTCGATCGTGCGCCTCAACACCGATCCGCACGCGCCGATGGCCCTGCGTGCCACCGCCGCGCCGTCCAACATGCCGGAGTTCGCCAAGGCGTTCCAGTGCAAGCCCGGCGATGCGATGGTGCGTCCGGCCGACACCCAGGTGAAGATCTGGTAAGGCGTTCGCGCTGACGTCGACAGCGAAAACCGGGAGGCCCCGCATGCGAATGCGGGGCCTCTTTCGTTGGGGAGGACACGCCCGCCGGTTACAACGCTATTGCAAATCATTCTCATTCCTTTACCATGCCTGCGGTCGCGCATCGCCCCGGTTCACGGGTAGCCAGCGCTCCGCCCTCCCGCCAAAGCACGCCTCGGCATGACGCCGGCGGCTGCGCCGTTCCGCCGCTCGCGGCGCCGGCAGCGGGATACATCGCAGATGCAAAGGAACCCGCAGATGTCTTTCATCAAGAGCCGCAAACACGACCTTTCCGCCGGTGTACGCCGCATGTCGCTGGCAGGCGCCACGACCGCCACGCTGCTGACCGGCCTGGCGCTGGCGCCGTCCGCCATGGCCGCCGACGCCTCGCCGCTCGCGCAGATGAAGGACGCCCGCAACCTGCCCGGCATCAAGGTGCAGGTCACGCGCGGCCCCGATTACCGCGCCGACAAGGTCGAATCGCCCAAATTCACCCAGCCGTTGCTGGACACCCCGCAAACCATCACCGTCATCTCCAAGGACCTGATCACCGACCAGGGCGCCACCACCTTGACCGAGGCGCTGCGCAACAGCCCGGGCGTGGGCACGTTCTACGTGGGCGAGAACGGCAACACCGCCACCGGCGACTCCGTCTACATGCGTGGTTTCGACGCCTCCAGCAGCATCTTCGTCGACGGCGTGCGCGATCTCGGTTCCATCTCCCGCGACGTGTTCAACATCGAGCAGATCGAAGTGGAGAAAGGCCCCGCCGGCACCGACAACGGCCGCACCTCGGCCGGCGGCGCGATCAACATGGTGAGCAAGCAGCCGTTCCTGGTGAATGCCGTCTCCGGCTCGGTCTCCTACGGCGACGCCAACCGCAAGCGCGTCACCGCCGACTGGAACCAGGCAATCGGCGAGCACGCCGGTTTTCGCCTCAACGTGCTGGGCCAGGAGGGCGGCGTCAGTGGCCGCGACCATGTCGAGAACAACCGCTGGGGCATCGCGCCGTCGCTGGCCTTCGGCCTGGGCACGCCCACCCGCGTCTACCTCAACCTGCTGCACGTGAAGCAGAACAACGTGCCCGACGGCGGCGTGGCGACGATCGGCCTGCCCGGTTACCGCAGTCCCGATCCGGACGTCCGGCCGTGGCTGGACGATGCCCCGCGTGTCGACCCGGAAAACTTCTACGGCACCGATGCCGACCACGACCACGTCAAGGCCGACATGGCCACGTTTCGCGTCGAGCACGATTTCGCCAACGGCGCCACGCTGCACAACACCACCCGTTGGGGAAGGACGCATCAGGACTATCTGCTGACCGCCTTCATGTACAGCGCCGCCAACCTGGTCACGCCCGACCCGGCCGATCCGTCCAGCTGGACCGTGGCGCGCAGCAACCCCACGTTCAAGGACAACACCAACACCATCCTCACCAACCAGACCAACCTCACCGCCTCGTTCCACACCGGCGCGGTGGAGCATGCGCTCAGCACCGGCATCGAGCTGACCCGCGAAAAGCTGTCGACCACCGGCATGGCCGTGCGCAATGGCAGCGCCTGGACACCGGCGAACATCTACCACCCCACGCCCCACGCCACCGGCCTGGCCTGGGGCCGCAACGACGCCGACAGCAACGGCAAGACCATGACCGAGGCAGCGTATGCGTTCGATACCCTGAAGTTCGGCGAGCAATGGCTGCTCACCGGCGGCTTGCGCCTGGATCACTACAAGACCGAGTTCACCAGCCGCGTGCCCTGCGGTGGTCGCCGCGGGCCGGACTGCGGCACGCTGGCCCAAGGCACCGCGGTGCCCGGCGTCGATGCCACCGTTTCGGACAACCTGCTCAACTGGAAGCTGGGCGTGGTGTACAAGCCCGCCGAGAACGGCAGCATCTACGCCGATTACGCCGTGTCCGCCCAACCGCCCGGCGGCGCGCAACTGCAGCTGAGCTCGTCGGCCAACAGCGCCGACAATCCCGCGTTCGATCCGCAGAAGGCGCGCACCGCCGAGATCGGCACCAAGTGGGATCTGCTGGGCGAAAACCTGCTGGTCAGCGCGGCCGTCTATCGCACGGAAGTCAGCAACGACATCGCCCAGGGCGATGACGGGCTGTACTACCAGACAGCGAAGAAGCGCGTCAGCGGGGTGGAGCTCACCGCGGTGGGCAAGCTGTCCGAGCGCTGGTCGGTCAGCACCGGCTTCACCACCATGGACACCAAGGTGCTCAAGGGCACGGTGGTTTCGCAGGATGGCTCCGACGATCTGGCCTACACGCCGAAGTACGCGTTCACCGCCTGGACCACCTACCAGCTGCCGTTCGGCCTCTCCATCGCCGGTGGCGCGCGTTACGCGGGCCAGCTGAAGCGCGGCACCGATGGCGCCGTCGGCACGCCCGACTACACCAAGTCGTATACCGTCTTCGACGCGATGGCCACCTATGCGATCAACCCGCATTTCGACCTGCAGTTGAACGTCTACAATCTGTTCGACAAGACCTACGTGGCGGCGATCAACAAGAGCGGTTACCGCTACACGCCCGGCGTGCCGCGCTCGGCGATGTTGACGGCCAATTTCCGGTTTTGAGGAAGGCCGGGCGTTGAACGGGGAGAATCCTTTCAAGCCGTTCACCCTGAGCGTAGCCGCGCAGCGGCGAAGTCGAAGGGGCTCCAGCACCAGGCTTCGACTCCGCCGCTACGCGGCTACGCTCAGCCCGAACGGTTGAGCGATACGCTTCTTCCCGATTCCCGTTCCTGCTCACCGACGGAACCCGCCCATGCTCCTGCACATCCCCGCCATCCTCAGCCCCGAACAAATCGCCCCGCTGCGGACCGCGCTGGATACGGCCGACTGGGTCGACGGCCGCGAGACCGTAGGCGCGCAGGGCGCGAAGGTAAAGCGCAATCGGCAATTGCCCGATGGCTCGCCGCTGCGGCGGGAACTGGGTCGCGTCGTGCTCGAGGCGCTGGCGAAGCATCCGCTCTACCACGCGGCAGCGCTGCCCTTGCGCACGCTGCCCCCGCGCTTCAATCGCTACGAGGGCGGCGGCGAATACGGCTTCCACGTCGATGGCGCGGTGATGGCGCTCGATGGCGCAGGCACGCAGATACGCAGCGACGTTTCCTGCACGCTGTTTCTCAGCGACCCGCACGAGTACGACGGCGGCGAGCTGATCGTCAGCGACACCTACGGCGAGCACGAGGTGAAGTTGCCCGCGGGCGACCTCATCGTCTACCCGTCGAGCAGCCTGCATCGCGTGGCGCCGGTCACGCGCGGCGCGCGCATCGCCTCGTTTTTCTGGGTGCAAAGCCTGATCCGCGACGACAGCCGCCGTCGCCTGCTGTTCGAGCTGGACGGCTCGATCCAGGCACTGACCGCCAGCGGCGCCGACGCCACCGCCGTGCTGCAACTGACCGGCATCTATCACAACCTGTTGCGGCACTGGGCCGAGACCTGAGCCCACGTCCCCGCGCCGGCTCGCGTCGCAACGGTTCCCAGCAGGGAGCCTCGAAATACCGACCAATGGCTCGTCATCCCGGCGAAAGCCGGGATCCAGTGCCCCTGGGCTCAAGCACCTGAAAGCACTGGGTTCCTGCTTGCGCAGGAACGACGGAGTTCTTTGAGGTTCCCAGCGGGGACCGCGCGGCGGATAATCGTCGGCCCTCGAATGCAACACGGCGACGCAATGTTCGTACCTGGTCAACGCTGGATCTCCTCTGCCGAACCCGAACTGGGCCTGGGCACCGTCTTGCGCGTCGAAGGACGCGGCGTGCAGGTGCTGTTTGCGAAAGCCGGCGTGCTGCGTCCCTACGCGATCGACTCGGCGCCGCTGCTGCGGGCGGAGTTTCGCGCGGGGCAACGGGTGGCTGGCAAGGGCATCGCGTTCCTGGTGGAGCGGGTGGAAATCCGCGACGAGCTGCTGATCTACCGCGGCGAAGGGCGCGAGCTGGAAGAAGGCCAGCTCGACGACGAGCAGAGCGTGAGCCAGGCCGACGACCGCCTGATCGGCGGCCGCACCGATCCGGTGGCGCAGTTCGAGTTGCGTCTGGAAGGCATGCAGCGCCGTGCGCTGGCGCGCCGGTCGCCCAGCTGGGGCCTGGCCGCCGCCCGCATCGGGCTGGTGCCGCACCAGTTGCGCGTGGCCGGCATCGCTTCGGCACGACGTCCGCCGCGTGTGCTGCTGGCCGACGAAGTGGGCCTGGGCAAGACCATCGAGGCGGGCATGATCATCGCCCGCCAGCTCGCCACCGGCCGCGCCTCGCGCGTGCTGTTGCTGCTGCCCGACACGCTGGTCTACCAGTGGTTTGTGGAGCTGCTGCGTCGGTTCAACCTCAGTTTTGCCATCTACGACGAGGAGCGCTGCGAGGCGCTCGAACAAGCGGGCGAACACGGCAACCCGTTCGAGGACGAGCAACTGGTGATCGCCGATTTCGGCTTCCTGGAGAACTCGCCCAAGTACGCGCAGCAATTGCTTGCGGCGCCGTGGGACCTGCTGGTGGTGGACGAAGCCCATCACCTGGCGTGGTCGCCCACGGAAGCCAGCCCGCGCTACACCATGGTGGAGAAGCTGGCCGCGGTGATCCCCGGCGTGATCCTGCTCACCGCCACGCCCGAACAGTTGGGCCGCAGCGGCCACTTCGCCAGGCTGCGCTTGCTCGACCCGCAGCGCTACCACGACCTGGACGGCTATCTGGCCGAAGCCGACCGCTACCAGGCGCTGTCGAAAGTGGCCGACCGCCTGCTCGATGGCGAGCCGCTGGACGACAACCAGCGCGCCATCCTGGCCGACGCCTTCCGCGGCGACGACGCGCTCACCGCGCTGCTGGCCGATTCGACCAAACCCGCCAATGCGCGCGAGCTGCTGGCCGCGCTGATCGACCGCCACGGCACCGGCCGCGCGATGTTCCGCAACAACCGCGCCGGCGTGGGCGGCTTTCCCCAGCGCGCGCCGGTGTGGCATCTGCTGGATGCCGGGGATATCGACGAAGCCACGAAGCAATCGCTGCTGGCCGAATTCCACGCCGACATCCAGCAGCAGGCCGGTTCGGTCGAAATGGACTACAGCACCGACCCGCGTGTGGATGCGCTGATCGCCCTGCTCGACGCGCATCCGCAGGACAAATTCCTGCTGATCTGCCGCAGCCAGGCCAAGGTGCTGGCGCTGGAGGAAGTGCTGCGCACGCGCAGCGGGGTGGGCCTGGCGCGCTTCCACGAAGGCCTGGGCATCGTGCAGCGCGACCGCAACGCGGCGTTCTTCGCCCAGCCCGACGGCGCGCGGCTGCTGCTGTGCTCGGAGATCGGCTCGGAAGGACGCAACTTCCAGTTCGCCCACCGGCTGGTGCTGTGGGATCTGCCGCTGGACCCGGACCTGCTGGAGCAGCGCATCGGCCGGCTCGACCGCATCGGCCAGCAGCACGACATCGCCATCCACGTCATCGCCGTGGCCGACAGCGCCCAGCACATGCTGGCGCGCTGGTACGACGAGGGCGTGGACGCGTTCCGCCACAGCCCCGCCGACGGTCGCGAACTGCTGCGTCGCTACGGCGCCACGCTGACCGAACTGGCCGTGGAACATGCCCGCGGCGACGACAACCGCGACCAGGAATTCGAGGCGTTGCTGGTGGAAACGCGCGCCAGCCACGAGGAGCTGGCCGAACTGATCCGTGACGGCCGCGACCACCTGCTGGAACTGGCCGCCAGTCGCGACCTGCATGCCGACGAATTGCAGCAGGCGTTCGCGCGGGAGGACAACGACCCCGGCCGCGACGCCTTCATCCAGCGCCTGCTGGAAACGTTCGGCATCCACGCCGAGGAACTGGGCGGTCAGGTGCTGCTGCTCGATCCGCAATACCTGTCCACCGACGCCCTGCCCGGTTTCGCCGATGGCCCGTTGTCGGCGACCTTCGGCCGCGACGTGGCGCTGGCGCGCGAGGAATTGCCGCTGCTGCGGCTCGATCATCCGCTGGTCGCCGGTGCGCTCGACCTGGCGCTGTCCGGCGAGCAAGGCAACGCCGCCTTCATGGTGGACGACGTGCTGCCACCGCGCACCGCGCTGCTGCAGGCGGTGTTCGTGCTGGAATGCGTGGCCGACCGCACGCTGGATGCGGAGCGCTTCCTGCCCAGCCTGCCGATCATCGTCACCGTCGACACCAGGCTGGCCGAGCGCGCCGATTTCACCCCCAGTGAAGTGGCCTTGCGCAAGGCCGCCGACCGCAATATCGAGGTGCCACGCTACCGCAAATTCCTGGGCAAGCTGGTGCCGCCCATGCTGCAGCGTGCCGAAACGCTGGCCGCCAACCGCGGCCAGTCGCGCATCGACGAGGCGTTGGCGCTGGCCAGCGAGACGCTGGATGCCGAGCTGTCACGGCTGCTGGCGCTGCGTGCGGTGAACCCGTCGGTGAGCGACGCCGAAATCGCCGCCGTCACCGACGAACGCGACCAGTTGCTGGCCGCCCTGCCCCTGTCGCGGCTGCGCCTGGATGCCGTGCGTTTCGTGGTCAGCGCGGATTTCCTGGCCTTGCGCTGACTGTAGGAGCGGCTTCAGCCGCGATGCTCTTGCTCTTCTCCAAGCCCTGAACAAGAGCATCGCGGCTGAAGCCGCTCCCACAAACAAGCCGGCGCCCGGCAACGTCAACGCAGCAGCCGATGCTTGGGTTTGATCGGCAGTTGCCCACGCCAGTACGCGATCAACACGTAGCCGCCCACCATGCCGCCCAGATGGGCGAAGTGCGCCACGCCGGCCTGGGTGCTGGTGACGCCCAGCACCAGTTCCACCAGCGCGTAGCCGATCACGAACAGCCACGCGGGCATCGGCACGGGCAGGAAGATCAGCATCACCTTCTCGTGCGGGTACAGCATGCCGAAGGCCAGCAGCAGCCCGAACACCGCGCCCGACGCACCCAGCGTGGGATAGAAACCGTGGGTGAACCACTGCACCACGATCAGCTGCGCCACCGCCGCCACCACCGCGCAGACGAAGTAATAGATGACGAAATTGCGCGCGCCGAAGGTACGCTCGATGACGCCGCCGAACATGTACAGCGCGATCATGTTGAACAGGATGTGGGTCACGCCGCCATGCATGAAGGCGTAGGTCACCAGCTGCCACGGCCGGAAACCCACCGACGCCAGCGCGCCGCTGGACAGTTGCATCAGGTGATCCGGCCCCCACGGCCACAGCGCGAAATACTGCAACAGCATTTCGCCGAATACCTGCTGCAGCAGAAACACCACGACATTGGCGATCAGCAGGTTGCGGGTGACGGGCGGCAGGTTCGAAGGCATGCGGCGGATTCCAGGACGAGGTGGGGGCATGGCAGCGGCGTCGCCGCGGTCGGCGCGCGCATCAACCCGAAGAGATGGGGCGGCCCCGACGATGGCACAAGCTTCGGGCGGACGCGCAAAACCAAAAGCCGCCTTTCGGCGGCTTCATGCGGTGCGACGGCGATGCCGGATCAACCGTTGTGCGCGGCCATCGCCATCGCTTCCGGACGCTTGGCGCCCACGAAACGCTTGGCCCAGTAGCCACTCTCCAGGCTGGAGATCTCCACCGACTTGCCGGTGGTAGGCGAATGGATGAAGCGGCCGTCGGAAATGTAGATGCCCACGTGCGACACGCGGCGCTTGCCGCCCGTGTGGAAGAACACCAGGTCGCCTGGCTTCATGTCGGCGCGCTTCACCTTGAGCCCGGCCAGGAACTGGGCGGCGGAGTTGGTCGGCAACTGCATGCCCACCGCGTGGGCGAACACGTAGCGCACGAAACCGCTGCAATCGAAACCGGTCGACGGGTCACGTCCACCACGGACATAACGCGTATCGCGCAGCTTCATCGCCATCGCGATCAAGGCCTTGCGCAGGTCGGTGATACTGGCGACATCTTCCGCCTCGTCGGCGGCGGGGGGCGCCGGCTCCGCCCTGTCCGCCGCCGCCCTACGGTGGGCCAGCAGCGCGGGGAAAGCGGCCGCGTCGGCGCCATCGGCCAGGGACCGGACGCTGGCGAAGGCCGGCAGCGGCGCTACCGCCGGGACGGCAGCAGCGGCGGTGGCGGGCTGAACATCGATATAGGCGCTGTGCGTGACGGCAGCATGCAGAGGACCGCAGAGCGTAGCGGCAATAACGGCCGCAGCAACGGTCAATCGGTGGCTTGGCATGCGGGAACATCCCCTTTTGCGGTTCACGAACCGTCTTCGAGCGGTGTCGATGACGTGACGAAGCGGTGAACTTAGCAAAGGGAGATAGGCCGTATGTTCGATCCGGGTTAACTGAACTCCGTCGTTTCGGGTTTCCGGGACGGTGCGCACAGTGGCGACTGTCGCACACTGAACTGAGATTGCGGAGCCACTTTCAGGGGGCCGCTGGAACGGCCGCCGGCTGGACGCGAGCACCGAAGATCGCCGTGCCGATCCGTATCTCGGTGGCGCCCTCGGCGATCGCCAGCGGAAAATCGCCGCTCATGCCCATCGACAGCCGCGGCAAGTCGTGTCCGCGGGCTGCCGCCTGGTCGCGCAGTTCGCGCAACTGGCGAAAACAGCTGCGAACCACCTGCGGATCGTCGGAATGGGTGGCCAGCGTCATCAGCCCTCGCGGGCGCAGGGTGGGGTAATCGCGCAGGCTGTCCAGAAACGCCGGCAGCTGCGCCGGCTCCAGCCCGTACTTGCTCTCCTCGGCGGCGGTCTTGACCTGCACCAACACGTCGATCGCCCGCCTCGCGGCCACCAGCTGGCGGTGCAGCGCCGCGGCGAGCTGCGGCCGGTCCAGCGACTGCACCTCGCTGGCCAGCCGCGCCACGTCATGGGCCTTGTTGGTCTGCAGGTGGCCGATCACCACCCACTCGATGCCGCAGCCGTCCAGCGCGGCGGCCTTGGCGCGGATCTCCTGCACCTTGTTCTCGCCGAAGCGGCGCATGCCCAGCGCCATCGCGGCGCGGATCGCCTCCACGCCGAACGTCTTGCTGACCGGCAGGATCGTGACTTCGGCCGGATCCCGCCCCGCCTCACGGCAGGCCGCATCCACCTCGGCGCGCACCCGTGCCCAGTTCTGTTGCAGTTGCTGCGGTTCGAAGCTCATGGTCGCCGACCGGGGTTTCAGCCCGCGGCGCCCTGCTGCGCATGCCGCGCCACCACTTCGGCCACCACCATGCTGACCTTCTTGCCGGTGGGGATGTGCAGGAACTCGTTGGGCCCATGCGCGTTGGAATGCGGTCCCAGCACGCCGGTAATCAGGAACTGCGCCTGCGGGAATTTCTCGCCCAGCATGCCCATGAACGGGATGCTGCCGCCCTCGCCCATGTAGGTGGCGGGCGCGCCGAAGTAGTGTTGCGAAGCCTCGTCCACCGCCTGCTCCAGCCACGGCGACAGCGCCGGCGCGTTCCAGCCGCTGCCGTCCTTCTCCAGGTCGAAGCTGACCTTGGCGCCGTACGGCGGATCCTTTTCCAGCAGCCGCTTCACGAACTCGCCGGCCTTGGCGCCGCTCAGCGTGGGCGGCACGCGCAGGCTCAGCTTCACCGCGGTCTTCGGCCGCAGCACGTTGCCGGCGCTTTCCAGCGGCGGGATGCCGCCGATGCCGGTGACCGCCAGCTGCGGGCGCCAGGTGCGGTTGAGCACCAGCTCGGCCAGGTCGTCGGTGACCGGCTGCATGCCGTCCACCCACGGGAACTTGTTGAAGATCTCCTCGCCCAGCACCTCGGCCGAGTGCTTCGCCTGCTCGACGCGGTGCGCGGGAATGTCGACGTACAGCTCCTGCGGCTTGATCTTGCCGGTGGCCGGATCCTCCAGCCGCGACAGCAAGTCGCGCAGGATGCGGAAGCTGGACGGCACCACGCCGGAGGCGTCGCCCGAATGCACGCCCTCCTCCAGCACCTGCACAGTGAGGTTGCCGCCGGTCATGCCGCGCAGGGACGTGGTCAGCCATAACTGGTCGTAGTTGCCGCAGCCCGAATCCAGGCACACCACCAGCGACGGGTTGCCGATGCGCGCGGCCAGGTGATCGACGTAATGCGGCAGGTCGTAGCTGCCCGATTCCTCGCAGGCCTCGATCAGGATCACGCAGCGGGCGTGGGCGATGCCCTGATCGTGCAGCGCCAGCAGCGCGGCCAGCGAGCCGAAGATGGCATAGCCGTCGTCGGCGCCACCGCGGCCGTACAGCTTGTCGCCCTTGATCACCGGCGTCCACGGGCCCAGTCCCTCGCTCCAACCGGTCATTTCCGGTTGCTTGTCGAGGTGGCCGTACAGCATCACGGTGTCGTCGCTTTGACCGGAGGCGGGCGCGCCGTTCGCACCACAGGCAGGAATGTCGATATAGATCAGCGGCGTACGCTTCTCCAGCCGCACCACTTCCAGGGTGGCGCCGGGGAGTTTCTCCAGCTTGGCGCGGGCCCAGGTTTCCATCAGCCGCACTGCCGCGTCCATGTGGCCATGCTCGGCCCACTGCGCGTCGAACATCGGTGACTTGTTGGGAATACGGATGTATTCGACCAACTGCGGCACGATTTCGGCGTCCCACAGATCACCCACGTAGCGGGAAAGACGGGCAGTATCCATCGCGTAACTCCAACAGCGTCAAACGCCCATTCTATCAGCGGCGTATGTTGGCCCTGCGCCGACGTGCCGTAAGTCATATCTCACAGTTCTCCACGTGTGACGCGCACGGGCTGGCTGCACGCGGTCCGGCTGTGCCCGCTGCGCGAAGCGGCCAGTGTGGGGCGGTGGCCATCGGCCGCCTCGAACTTTCGCAAGGAGCAACCCATGATCCGCAAACTCGCCACCCTCGCCCTCGTCGCTGCGCTGGCGCTGCCCGCCCTGGCGTTCGCCGCCACGCCGGTCAACATCAACCAGGCCGATGCGGCCACCATCGCCAAATCGCTGGACGGCATCGGTGCCACACGCGCCGAAGCCATCGTGGCCTGGCGCGACGCCCACGGACCGTTCAAGAAGGCCGACGACCTGCGCCACGTGAAGGGCATCGGCAAGGCCACCATCGAGCGCAACCGCGCCGCCATCCAGCTGGCCGGCACCGCTGCGGCACCGTCCGGGCACAAGCGCGCCGCCCGCAAGGATTGAGCCCCGAACCACTTTGCTCCCTCCCCTGCGCCAGCAGGGGAGGGCTGGGGAGGGGTGCTTCTTGATCTTCCCGCCATCCTGCGCAACCCCTCCCAGCCTCCCTGCGACCGAAGGAAGTCCCTTTGGGACCAGCAGGGAGAGGGGCCAGGCCTCGCCGAACACCACCATGTCCAGCCGCCGCGCTAAACTCGCGCGCCCCGCTGCCGCTGTACTGGACATGATCCTGCCGCGCTACCACGTCGCCGCCTCCGCCATTCCCGGCGCAGGCAAGGGCCTGATTCTCGACGAACCCGTCGCCGCGGGCCGCGTGCTGACCGCACCCGACGGCATCGATCGCACCTTTCGCCACGCCGAAATCGCCGCCTCGCCCGCGCTGAGCGCCCAGTGGCATCTCAGCGCCCGCTGGTTCGAGGACCGCTACACGCTGTCGCCGGACTGGCCCGACGAGTGCTACATCAACCACAGCTTCGCGCCGAACGGGCTATGGCACCTGGGTTTCGTGTTCGCGCTGGCCGACCTGCCCGCGGGAACCGAGCTGACGGTGGACTATCGCCACCTGCTGCCGCCGGGCCAAAGCGAGGATTTTGCCGATTCGGTCACTGGTGAGATAATTACCGGCTTGCCCTGGCAAGAGAGTCTTGCCAGCACTACCCAGGCGCTGGCCCGTTTGCTGGCCGCCAACAACGTTGACCGTGATGTTTGAGATTCCTACCCTCCAAACGGCGCGCTTGCGCCTGACCGCGCTCACCGAGCGGCATTTCGACGATTACGCCGCCATGCTGGCCAACCCCGAAAGCACGCGCTGGGTCGGCGACGGCCAGCCGCTGGACCGCACCAACGCCTGGCGTTCGCTGGCGATGCTGCTGGGTCACTGGCAGTTGCGCGGCTGCGGCATGTGGGCGCTGGAGCTGAAAAGCACCGGCGAGTTCATCGGCCGCGTGGGTTTCATGTACCCGGAAGGTTGGCCCGACCTGGAGCTGGGCTGGATGCTGAAACCCGAGCACCAGCACATGGGTTACGCCACCGAAGCGGGCAACGCCGCGCTGGATTTCGTTTGGAACCGCCTGCACGCGCCGCGGGTGATCAGCCTGGTGCGGATCGGCAACGAAGCGTCCGACCGGCTGGCCGAACGGCTCGGCGGCGAGCACATCGAGGACATGGATTTCTACGGCAGCCACAGCCACGTGTTTGCCTACTACCCGCCCCATCGCGAGCATCGCCGCGCCTACGCCTAGGGATACTTTGATTTGCTCGTCATCCCAGCGAAAGCTGGGATCCAGCGCCTCGGCAACTCCTTGAAGGCGCTGGATTCCAGCTTTCGCTGGAATGACGAGCTAAGAACTTGTTTAGGCCTTCCCCAGGGGGCTCTGATCTACTCAACCCGTCCGGTTCAGTACACGTCGCGGCGATAGTGGCCCGTATCGCGCAGCCGCTCGACCGCCGCGGCGCCCAGCACTTCGCCCAGCACCGCATCCACCGCCGGGGCCATGCCTTCGAGGCTGCCGCAGACGTAAATCGCCGCGCCGGCGGCCACCCATTCGCGCAACGTATCGGCCGCCTGCAACAGGCGGTGCTGCACATAGATGCGTTCGTCCTGGTCGCGCGACCAGGCGAAATCCGCGCGTTCGAGTTGGCCCTGCGCCAGCCAGCGTTCGATCTCGTCACGGTAGGGAAAGTCGTGCGCCTGCTGGCGCTCGCCGTACAGCAGCCAGTTGCGGTAACGGCCCGCATCGATGCGCTCCTTCAGCAGCGCCCGCAGCGCGGCCATGCCGGTGCCGTTACCGATCAGGATCAGC
>JBIQMK010000010.1:0-566 GCA_044463365.1 Rhodanobacter sp. | reverse complement strand
GGCCCATGGAAGGCCGCGTTGCGGCGCACACGCAAGGCGATCTCGGCGCCCACCCGTGCATGCCGTGTCAGCCAGCCCGAACCGATGCCTGGCGTGCGGTCCGGGGCGGTTTGCTGGCGCACCAGCAAATGGATGGCGCCATCGGCCGGTACCGAGGCGATCGAGTACTCCCGGTGCGGCAACAATTGCAGCCGGGCGGCCACCGCAGCCGCGTCCAACCCCGTCATCTCGCCGGGCGCCGGCAGGCGACAGCGCGCCAGCAGGCCGGCCAGCGTCAGCGTTTCCTTTTCGAACGTCACCGTGGCATGGCCATCCAGCGCATGCGCCGATAACCACGCCGACACAGCCTCGGGCGCATGCCGCGGACCGATGTCCACCAGGTCGCCGGCCTGCCATGACACCGCGCCTTGCAACGGCTGCAAGGCCAGATGGAAGCAGGGGCCGCCCACGCTGCCGGCGTTGAGCAGTCGCCGCTCCGCCAGCCGCCAGCGCTGGTAGCGGGGCGGCTGCCAATCCGGCAGGTCGCGCACGCCGCATTGCGCTGCCAGGTGGTGTTGCCAGTGGCG
>JBIQMK010000009.1:0-28427 GCA_044463365.1 Rhodanobacter sp. | reverse complement strand
ACGGGCCGGCGATGATCACCCGGTTGCCGTTCGCCAGGGCCTTGGCCGCCTCGGTGTCGCCGCGCCACATTTCCACGATGGCGTTGCGGTCGGCACCGCCTTCAAGGATCTCGTCCCAGCCGATGAGCGTCTTGCCGCGCGCTTCGAGATCGCGCTGGATGCGTTGCACAAACCAGCTCTGCAACGCTTCGACGCTGGTCAGCTGCTCATCGCGCATGCGCTGCTGCGCCGTGGCGCTCTCGGCCCATTGCTGCTTGGGCACCTCGTCCCCGCCGATATGGATGTAGGGCGAGGGAAACAGCGCGGCGACCTCGTTGAGCACTTCATGCAGGAAAGCGAATGTCGCCTCGTCGCCCGCGCAGTAGATGTCGGTGAAGACGCCCCAGCCGGCCGGGACGGGGATCGGCCGCTTGGGGCAGGACAGCGACGGATAGGCCGCGACTGCCGCCGATGCATGCCCGGGCATCTCGATCTCCGGCACGATCATCACATTGCGCTGGCGTGCGTACTCCACGACATCGCGAATGTCCTGCTGGGTGTAGAAGCCGCCGCTGCGGCTGCCGTCGGGCTCGGTGCGCCAGGCACCGACGCTGGTGAGCTTGGGGTATTTGCGGATCTCGATGCGCCAGCCCTGGTCGTCGGTGAGGTGCCAGTGCAGCACGTTGAGCTTGTAGCGCGAGAGCAAGTCGATCTGCTGCTTGACCAGCGTCACCGGCATGAAGTGCCGTACCACGTCGAGCATCACGCCGCGCCAGGCGTAGCGGGGAGCGTCGTCGATGCGCACCGCGGCGATCGGAAGCGTCGCCTGATGACCCGCAGGCAGCAACTGCAACAGCGTCTGCACGCCCCAGAAAAGTCCGCGGTCGTCGGACGCGGCGATCACGATGCCCTGCGGCGTGACACTCAGCTGGTAGGCCTCCTCTCCCTGCACGGAAGGATCGATGCGCAGTTCGATGCGCGGCTGGTCCGCAGCCTTCCCCATGCGCAGCGCCATTCCGCTTTGCTTGCCGATGCCATCGCGCAGAAATGCCGCGATTTCCTGCGCCCGCCGGTCGGTGGGCGCCACGATGCGCACGTCCCGGTTCAGCGTGAAGCTGCCCTGGCCTGTCTCGATCCGGTCCGGCTGCGGAATGATCGTCACTTGCGCCCACGCGTCGTGAGCGAACAGCGATAGCGCAAGAAGCATCAGGGCAAGGACGTGCCTGGGCATGGCCGGAGTTCCTGGAAGTCGTGGCTTGTACGTTGAATGGATCAAAGCATCCCCGAGGTTCTTTCGGGCGCTGGACAGGATTGAAAAGCGGCTCCCGTTACGCTGGATCGACGCCGCCGCACATCGTGCCGGTTTCCCATCACGATAGCCCAATCACGGTCCCGCAAGCGCTCTAAAGCGCTCGGTATTCCACGCACGATCATGCTCCCTAATGCGACCCAGGACAGTGCGAAAAGTCCTGCACGAATAGGAACCAGGTTGATTGTCGTGTGGACAAGCGAGTGCCGGATGCGGCATCCGAAAAATGCCAGGCGCAGATTGCATGATGGGATCGGCGATAGGGCCAACCACGATCGCTAGCGCAACAGCGTAGAAGACTGTCTGCCTCTCAAACAGAGGCTTGTAGTTGTCCGACGCGCGCGTTGCGGACAACGGCAGGCATGCACGCAGTTCGACGACATACGAGGCCTTGGGACTGCGCAGACGTGCGCTCAGCGATTGTCGATTTCCGACAGGTTGCGGGCTAATGCCTGTCGCGCGGCCGGCACATGGTCGATAAGACGGAGCAGAAGGTTTCTACCTGTGCGCGCTACCGGATGGGAGAGCGTCGCTGCGCGAGTCATTCGATCCGTCAGGCGCACGACGTCAGTGGCGATCCGATGGCGGGCCGCCGTCCAATGGGTCAACAGGCCAAGGTCACCGGTGCGAAGGGCAGTGGCGAGTGGTTGAGCCAGGGAAACGGCGTCTTGAATGCCCGTGTTCATGCCTTGCCCGCCTGCGGGGCTGTGCACGTGCGCCGCATCGCCGCAAAGCAGGATGCGGCCTTCGTGCAGCGTTGAGGCAACCCGGTGTTGAACCCGGAAGCGCGACGTCCAGACGACATCGCTAATGGTGGCCCGACCGGAGCCGCCACTTGGCCCTCTTTCATCGAGAATGGCCTGGAAGATCTCCAATGGAGGATGCTCGGAAGCACTTTCGGCCGTGGCGACGATCCGAAAGCGATCACCAGGCAGCGGAGCCACCAGCACCAGGCCCTGCGGCGAAAGAAACAGGTTCACTTCCTCCCGGCTGAGCGGCCAATCCATGTGCACATCTGCCAGGACAAAGTCTTCGTCGTACGACGCCCCGGTGAAGGCGATACCTGTTTGCTGCCGCACAACGCTATGCATGCCATCGCAGCCGACCACCCATTTCGCCTTGATGGCGCGCACTGCATCGCTGCATGAGACCTGCGCCACCACTTCGTCGGGCTCCTGACGTAGCGCGGTTACCTCGACTGGACGGATCACCTTTCCGCCAAGTTTCTCCAGCTGCGAAAGCAGTACAGCCTCCATGCGGTTCTGCGGACACATCAGCGTGAACGGATACGGCGTATCGAGGTTGTCGAATTTGACTGTCAGCAGCAGGTGCTCCCGATCCCTCACCCGGAAGATGGACAACTTGATGCCTTGGTCCAGGAGGGTGGGAACCACCTCAAGGGGAGTCAGCACTTCAAGCGTGCGCGCGTGAACCACGGCCGCGCGTGAGGTGTTCGCTCCTTCGGCCTGCTTGTCGAGCACCAGCGCCGTTATGCCGAGTTGCTGCAAGGCATTGGCCAAGGCCAGGCCGCTTGGGCCGGCCCCGACAATCAGGATATCGGTGGCATCCGGCAGATCAACCATGGCTCACCTCCGATCGATGTAAACATTTGTTTGCATCTTGCGCGAACGACGCTGAAATGTAAACGCGCGGTTGCATTTGGCGGGGGGAGTCTTCAATCTATTCCCGGATGACCGAACACCCATCCAAACCATTGCGTTCACAGCCCGCCCGCGATCGCATTCTTGCCGAGGCTCGGAACGTCTTCGCAAAGCATGGTTACGACCGAACGACGATCCGCGCGGTTGCGGCTGCAGCGCAAGTGAACCCGGCCATGGTCATTCGCTACTACGGCTGCAAAGAGGATCTCTTCGCGGCGGCGGCCAGTTTCGATCTCCAATTGCCGGATCTGTCGCACGCACCAAGGGAGCGCGCTGGCGAACTTTTGGTGGCGCACTTTTTAAGCCGCTGGGAAGACGACAAGGGTGGTGGAGATTTGGCGGTGCTTCTGCGCGCAGCGGCTACACACGAGACCGCGCGTAAAACGATGATGCAAATCTTCGACAAGCAACTGGCGAAAGCGGTCGCACAGCTATGCGGCGTCGCCAACGCGCGCGCGCGCGCCTCCCTGGTGGCGTCCCAAATGCTGGGGCTTGCCTATACGCGATACGTGTTGGGCTTTGCAGGCACCAAGGCCTTGCCGCGGGAAATGATCGTGAAAACGGTGGGTCAGACCGTTCAGGCCTATCTCAACGCGCCTCTGAAGTAACGCGCGGCTGCGCGGTGCGCGCAGCCTGATTCACTACTAGACAGAACGGCGGCCCTTCGCGGAGCGCGGCCATCCGCTTAAATGAATTGCAGGCGTGGGCCGCTCGCGTCCTGCTTAGTCTCTGCGCCGCGGTTCCGAAGGCCTGTCGAATACGTCAGCTGTCCATACGAGATTCAGTGCGTGGTCATGCCCAGTGACTTGCGAAAGAATGCCAGCGCACGGGCGTTGATCTCCCGGTGCACGGCGACACGATCGACGCCCTGCGGGTCTTTGCAGATGCCGGGGGCATCCTTGGCCAGAGCCGGAGAGCACGGGGACAGGAAAACGTAGTGTCCCGCCTTGGGAATCATCGTGACGCCGACGAGCGTCTTGATCAGCGGCGCGATGTGCAGGACGTTGTATTGGGGGCGCAACACTTCGTCATTCTGGCCGTAGTACAGCAGCACCGGTCGGTTGATCGACGCAAGTCCGGCTTTGTCGAAAACCAGGCTTTGCGGCGCCATCGCGAAGGCTGCCTTGATGCGCGGGTCGTCCGTGCTGCCCCAGCGATGGAGCTCGCCCTGCATGCTCGTCAGCATTTGTGTCGCCGTCAGTCCCTGTTTCGCGAGTTTCGCCACCACTTCCTTTACATGGCCACAGATACCTGGGTCGTCCGGATGTGCAGTGCAGTAGTCGATAAAGCGCGTGAATTGCGGTACCGCCCCCACCAGCAAGAGGCTGGTGTAGCCGCCGTTCGAAAAGCCCGCCACGCCGATCCGTTCCGGGTCGATCAGCAATTTCCAGTGAGGATCGTCGAGCAACATGCTGATCGTGGCCTTGACCTGGATCGGCCGACCGATCATCACTTCCGCGTGCCCGTCTCCGCTGTCGTCGAGGAAATTGTCCTTGGGGTGCTGCAGCGTTGCGACGACGAAACCGTGCCTGGCGAGATAAACCGCCAAATCGTGATGGCCGAGCGCGGACCCCGAGTGGCCGTGCGAGATCACCACCAGCGGTTTGGCTCCGGCGATCGCCGGCGCATCGGCGGTGGCATGGAGTTCATAAGGTCCAAGCCAGGTAACCGCACCCGCCTTCGCGGAAGACGGATAGAAAACGTAACCGGGCATCGTGCCGCCACCCACCGGGTCCTGAATGGTGATCGCCCGGAAGCCGACGCCGGTGGCGCTCTGGGCGACCGCGACCATCGGTGCGAGAAACAGCGCCAAAACGAACGTGCAAACAATCAAGGCAAGGCGTGAACGAATATTCATGGGATCGACCAAAGAAATATGCCTGAACCAACTGCACTCGTACCGCCGAAAACCGCGCCACGACGCCATCACGGCACGCTTCATCCAGTGAAGCTCGGTGAAATCGATAAGTGGTGGGCCCGCCAGGACTCGAACCTGGAACCAAGGGATTCGCTTGTGCCGGGGGTTTCCCTCCGGAGCGGACTATCTCTTCACCCTCTGCCCATGCGTGGGACATGGCAGGTGGGGTGCGGGACGCTCGAGCCTGTGATCAAGGGCGCTCTAGCCCTCAGGTAGTCTCTGCACCTTCCGCCGGTGTACCGGCGGCTTGGCTCAGGGTTGCCACCGGCCGCGTTGCGCGCCGCTGAGGTTTCCCTGAATTCATCCCGATCCCGTCCACGGATTACGCCGTGGCGGCACCATTTCGATGAGTCCCCTGCTCTAACCATTGAGCTACAGGCCCGTGCTGGCCATGATAGCCGCAGCGCCCCGGAATCACCACGACGCGAGGCCCGCCGGGCCGCGCCGCGGCATCGTTCGGCGGCGGCGGTTTTTGCGTTGCGGCATGCAATTCCCGCCGGGTCGAGTAAAGTGACTCGTTACGTCCTTTTCCGCCTGCAGGCACCCAGACAAGGTCGTTCTTGCCAGACGGGCATTTTTTTGTTTAGATGAATGTTAGCGCTAACACACTAACCCGCGAGAACCGCAATGAGCTTGGTCGTTGGACTTGATGTAGGCACCCAGAGCGTCAAGCTCGTTGCGTACGATTCGGTGGCGCACGAGGTGCTGGCCACGCACAGCCATGCGCTGGAATTGGTGGCGCAGGATGATGGCAGCCGCGAGCAGGAAGCCCAGTGGTGGATCGACGCGATCCGCAGCTGTTTTGCCAAGCTGGACCCGGCCCTGCGCGCCCGCGTGGTGGCGTTGGGCGTGTCCGGTCAGCAGCATGGTTTCGTGCCGGTGGACACCGCGGGCCAGGTGCTGGCGCCG
This sequence comes from Rhodanobacter sp., assembly GCA_044463365.1. GTDB lineage: Bacteria > Pseudomonadota > Gammaproteobacteria > Xanthomonadales > Rhodanobacteraceae > Rhodanobacter. Next base: position 22,651 of record JBIQMK010000009.1, on the reverse strand, counting down.
GCCAAGCTGTGGTGCGACACCAGCACCCAGGCCGAATGCGACGAGATCATGGGCGCCGTGGGCGGGCCGCTGCGCGCCGTGGCGCTGGCCGGCAACCCGATTCTTGCCGGTTACACCGCCTCGAAACTGCCGTGGACGCGCAAGCACCGGCCCGAGGTATACCAGCAGCTGGCGAGCATCATGCTGCCGCACGACTACGTGAATTTCTGGTTGACCGGCGAGCGCTGGATGGAATACGGCGACGCCTCCGGCACGGGCTGGCTGGATGTGCGCACGCGTCAGTGGTCGCCGGAATTGCTGGCGGCCACGGATACGCAGCGCGATCTCGCGGCCTGCCTGCCGCCGCTGGTGGAAGCTGATGCCAGCTTCCCCATTTCTGCCGCGATTGCCGACGAGCTGGGCCTGCCACACGGCGTGCGCGTCTCGGCCGGTGGCGGCGACAACATGATGGCCGCGATCGGCACCGGCAACGTGGCCTCTGGCGTGTTGAGCATGAGCCTGGGTACCTCGGGCACGCTGTTCGCGCACGCCGACCATCCGGTGGTGGACGACAACGGCAGCTGGGCGGCGTTCTGCTCGTCCACCGGTGGCTGGTTGCCGCTGATCTGCACCATGAATTGCACCGTGGCCACGGAAAACGTGGCGCGCGCGTTCGGCTTCGAGAGCCGCGATGGCGACAAGGTGTTGGCCGGCACCACGCCGGGCGCCGACGGCCTGGTGATGCTGCCGTTCTTCAACGGCGAGCGTACGCCCGACCTGCCGCACGCCCGCGCCAGCCTGCACGGCATGGATACGGCCAACCTCAACCGCGCCAACCTCTACCGCGCCGCGATGGAAGGGGCGACCTACGCGCTGCGCCATGGCTATGACGCGCTGTGCGCCGCGGGGCTGCACTTCGACGCGATCCGCCTCACCGGCGGCGGCAGCCACAGCGCCGCGTGGCGACAAATGGTGGCCGACGTGTTCGAATTGCCGGTGGACGTGCCCACGCAAGCCGAAGGCGCGGCTTTCGGCGCCGCACTGCAGGCATTGTGGGCACTGGATCACGCCGCGGGTGGCCACGCGGATATCGCGGCCCTGGCCACCGAGCATGTTCACCTCGATCCGGCACTCTCGACCCGTCCGGATCCGGCTGCGACCACCGCCTATCGCAGCCACTACGGCCACTTCTCGCGTCATCTGGAAGCCGCCGTGGCGAGCCACGCCAACGAGAACGTCACGAGCGGCGGCTGAAGCTTCCAGCATCAAACACCATCATCACCTATCCACCAGGACACCATCATGAGCACCCCCTTCATCGGCAAACGCGAGTATTTCCCCGGCATCGGCGCCATCCCCTACGAGGGCATCGGGTCGGACAATCCGCTGGCGTTCAAGCACTACGACGCCAACAAGAAAGTCGGCGACAAGACCATGGCCGAGCACCTGCGTTTCGCGGCGTGCTACTGGCACAGCTTCTGCAATGCCGGCCACGACCCGTTCGGCCCCGGCACCCGCGCGTATCCGTGGGACAAGCACGCCAGCACCGCGCTGGGCCGTGCCGAGGACAAGATCGACGCCGCGTTCGAGTTCTTCACCAAGCTGGGCGTGCCGTACTACTGCTTCCACGACATCGACATGTCGCCGGATGCCGATGACATCGGCGAGTACGAGAAGAACCTCAAGCACATGGTCGCCCTGGCCAAGGAGCGCCAGCAGTCCACCGGCATGAAGCTGCTGTGGGGCACGGCGAACCTGTTCAGCCATCCGCGCTACATGAACGGCGCGGGCACCAACCCGGACTTCGCCGTGGTGGCGCGTGCGGCGGCGCAGATCAAGGCGGCGCTGGAAGCCACTGTCGAGCTGGGCGGCGAGAACTACGTGTTCTGGGGCGGCCGCGAAGGCTACGCCTCGCTGCACAACACCGACACCAAGCGCGAGCTCAACAACTTCGCCAAGTTCCTCACCGCCGCGCGTGACTACGGCCGCAGCATCGGTTTCCAGGGCAAGTACCTGATCGAGCCCAAGCCGATGGAGCCGATGGGCCACCAGTACGATTTCGATTCCGCCACCGTGGTCGGCTTCCTGAAGCAGCACGGCCTGGACAAGGATTTCTCGCTCAACATCGAGGCCAACCACGCCACGCTGTCGGGCCACACCTTCGAGCACGACCTGCAGATCGCCTCCAACCACGGCATGCTGGGCAGCATCGACGCCAACCGCGGCAACGCGCAGAACGGCTGGGACACCGACCAGTTCCCCACCGACCTGTACGACACCGTGGGCGCCATGATGGTGGTGCTGCGCCAGGGCGGCCTGGCCCCGGGCGGCCTGAACTTCGACGCCAAGGTGCGCCGCGAATCCACCGATCCCGACGACTTGTTCATCGCCCACGTGGGCGGCATGGACAGCTTCGCCCGTGGCCTCGAAGTGGCGCATGCGCTGCTCAACAAGTCGCCGTGGGAAAAGTGGCGCGCCGAGCGCTATGCCAGCTTCGACGCGGGCAAGGGCAAGGAATTCGCCGAGGGCAAGCTCGACCTGGCCGCGCTGCGCGATCTGGCGGTCGCCCAGGGTGAACCGACGCAGCGCAGCGGCAAGCAGGAGCGCTACGAGAACCTGATCAACCAGTACCTGATGCGCTGAACCCAAGCCACCCGCGCCGCCCATGGGCGGCACGGAGTGAAACCACGGGCGATCCGGGGCGGTACGGACCGAGGGGCCGGGACATGGCAGTGGATATTCATGGCGGCAAGTGCGCCATGCCCGGCGGCATTTTTCGTTTGTCGCGGGCAGATGCAGGACCGGAAACACCGGTCGGTGGACGGATCGCTTCCGGACGCCGCCCGCTCGGCCCGGTCGGCGCTGTCGGCCGCGTGGCTTCCGGCCCGCGGCGCCCCGTCCCTGGCGTGACCGGCGGGTCCGGGTCAGCCGCGCGGCTTGCCGGCCGGCTTGGCCGGCGCCACCGACCCTCGCACCACCAGCTGGTGCGCCACCACCTGGTCGACCACCACGCGGGTTTCGTCGCCGTTGCGGCGGATCGCGCGCAGCAGGATGTCGATCGCCGAATCGGCCATGCTGTAGATCGGCTGGCGCACGGTGGTGAGCTCGGGCCACACGGTCGTGGCGGCCGAGGTGTCGTCGAAACCCACGATGGACAAGTCCTGCGGCACCCGCAGTCCGCGCCGGTGCGCCACCGAGATGGCCGCCGCGGCCATGTCGTCGTTGCTGGCGAAGATCGCGGTGGGCGGCTTGCGCAGCGACAGCAGCTTCTGGACGGCGTCCAGCCCCGAGCGGTAGGTGAAGTAGCCCTGCTGTGTCAGCTCGGCATCGCGCGCGATGCCCGCGTCCTTGAGCGCGGCCAGGTAACCTTCGAAACGCCGTTGGCTGGCCATCTGGTTGGGGTGGCCCTTGACGCAGGCGATGCGCGTGTGGCCGGCCTTGATGAGATGTTCGACGATTTCCTTGCTGGCCAGGAAATCGTCGATGCGCACGCTGGAAATGTCGTGGATGAAGTGGCCCGAGGCCACCGCAACCACCGGCACGCCGGCCTTGGTCAGCTCCTCGATCACCACTTTCGACTCGCACAGCGGCGGCGGCAGGATCACCCCGCCCACGCTCTTGGCCAGCGTGCGCGCGGCCTTGCGCTCGGCGCCGGCGTCCAGCTCCTCCCAGCTGGAGATGACCAGTTGCGCGGCGGTGCGCTCGGCGCCATGCAGCGCGCCCAGCAACAGCTCGCGCAGATAGGCGCCGCTGGGGTTGGTGTAGATCAGCGCAATGCGCACGTCCTGCGCGGCGGCCAGCGAACTGGCGGCCTGGTTCGGCACGTAGCCCAGCTCGCGCACGGCCTGCATCACTTTTTCGCGGGTCGATTCGCGCACCTTGGCATGGCCGTTGACCACCCGCGACACCGTCATTGGCGATACTTCGGCAAGGGCCGCAACCGCGTCGATGGTGACGGCGCCGCCTTTGCGACGGGCCGATTTCTTGCCTACCTTTTTCAATGCCGTTTCCTTTCAGCAATGCGCGGCGGTGCGCCTCGCGGCCCCGTTGCCAGATTACTGGATCCCCATCCCCACGAGGATCAGCCATGCGCACATGTTTGCACATGTTAGCGATAACATTTCGTTGTCATGACGGCGGCCGCTGGCAGCGGCAAACGTCTCCCCGCCATCCCGGCCAACCCGGCCTGGGCCGGCGCCTGTGGCTGGCGGGCCTGGCGATGCTGGTGGCGTGCCTGGGCATGGCCCCGGTCCATGCCGAGGACGGCCACGATCTGTGGCTGCGCTACCGAGCGCTGGCGACCGTGCCGGCCGGCATCGATCGCAGCCAATCCCTGCAATTGATCGCCGGCCAGGCGTCGCCCACTGCGAAAGCGGCGCGCGGCGAACTCGTGCGCGGCCTGGGCGGCCTGCTGGGCAAGGCGCCGCAACTGGCGGACGCGGTGAGCCGCGACGGCGCGCTGATCGTGGGCACGCCCGCCTCGTCGCCCGTGGTGGCCGGCCTGCATCTGGACACCGCCGGGCTGGGACGCGAGGGCTATCTGATCAAGAGCGTGGTGGTGAACGGCCATGCCGCCACGGCGATCGTCGGCAACGACGACATTGGCGTGCTGTACGGCGCCTTCCGCTTTCTGCGCCTGCTGCAGACGGGGCATCCGGTGACCGGACTCGACCTGCGCGACAAGCCGCAGGTGAAGCTGCGCGTGCTCGACCACTGGGACAACCTCGACGGCAGCGTGGAGCGCGGCTACGCCGGCGCCTCGATCTGGGACTGGTGGAAGCTGCCCGATTACCTCGACCCGCGCTACACCGATTACGCCCGCGCCAATGCCTCCATCGGCATCAACGGCACCGTGCTCAACAACGTCAACGCCGACCCGCTGGTCTTGACGCCCGCCTATCTGAAGAAGGTGGCCGCGCTGGCCGGCGTGTTCCGGCCCTGGGGCATCCGCGTGTATCTGAGCGCGCGCTTCAGCGCGCCGATCGAGCTGGGCGGCCTGAAGACGGCCGATCCGCTGGACCCCGCCGTGCGCCAGTGGTGGCGCGACAAGGCCGACGAGATTTATCGCGTGATCCCCGACTTCGGCGGCTTCCTGGTCAAGGCCAACTCCGAAGGCCAGCCCGGCCCGCAGGATTACCACCGCAGCCACGCCGACGGCGCCAACATGCTGGCCGAGGCGCTGGCCCCGCACGGCGGCATCGTGATGTGGCGCGCCTTCGTCTACTCCGAGCACGACTTGGACGACCGCACCAAGCAGGCCTACAACGAGTTCAAGCCGCTGGACGGCCAGTTCCGCGACAACGTGCTGCTGCAGGTGAAGAACGGCCCGCTGGATTTCCAGCCGCGCGAGCCGTTCAGCCCGCTGTTCGGCGCGATGCCGAAGACGCCGTTGATGATGGAATTCCAGGTCACCAAGGAGTACCTGGGCTTCGCCACCCACCTGGTCTACCTGGGGCCGATGTGGGAAGAAACCCTGCGCGCGGACACGTACGCCAAGGGCAAGGGTTCCACCGTGGCCAAGGTGGTCGACGGTCAATTGGACGGCCATACGCTGACCGGCATGGCCGGCGTGGCCAACATCGGCACCGACCGCGACTGGAGCGGCTCGGTGTTCGACCAGGCCAACTGGTACGCGTTCGGCCGCCTGGCGTGGGACCCCACCCAGTCCGCCCGCGCCATCGCCGACGACTGGGCGCGCATGACCTTCGCCGCCGATGACGCGGTGGCCAAACCCATCGTGGGCATGATGATGGCCTCGCGCGAAGCGGCCGTGGATTACATGACGCCGCTGGGCCTGGCGCACCTGATGGGCGCCGGCCACCACTACGGCCCCGCGCCGTGGGACGACAGCCTGCCGCGTGCCGACTGGAACCCGGTCTACTACCACCGCGCCGACAGGAACGGCATCGGCTTCGACCGCACCCGCAAGGGCAGTGACGCGGTGGACCAATACGCGCCGCCGGTGGCCGCGGAGTTCAACAATCCGAAATCGACGCCCGACGCCTACCTGCTGTGGTTCCACCACCTGCCGTGGGACTACCGCATGCGCTCCGGCCACACGCTGTGGGACGAGCTGGTGATGCATTACAGCCACGGCGTGGACGAGGTGAAACAGATGCGCGCCACCTGGAAATCGCTGGATGGCCGCATCGACGCACAGCGCTACGCCCAGACCGCCGCGTTCCTGGCCATCCAGCAGAACGAGGCGCAATGGTGGCGCGACGCCAGCATCGCCTACTGGCAAAGCCTCAACCATCTGCCCCTGCCGGCCGGCTACGCGCCGCCCGCGCACACGCTGGATTACTACAAGAGCCTTTCCTTTCCCTACGCACCGGGACATTGACCATGGCAACCACACGTCCGCCCATCGGCAACAAGACCCTCCGCCTCGCCTGCCTGCTGCTGGCGCCCTGCAGCCTGCTGGCGGTATCCGTCGCGCAGGCGGCGGACAAGCCGCTGCTGGACCCGTTGTTCCAAGATCACGCGGTGCTGCAGCGCGACCGGGCGATTCCGGTGTGGGGCCAGGCCAGTCCGGGTGAATCGCTGAAGATCGCGCTCGACGGCAAGACCGTCAGCAGCCGCGCCGGCGCCGATGGACACTGGCAGGCTTCACTGCCGGCCCTGCCGGCCGGCGGCCCCTACACGCTGAGCGTCACCGCCGCCGACGGCAGCAGCCAGACGGCGAAGGACATCCTCGTCGGTGATGTGTGGTTTTGCGGCGGCCAGTCGAACATGGAATTGCAGGTGCATCGCACGCTGAATTCGCGCAGCGAGATCATGGGCGCCGACAACGACCGCATCCGCATGCTCACGGTGCCGCAGACCGGCGGCTCGGCGCCGCAGAAGAACTTCGCGGGCCCGGTGCAATGGAAGCCGACCACGCCCGAGAACGTGCCGGACTTCTCCGCCACCTGCTACTACTTCGCGCGCGAATTGCAGAAGACGGTGGACGTGCCGATGGGCCTGGTCAACGCCTCCCTGGGCGGCTCGCGCATCGAGGCCTGGCTCAGCGCGCAGGCCCTGCGCAAGCTCGGCGGCTACGACGAGGCGCTCGACGTGCTGGCCCTGCACGCGAAGGACGAACAGGCCGCCGCCGCGCAGTGGGGCAAGCTGTGGACGAAGTGGTGGGGCAGCCAAAAGCAGGTGCCGAAGGGTGACGCGCCGTGGGATCCGGCCGCCTCCAACAGCGGCTGGAAAGCCGCGCCGAAAGAGCTGATCAATTACCAGGACTGGGGCGTGCCGGAACTTGCCGACTTCACCGGCATGCTGTGGTACCGCACCAGCGTCACCCTGACCAAGCAACAGGCCGCGCAGGACGCCACGCTGGCGCTGGGCAATGTGGACGAGGTCGACCAGACCTGGGTCAACGGCCGCGGCGTGGGCAGCAGCTACGGCGGCGCCCCGCGCAGCTATCCATTGCCGCACGGCCTGTTGCATGCCGGCAAGAACGTGATCGTGATCAACGCGCTCAACACCTACCTGGCCGGTGGCGTGGTGGGTCCGCCCGATACCCGCGCGCTGAAGTTCGCCGATGGCAGCTCGGTGCCGCTGGATACCAACGGCTGGCAGTACCGTGAAGTGCCCAAGGGCATCGGCACGCCACCGCTGGCGCCGTGGTTGTCGGCGTCGGGCAAGACCACGCTGTACAACGGCATGGTGGCGCCGCTGGGCCATTACGCCTTCCGCGGTGCGCTGTGGTACCAGGGCGAATCCAACACCGGCGAGGCGGATGAATATCGCGGCCTGCTGGAGGCCTACCGCAACGACCTGCGCGCGCAGTTCGGCGCCAAGCTGCCGCTGCTGATCGTGCAGTTGTCCAGCTACGGCCCCGCGCCCACCAAGCCCGCGGAAAGCGGCTGGGCCGAGGTGCGCGAGGCGGAGCGGCTGGTGGCCGCCGAGGACAAGCTCTCGGGTCTGGCCGTGAGCGTGGACATCGGCGAGCGCTACGACATCCACCCGGCCAACAAGCAGGAGCTGGGCCGCCGCCTGGCCCGCGCCGCGCGGCATGTGATCTATGGCGAACCGCTGCCGCCGTCCGGCCCGCTGCCGGTCGCCGCCACGCGCAAAGGTGACACCGTCGCGGTCAGCTTCCGCGACGTCACCGGCAAGCTGGTCGCCTACAGTTCCAACCATCCCATCGGCTTCGAGCTGTGCGGCACGCAGGCCAACAGCTGCAGCTACGCCGACGCCGACATCCGCGACGGCAAGGTGCTGCTGCATCTCGACACGCCGCCTGCCCACGGCATCGCCCGCGTGCGTTACTGCTGGGCCGACAGCCCGTTCTGCACGCTGTACGACGAAGCGGGCCTGCCCGCCGTGCCGTTCCAGCTCGATGTCACCTCTTCCACGCACTGAACCCGATCCCAAGGAAACGCCCGTGAGCACCACACACGAAACCCCCACCCGCGGCTCCTCGCGCGATCGCGAGATCGTCGAGGCGAAGGTCATCGTCACCTGTCCGGGGCGCAACTTCGTCACCCTGAAGATCGTCACCCGCTCGGGTGTCGAAGGCCTCGGTGATGCCACGCTCAACGGCCGCGAACTGGCGGTGGCGTCGTACCTGCAGGATCACGTGGTGCCCAACCTGATCGGCCGCGACGCCGGCCAGATCGAGGACATCTGGCAGTTCCTCTACCGCGGCGCCTACTGGCGGCGCGGCCCGGTGACGATGAGCGCGATCGCCGCGGTGGACGTGGCGCTGTGGGACATCCTGGGCAAGATGGCGGGGATGCCGATCTACCAGTTGCTGGGCGGCCGCTCGCGCGAAGGCGCGCTGGTCTACGGCCACGCCAATGGCCGCGACATCGCCGAGGCCTCCGACGCGGTGGGCCGGTTCATCGAGCAGGGCTTCCTGGCGGTACGCGCGCAGTGCGGCGTGCCGGGCATCAAGAAGGCTTACGGCGTCTCCAACGCGAAGGGCTACGAGCCGGCCGAGAGCGAGCTGCCGCTGGAAACCACCTGGAACACCCCGCGCTACCTGGGCGTGGTGCCGAAGCTGTTCGAGCAGCTGCGCGCCGACCACGGCGCCGAGGTGGAGTTGCTGCACGATGCGCACCACCGCCTCACGCCGATCGAGGCCGCGCGACTGGCCAAGTCGCTGGAGCCGTACCGCCTGTTCTGGCTGGAGGACGCCACCCCGGCCGAAGACCAGAAGGCGTTCGAGCTGATCCGCCAGCACTCGGTGACCGCGCTGGCGGTGGGCGAGGTGTTCAACTCGATCTGGGACTGCAAGCACCTGATCGAGAACCAGCTGATCGACTACATCCGCACCACCATCGTGCACGGCGGCGGCATCACCCACCTGCGCCGGCTGGCCGACTTCGCCGGTCTGCACGGCGTGCGCACCGGCTTCCACGGCGCCACCGACCTGTCGCCGGTGACGATGGGTGCGGCGCTTCACTTCGACACCTGGGTACCCAACTTCGGCATCCAGGAATACATGTTCCACACCGACGAGACCGACGCGGTGTTCCCGCACGACTACGTCTTGCGCAACGGCCGCCTGCACGTGGGCGACACGCCCGGACACGGCGTGACCATCGACGAGAAGCTGGCCGCGAAATACCCGTACCAGCCCAAGCAACTGCCGATCGCGCGCCTGGAAGACGGCGCGATGTGGAACTGGTGATGACGATGCCAACACGTTCATTCAAGGCGTTGCTGCTGTGCCTGCTGGCCAGCTGCGGCATGGCGGCCCAGGCGGCCGAGCCGGTGCTGTTCGACTGGTTCGACTACCAGGGCCACGACCGCGCGTTCGAGCAGCCGCTGCCGGCCGGTCACTTCCGCAACCCCGTGCTGGCCGGCTTCTATCCGGACCCCAGCGTGGTGCGAGTGGGCGACACGTTCTACCTGGTCAATTCCAGCTTTGCCTACTACCCGGGCATTCCCGTGTTCGAGAGCAGGGACCTGGTGCACTGGAAACCCGTCAGCCACGTGATCGACAAGCCGACCACGCTGGACTTCGACGGCTTGAACATGTCGCGCGGCGTGTTTGCGCCCGACATCAGCCATCACGACGGCACGTTCTACGTGGTCAACACCGCGGTGGACAGCGGCGGGAATTTCGTCAGCACCGCCAAGAGCGCCGCCGGCCCCTGGTCCGATCCGGTGTGGTTGAAGGGCATCGGCGGCATCGACCCGTCGCTGTTTTTCGACAAGGACGGCAAGGCCTATCTGCTCAACAACGACGAGCCCGAGGGCAAGCCGCTGTACGAGGGCCATCGCGCGATCTGGCTGCAGCAGTTCGATCCGGTGTCGCTGAAGCCGGTGGGCAAACGCAAGGTCATCATCAACGGCGGCACCAACCTTGCCAGGCACCCGATCTGGATCGAAGGCCCGCACATCTACCAGCGCAACGGCTGGTATTACCTGATGTGCGCCGAGGACGGCACCGGTCCCCAACATTCCGAAGTGGTGTTCCGCAGTCGTTCGGTGTGGGGCCCGTATGTGCCATACGAGGGCAACCCGATCCTCACCCAGCGCGATCTCCCCGCCGATCGCCCCGACGCGATCACCAATGCCGGCCATGCCGACCTGGTCGAGGCGGCGGACGGCAGCTGGTGGGCGGTGTTCCTGGCCAGCCGCACCTATGACGGCACGCACTACAACACCGGTCGCGAGACCTATCTGCTGCCGGTGGAGTGGAAGAACGACTGGCCGATCATCCTGCCCCACGGCCAGGTCATTCCGCAGGTGCTGAAGGGTCCGGCTTTCATGCAGCGCGATGCCTCGCAGGCGCCGCTCAGTGGCAACTTCGACGCACGCGATGATTTCGACAGCACCACGCTGGGCAGCGAGTGGCTGTTCGCGCGCACGCCGAAGCAATCGTGGGCGGATCTATCCTCGCATCCCGGCAAGCTGGCCATCCATCCGCTGGCGCAGGATCTGGACACGCTGAAGAATCCGTCCTACCTGGCCCGTCGCCAGCAGCACCTGGCGTTCGAGGCCAGCACCGCGCTGGCGGTGCCGGCGGCCGGCGTCGAAGCGGGTATCGCGGCGTACCAGAACGAGCACTACTGGTACGCGTTCGGCGTCAGGCACGAGGGCGATCATCTGCGGCTGTCGCTGCGTGTGCATCGCGGCGACCACAAGGCTGTCGTCGACAGCGTGGTCCTGCCAGCCAACGTGGGCAAGTTGACGTTGAAGATCAGCGGTGATGGCAAGGCCTATGGTTTCGCCTACGATGACGGGTCGGGCTGGAAGTGGCTCGAACGCAAGGCGGACGGCACGCTGCTCAGTACCGATGTGGCAGGTGGATTCATCGGCGCGACGGTGGGTCCGTATGCGCGTCGACTCGACAACCAATAAGCAACGCAAAAGGGAACGATGACTATGGCGAAGCGACAGGCGTGGCGCGGCATGTTCCGCACGACAATGGCGGTGGCTCTGGGCATGGCCCTGGCTTCGCCCGTGTTCCCCCTGCATGCGGAGGGCCACGCCGACGCGACGTCGTCGGCCGCGTCCACACCGGTCTACCGTGACCTCAGCCGCAGCTTCCACGATCGCGCCGCCGACCTCGTCGCGCACATGACGCTGGAGGAAAAGGCCGCGCAGATGCAGAACACCGCGCCGGCCATTCCGCGCCTGGGCGTGGCCGCGTACGACTGGTGGAACGAGGGCCTGCATGGCGTGGCGCGCGCGGGCCAGGCCACCGTGTTCCCGCAGGCGATCGGCCTGGCGGCCACCTTCGACGTGCCGCTGATGCACGAGGTGGCCACCGCCATCAGCGACGAGGCGCGCGCCAAGTACAACGAGTTCCAGCGCAAGGACAGCCATGGCCGCTACGAGGGCCTCACCTACTGGTCGCCCAACATCAACATCTTCCGCGACCCGCGCTGGGGCCGTGGCCAGGAAACCTACGGCGAGGACCCGTACCTCACCGAGCGCATGGGCGTGGCCTTCGTCACCGGCCTGCAGGGCGATGACGCCAAATATCGCAAGCTGGACGCCACCGCCAAGCACTACGCCGTGCACAGTGGGCCGGAGGCCGATCGCCACCATTTCGACGTGCATCCCAGCGAGCGCGACCTCTACGAAACCTACCTGCCCGCGTTCCAGACACTGGTGCAGGAGGCCGACGTCGATGCGGTGATGAGCGCCTACAACCGCGTCAACGGCGAGCCGGCCACCGGCAGCCCGCGCCTGCTGGAGCAGATCCTGCGCAAGGACTGGGGCTTCAAAGGCTACGTGGTCTCCGACTGTGGCGCGGTGGAGGACATCTACAAGCATCACAAGGTGGTCGACACCGTCGAGGCGGCCAGCGCGCTGGCGGTGAAGAACGGCGTGGACCTGGACTGCGGCACCGAGTACGCCGCCCTGGTCAAGGCCGTGCACGACGGCCTCATCAAGGAAAGCGAGATCGACGTCGCGCTCACCCGCCTGATGCAGGCGCGCATGCGCCTGGGCATGTTCGACCCGGCCAGCAAGGTGCCGTGGTCCGACGTGCCGTATTCGGTGAACCAGTCGCCGCAGCACGACGCGCTGGCGCACCGCGCCGCCGTCGAATCGATGGTGCTGCTGAAGAACGACGGCGTGCTGCCGCTGTCACCCGACACGAAGAACATCGCGGTGATCGGTCCCACCGCCGACGACGTGATGGCCCTGTTGGGCAACTACCACGGCACCCCGGCCGACCCGGTGACGATCCTGCGCGGCATCCGCGAGGCGGCGCCGCAGGCGAAGGTGGTGTACGCGCGTGGCGTCGACCTGGTCGAGGGCCGCAGCGATCCCACCGGCATGCCGCTGGTGGAGGCGCAATACCTGCGTCCGTCCGCCGGCGATGCCGAACGCGGTTTGCGCGGTGAGTATTTCCGCAACACCGACCTGTCCGGCACGCCCGCGCTGGTGCGGGTGGATCCGGTGATCGGCTTCAACTGGGATCGCGGCTCGCCCACCGACAACCTGCTCGCCCGTGGCGAAGCCCAGCCGGACCAGGCGGTGCCCAGCGACAACTTCTCCATCCGCTGGAGCGGCCAGCTGCTGCCGCCGGTGAGCGGCGAGTATGTGCTTGAGGCCGCCGCCAACGATGGCGTGCGCGTGTACCTGGACGGCAAGCCGGTGATCGACCGCTGGGAACGGGCCGACAACCTCACCGCCAGCCAGGCCAAGCTGAAGCTGGAAGGCGGCCACGCCTACGACATCCGCGTGGAATACAAGGAGCTGGAACGCGATGCCGGCGTACGCCTGGCCTGGCGCATGCCCGGCGCCAAGCCGCCGTTCCAGGCGGCGCTCGATGCGGCGAAGGATGCCGACGTGGTGGTGTTCTCAGGCGGCCTCACCAGCGACGTGGAAGGCGAGGAAATGCGGGTGAACTACCCCGGCTTTGCCGGCGGCGACCGCACCGACCTGCGCCTGCCTTCCACCCAGCGCAAGCTGCTGCAGGCGCTGCAAGCGACCGGCAAGCCGGTGGTGCTGGTGCTCACCAGCGGCTCCGCGCTGGCGGTGGACTGGGCCAACCAGCACCTGCCGGCCGTGCTGCTGGCGTGGTATCCCGGCCAGCGCGGCGGCAACGCCGTGGCCGACGTGCTGTTCGGCAAGGCCGATCCGGCCGGCCGTCTGCCGGTGACGTTCTACAAGGCCAGCGAAAAGCTGCCCGCCTTCGACGACTACCGCATGGACGGCCGCACTTACCGCTACTTCAAGGGCGAGCCGCTGTACCCGTTCGGCTACGGCCTGTCGTACACGAAGTTCACCTATGCGGACCTGAAACTCGACCAGAGCAAGATCGGCAAGGACGACAAGCTGCACGTCACGGTGAAGGTGCACAACGCCGGCAAGCGCGCCGGTGATGAAGTGGTGCAGCTCTACCTGCGCGGGGTCGGCACGCCGCATGAACGGTCGAACAAGGACCTTCGCGGCATCCAGCGCATCACCCTGCAACCGGGGCAGACGCGCGAAGTGTCGTTCGACGTCTCTCCGGCCACCGACCTGCGCTACTACGACACCAAAAAGGCGGCCTACGCCGTCGACGCCGGGCGTTATGAAGTGCAGATCGGTGCCTCCAGTGCGGACATTCGTGCCACGCAATCCTTCACCGTTCACTGAGTCGCGGGTCTGATGATGTCCTACGCACCACCGCAGCCGCGCGGCGAAAGCCGCGTCGTCTGCTTCGGCGAATTGTTGCTGCGCCTGTCGCCGCCGGGGCAGGAGCTGTTGCTGCAATCGCCGCACCTCGACGCACGCTTTGGCGGCGCCGAGGCGAACGTCGCCGCCTCGCTGGCCATTCTCGGCCATCACAGTGCCGTGGTCAGCGCGCTGCCGGACAACGCCATCGGCCACGCCTGTGCCGCCGAACTGCGGCGCCATGGCGTGGACACCTCCGACGTTCGTTTTGCGGATGGCCGTATGGGCGTCTATTTCATCGCGCCCGGCGCCATGCAGCGTCCTACCGAGGTGGTCTACGACCGCGCCGGTTCGGTGTTCGCAAGCACCGCGGCCGCGGCCTACGACTGGCCGCGCCTGCTCGACGGCGCCCGCTGGATGCACCTGTCCGGCATCAACCTGGCCCTGGGCGAGGCCAGTGCGCAGTCGGCATTGGCGGCCGTGCGTGCGGCACGCGCGGCCGGCGTCAGCGTCGCGTTCGACTGCAACTACCGCAGCAAGCTGTGGGGGGCGCGTGCGGCGCAGGCCCCGGCGCTGCTGCGCGAGGTGCTGGCCGAGGCCGAGCTGGTGTTCGGCAACGAGCGCGACATCGCCTTGATCCTGGGTGCGACGTTCGACCAGGGCGATGCCCAACAACGTTTCCGTGCGGCGACCGAGCTGGCCTTCGCCACGTTCCCACAGCTGCGCCTGATGGCTGCCACCGACCGGCGCCATCTCGACGTGGACACGCATGACCTCGGCGGCCTGCTGGCCACGCGCGAGCAGGTGCTGACCACGCGGACGCACCGGCTCGCCCGCATCGTGGATCGCATCGGTGGCGGCGACGCCTTCGCCGCGGGCCTGCTGCACGGCCTGCTGCGCGACATGGCCGAACAGGATGCGCTGGATTTCGCCATCGCTGCCGCCTCTCTCAAGCACTCGGTACCCGGCGACGTGAACCTGCTGCGCGAGGCCGACATGCTCGCGTTCCATGCGCAGGAAGGCTTCGAGGTGCGGCGTTGACGATGCCTGTCGCACGCTTGTCCACGACCACGTTGCCCGCGCTGCCGGCAGCGGTGATCCGCCCGAACTACGACCCGGCCGCCGTGCGCATCGGCATCGTGCACATCGGCCCCGGCGCGTTCCACCGCGCGCACCAGGCGGTGTATGTCGATGACCTGCTCGCCGAGCATCCCGACTGGGGCATCTGCGGCGTTTCCCTGCACAGCGCCGGCGTGCGCGACGCGCTGCGCCCGCAGGACGGCCTGTACACGCTGGCCTTGCTGGGCGAGCAGACCTCGCTGCGGGTGATCGGCGCGATCCGCGAACTGCTGGTGGCCAGCGAAGACCAAGCCGCCGTGCTGGCGCGGCTGGCCGAGCCGGCGGTGAGGCTGGTCACGCTGACCATCACCGAGAAGGGCTACTGCCTCGCCGGTGAGAATCTGGATCTTGCCCACCCCGATATCGCGCACGACCTGGCCGCGCCGCAGACACCGCGCAGCGCCATCGGCTACGTCGTCGCAGGTTTGCGCGAACGGCGTGCGCTGGGCGTCACGCCGTACACCGTGCTGAGTTGCGACAACCTCGCCGGCAACGGCCATCGCCTGCGCCGCGCCGTGCTGCAATACGCGGCGCGGATCGACGCAGGGCTGGCGGCGTGGATCGAGGCCGAGGTGGCGTTCCCCTGTTCCATGGTGGACTCCATCACCCCCGCCACCGACGACGCGCTGCGCCAGCGCGTGGCCGATGCCCTGGGTTGCGTCGACGCCTGGCCGATCCAACGCGAGGCATATACGCAGTGGGTGATCGAGGATCGCTTTTGCAACGAGCGCCCGCCGTTCGAGCGCGCCGGCGCCACCCTCAGCCACGACATCGCCGGCTACGACCGCGCCAAGCTGCGCCTGCTCAACGGCCCGCATTCCACGCTCGCCTATCTCGGTTCGTTGATGGAGCTGGAGACCGTCTCCGCGGCGATGACCGAGCCGTTGCTGGCCGGTTTCATCGAGCGGCTGATGCGCGAGGACATCGTGCCCTCGCTGCCGGCGTTGCCGGGTTTCGATCCGCAAGCCTATGTCGACGCCATCCTGGCCCGCTTCCGCAACCCGGCCATCCGTCACCTGCTGGCGCAGATCGCCTGGGACGGCTCGCAGAAGATCCCGGTGCGGCTGCTGGGCACGATTGCCGAGGCGCTGGCCGCGGGCCGGCCGATCGAGCGCTTGTGCCTGCCGGTCGCCGGCTGGCTGCACTTCGTGACCCGCCAGGCGCGCAACGGCGTGGCCATCGTGGACCCACTGGCCGACAACTTGGCGCGTGTCGGCGCGACGGGTGACGTCGACGCCTTCCTGGCGCTGGACGGCGTGTTCGGCGCGCTGGCCGGCGATGCCCGTTTCACCACCGCGCTGCGCGCCGCGCACGCCGCACTGGCGCCGGCCACGCCGGACGCGGTGCGGCGCGCGCTGAATCGCTGACCCACTTCTTCACCACGACTTTCCGGAGCGTCCGATGCCTGCCAACCTGACCCGCCACACCACCGCCGACGGCCCGCGCTGGGCGCTGGACGGCCATTACCTGCCCGCCGATTTCAGCCTGTCCGCGTGGCTGGCCTTGCCGGCCGAGGCGGCACAGGCGCAACTGGCGTCCGCCACGCGCGGCGCGCCGGCCGAAGGCGCCCTGCTGGCGCCGATCGAGGACGCGCAGGAAGCCTGGGCCAGCGGCGTCACCTACCTCAGCAGCCGCATGGCGCGCGAGGCGGAGTCGCAGAGCGCGGATGTCTACCAGAAGGTGTACGGCGCGGCGCGGCCGGAGCTGTTCTTCAAGGCCTGCGGCTGGCGTACCAGCGGCCACGGCCAGGGCATCCGGGTGCGCGCGGACAGCGCCTGGAACGTGCCCGAGCCGGAACTGGTGCTGGTGCTGGACAGCGCCGGCGGCATCCGCGGCTATGCGGTGGGCAACGACGTTTCCTCGCGCAGCATCGAGGGCGAAAACCCCTTGTACCTGCCGCAGGCCAAGGTCTACGACGGCGCCTGCGCAATCGGCCCGGGCATCCGCCTGTGCGCCGCCGATGAGCTGCGCGACCTGGCCATTGCGCTCGGGATTCGCCGCGGCGGCGCGGTTGTGTTTGCCGGGGAAACCCGCACCTCGCAGATCAAGCGCACGCTGGAGGAGCTGGCCGGCTACCTGTTCCGTGAGCTGAGCTTCCCCCACGGCGCCTTCCTTTTCACCGGTACCGGCATCGTGCCGGATGAAACTTTCACCCTGCAGGCCGGCGACGTCGTGCGCATCGACATCGGCGGTCTGATTCTGGAGAACCCCGTATCATGAGCAACCCCACTTCTATGCAACCCATTCTCGTCGACGGCCGCTGGGTCCAGGCGCAGGCGCCGGAAGGCAGCTTCCACGCGTTCAATCCCTCGCAGGGGCAGGAGCTGGACGCACACGATTACCCGATTTCCGGCTGGGCCGATCTGGACGCGATGCTGGACGCCGGCCAGCGCGCCGCCGCCGAGATGGCGACATTGCCGGGCGAGCGCATCGGCGCCTTCCTCGACGCCTACGCCGCCGCCATCGAGGCGCGCGCCGACGCCCTGGTCGAAACCGCGCATCGCGAAACCGGCCTGCCGCTCGAAGCGCGCCTGCGCAACGGCGAGCTGCCGCGCACCACCGGCCAGTTGCGCCAGGCCGCCAACGCGGCGCGCGACGGCAGCTGGGCCCGGCCCACGATCGACACCGCCGCCGACCTGCGCTCCATGCTCGGGCCGTTGGGCGGTCCGGTGCTGGTGCTGGGGCCGAACAACTTCCCGTTTGCCTTCAACGGCGTTTCCGGCGGCGATTTCGCCGCGGCCTTCGCCGCCGGCAATCCGGTGATCGCCAAGGCCCACCCGGCCCATCCGCGCACCTCGCAACTGCTGGCCGAGGCCGCGCTGGAGGCGGCGCAGGCCACCGGCATGCCGTCCGGCGCGGTGCAGATGTTCTTCCACACCAGCAACGAGCTGGGCCTGCGCGTGGTGGCCGATCCGCGCACCGCCGCGGTGGCGTTCACCGGCAGCCGTCCGGCCGGCATGGCGATCAAGGCCGCCGCCGACGCGGCCGGCACGCCGGCCTACCTGGAGATGTCCAGCGTCAACCCGGTGTTCGTGCTGGGCGGTGCGCTGCGTGAGCGCGGCGCCGCGATCGCCGCCGAGCTGGCCGCCTCCTGCGCGATGGGCGCCGGCCAGTTCTGCACCCGTCCCGGCGTCACGGTATTGCCGCCCGGTGCGGAGACCGACGCCTTCGTGCAGGAAATGCAGCGGCTGACCGCGGCCACGCCGCCCGGCGTGCTGCTGACCCCGCGCAGCCCGCAACTGGTGGCCGAGGCGGTGAACGCGCTGCGCGATGCCGGCGCTGAGCTGCTGGCCGGCGGCCAGATCGCCGATACCGCCGGCTACGCATTCCAGCCGACCCTGCTGAAGGTTTCGGGCAGCCGCTTCATCGAGGCGCCGCGTGCGCTGCAGAACGAGGCCTTCGGCCAGGTCAGCCTGCTGGTGCTGGCCGAGTCGCAGGCGCAGTTGCTGCAGATCGCGCAGGCGCTGGAAGGCAACCTCACCGGCACCATCTACAGCGACACCGGCGGCGCCGACGATGCGGCCTACGATGCGCTGGTCCCGGCCCTGCGCCAGCGCGTCGGCCGGCTGATCAACGACCGCATGCCCACCGGCGTGGCGGTGTCGCCGGCGCAGAACCACGGCGGCCCGTACCCGTCCACCGGCCATCCCGGTTTTACCGCCGTCGGCATCCCGGCCTCGCTGCTGCGCTTTGCCGCGCTGCACAGCTACGACCATGTGCGCCAGCACCGGCTGCCGCCGGCCCTGCGCAACGCCAACCCCACCGGTTCGCTGATGCGCCTGGTCGACGGCCAGTGGACGACGGCCGACGCATGAGCACCGGCATGCACAGCGACGATTCGATGAGGGATGCGATCCTGGGCGACGGCACGGCGCTGGCCACCACCCGCACCTCAGGCGAAGGCCCGGCCGGCAGTTTGCCGGTCGACGACACCACCCTGCGCGAGGCGCCCAGCGGCCACCTGTTCGGCATGACCCAGAACGCCGGCATGGGCTGGCGCGCCAGCGAGATCGGGCGCGATCCGTACCTGATCCTCAGCACCCAGGGCGGCCTGCGCGCCGCCGACGGCAGCCCGGTGGCGCTGGGCCTGCACACCGGTCATTGGGAGATCGACAAGCTGGTGCGCGCGGCGGCGGAAACGCTGGCCGAGCAAGGCGGGCTGCCGTTCTCGGTGATGTGCTCGGACCCCTGCGACGGGCGCACCCAGGGCACCACCGGCATGTTCGACAGCCTGCCGTACCGCAACGACGCGGCGATGACGATGCGCCGGCTGGTGCGCTCGCTGCCGAACCGCCGCGGCCTGCTCGGCATAGCCACCTGCGACAAGGGCCTGCCGGCAATGATGATGGCGCTGGCCGGCAGCAGCGAGCTGCCCGGCGTGATCGTGCCCGGCGGCGTGACCTTGCCCGCGCGCGGCGCCGAGGACACCGCCAAGGTGCAGACCATCGGCGCCCGCTACGCGCACGGCCTTATCGACCTGCAACACGCCGCCGCGATGGGCTGCCGCGCCTGCGGTTCGCCCGGTGGCGGCTGCCAGTTCCTGGGCACCGCGGCCACCTCGCAGGTGATCGCCGAGGCGCTGGGCATCGCGCTGCCGCACACCGCGCTGGCGCCGTCCGGCGAGCCGGTGTGGCTGGACATGGCGCGGCGTTCGGCGCTGGCGCTGGTGCGTCTGGTCAAGGCGGGCACGCCGCTGTCGGCCATCCTCACCCGCCACGCGCTGGAGAACGCACTGGTGGTGCACGCCGCGTTTGGCGGCTCCACCAACCTGCTGCTGCACGTGCCGGCGATCGCCCACGCGGCCGGCCTGGCGCCGCCTACCGTGGCCGACTGGACCGCCGCCAACCGCGCCACGCCGCGCCTGGTCGACGCGCTGCCCAACGGCCCGCGCCACCATCCCACGGTGCAGGTGTTCATGGCCGGCGGCGTGCCGGAGGTGATGCTGCATCTGCGCGAGATGGGGCTGCTGCACCTGGATGCGCCCACCGTCAGCGGCCGCACCGTCGGTGAGAATCTGGAGTGGTGGGAACACAGCGCCGCACGACGCATCGCCCGCGAACGCCTGCGCGAACTGGATGGCATCGATCCGGTCAACGTGATCATGGGCCCGGATGCGGCCCGTGCCGCGGGACTCACCTCGGCGCTGGTGTTTCCGGTCGGCAACCTGGCTCCGGATGGCTCGGTGATCAAGGCCACCTCGATCGATCCCACCGTGGTGGACGAGGACAACGTCTACCGCCACACCGGCCCGGCGCGCGTGTTCGCCAGCGAGCACGAGGCCATCGCCGCGATCAAGCGCAAGGGCGAGGGTGCGGTGGTGGCGGGCGACGTGGTGGTGCTGGCCGGCTGCGGCCCCGCCGGCACCGGCATGGAGGAAACCTACCAGCTCACCTCCGCGCTGAAATACCTGCCCTGGGGCAAGCACGTGCCGGTGCTGACCGACGCGCGTTTCTCCGGCGTCTCCACCGGCGCCTGCATCGGCCATGTGGGGCCGGAGGCGCTGGCGGGTGGCCCGATCGGGCGGCTGCGCGATGGCGACCTGGTACGCATCGAGATCGATCGCAACACCTTGCAGGGCCGGATCGATTTCATCGGCACCGACCCGGCGCAGCCGCTGCCGCCGCACGAAGCGGCCGCGTTGCTGGCCTCGCGCGAAACCCATCCGGCGATCGCACCGCACCCGAAGCTGCCCAACGACACGCGCCTGTGGGCCGCGCTGCAGGAAGCCAGCGGCGGCACCTGGGGCGGCTGCGTGTACGACGTGGACGCCATCGTGGAAACGCTGCGTGCAGGACGCGAGGCGCTGGCGCGACAACGCGGGGAGCCGGGCATCGGTTGATCGATCATGCCGGCGCTGCGGCGCCGGCGCACTACGCAGCGTCGGCCCAGGTCGTCGCGGTCATGCACGAAGCTGTTCGCACCAGGGGAGTACTGGATGGTCACGTTTCTCATCATCGCCGCGGCTATCGCCGTGCAGATCTTTCTCACCGCGCGCAAGGTCAGCCCGTTCCTGTCGCTGCTGCTGACCGCGATACCGATGGGCCTGCTGCTGGGCATGTCGCCGCAGGAGCTGCTGAAGACCATCGACCACGGCGTGGGCAGCACGCTGGCCGGGCTGGCGCTGGTGATCATCCTGGGCGCGGTGCTGGGCAAGGTGCTGGAGGAGAGCGGCGCGGCGGAGAAGATCGCCACCACCCTGGTCGCCACGCTGGGCCTGCGCAACATCCAATGGGCCTTGCTGCTGACCGGTTTCATGGTCGGCATCCCGCTGTACTTCAACGCCGGCTTCATCATCCTGATACCGCTGATCTTCTCGCTGGCGCGGCGCACCGGTTTGCCGATCCTGCAGCTGGCCATTCCCACCGTGGCCTCGCTCAGCACCACCCACTGCTTCCTGCCGCCGCATCCGGGGCCGGTGTTCCTGGTCAACACCTTCGGCGCCGACATGGGCCACACACTGATGTACGGCGTGGTGCTGGCGATACCGGCGGTGGTGATCGCCGGCCCGTGGCTGGCGCGGCGGATGAAGGCGATCGATCCGCCGATGCTGGAGCTGTTTGCCGGCTCGACCACCAGCCACCAGTCGCCGCCGGGCGCATGGAGCTCGTTCCTGATCGCGCTGTCGCCGATATGGCTGATCGGCCTCTCGGTACTGGCCGACGGCGTGCTGCCCAAAGGCATCCTGCGCGAGACCCTGATGTTTCTCGGCAACCCCACCATCGCGCTGCTGCTGGCCACGGTGGCCGCGTTCTACTGGCTGGGTTACCGCCGCGGCGCGGCGCTGGAAACGCAGACCCGCTGGCTCAACGCCGCCATCAGCGGCATCTCGGTGATCCTGCTGATCATCACCGCCGGCGGCGTGTTCAAGCAGGTGCTGGTGGACAGCGGCGTGGGCGCCACCATCGCCGAGCTCAGCCGCACCTGGCACATGACGCCGCTGTTGTTCGCCTGGATCGCCACCGCGCTGCTGCGGGTGATGATCGGCTCGTCCACCGTGGCCGTGCTCACCGCCGCTGGCGTCGTCGGCCCGCTGATCGCCACCACCGGCGCCTCACCGGAGCTGATGGTGCTGGCGGTGGGCTGCGGCAGCGTGTTCGGCTCGCACGTCAACGATTCGGCGTTCTGGATGTTCAAGGAGTTCTTCAACCTCTCCATGAAGCAGACCTTCCTGTCGTGGACGGTGATGGAGACGACGATCTCGCTGATCGGCCTGGCCGGCGTGCTGCTGTTGAGCACGGTGGTGGGCTGAGCTTGCGGGCCGCACACGTCCCCGTCCCGGTTGGCGGCGCAACAGGGAGCAAAACGATGAAGCGCACTTGCGTGGCGGCCTTGTTGCTGTCGCTTTCCATCCTGGCGGTGCCCACGGCGGTACTGGCTTGCGGGCAACCGGCGACGATCTGCGATCACGAGTCGAGCGGCAGCTTTCCGCTGGTCGACGCGGGCGTCCCTGCCAGCGTGCTGATCGATGGCAACGCCGACTCGGCGGTGCGGA
>JBIQMK010000008.1:0-29704 GCA_044463365.1 Rhodanobacter sp. | reverse complement strand
CTGGCCTACATGGTGCAGCACCCCGGCAGCGTGCGCGCGCACATCAGCGTGGACACCGCGCCGCAGGCGCAGCCGTTCGCCATCGCCATCCGCTCGCTGCAGCGCGAGGCGATCCGGCTGGACCCGCGCTGGAACGAGGGCCGCTACGACATCCACGCCCAGGACGGCGACCGCTACCCCGACATCGGCATGAGCATCGCCCGCAAGCTGGGCGTGATCACCTACCGCTCGGCGATGGAGTGGAACGGCCGCTTCGCCCGCATCCGGCTCGATCCGGAGCAGCGCGACGACGACCCGTTTGGCCGCGAGTTCCAGGTCGAGTCCTATCTCGAAGGCCACGCGCGGCGCTTCGTGCGCCACTTCGATCCCAACTGCTACCTGTACCTGTCGCGCGCCAGCGACTGGTTCGACATCGCCGAATACGGCAACGGCAGCGTGCACGAAGGGCTGCAGCGCATCCGCATCGAGCGGGCGATGGTGATCGGCGTCAGCACCGACATCCTGTTTCCGCTGGAGCAGCAGGAGCAGATCGCCAAGGGCCTGGAAGCGGCCGGCGCCACGGTCGATTTCGTGGCGCTGGACTCGCCGCAGGGGCACGACGCGTTCCTGGTCGACATCGAAAACTACAGCCGCGCCATCGGCGGCTTTCTTGCCCGATTGCGTGCGGACTGACCCGCTTGCGGGGCTCGACCGCGCCCATCGAACCCGGCATAATGCGTCGCTCACCTGCCGGTGTGGCGGAATGGTAGACGCGGCGGACTCAAAATCCGCTGGCAGCGATGTCGTGTAGGTTCGAGTCCTATCACCGGTACCACTATGGCGTCCAGCACTTCCCGCTGGATGCCGACGAAAACGAAAAGCCCGCGTTTGACGCGGGCTTTTTCGTGTCCGGTGTTCGACGCGGCGCCGTCAGCTGCCGGGGGCCGACGCGGGGTCCTTCAGCGTGCCGGCCAGCGCCAGTTCGTCGACCATGCGATACAGCTCGTCGCGGTGATACGGCTTCTGCAGCGTGGGATGTTTCTGCCAGCGTTCCGCCAGCCCTTGCGCGCCGTAGCCGGTGGAAAACGCAAACGGGATGCCGCGCTCCATCAGCACTTCCGCCACCGGATAGATTTCCTGGCCATTGAGGTTGACGTCCAGGATGGCCAGGTCAAGCGTTTCATGCCGCGCCGCATGCAGTGCCTGGTCCAGGTGCGCCAGTGGACCGACCAGCGCATGGCCCTGATCGATGAGGATGTCCTCCAGCAGCATCGCCACCAGCATCTCGTCTTCCGCCAGCAGGATGCGTCGTGGCGTGGTGGCTGGCGACGGCAGGGTCCGCGAGCGCGCCATCATGCGCCGCCCCCGCTTGCGACAATGCGCGAACCGCCCATCGGCAGCGCTGCGCCGGCGCGCCCGCACAGGACGCGGCACGATCGCAACGCGGTGATCGTCTCGGAAGTCATGGCGTCTCCGTGAGAAAGACGGCAAGCGGCGGATCTGCGGATCCGGTCGAACCTGCCGTGCGACAAGGACTGCCATTTTTGCAGATGTGGCAGGCCATGGGTAGCGGCGGCGCTACAACTCGCGCACCACGCGGAATCCCACCCGGCCGCTGCGCACGGTGGCTTCCACGCCTTGCCGATACGCCGAGCGCTCCTGATCCGGCGAACTGCCCCACGAACCGCCCCGCACCACGCGAGCCGTACAGCCGGGATTGATCCAGGCACCGCCGTCCGCTGGCGCACGGTTGTAGTTGTCGTGCCAGCAATCGGCGACCCACTCCGATACGTTGCCGTTGATGTCGTACAACCCGAACGGGTTGGGCGCGAACTTCATTACCGGCGCCGGCCCCCAGTAACCATCGCGATAACCGCGAAACGCATGGCTCCAGCGCCGCCCGCTGGGCGAATGGTCGCCCGAACCGGTGAGGTTCTCCACCACCGCCTGCGGCGTGCCGTCGCCCCACCAGTAACGCGTGGTGGTGCCTCCGCGCAGGGCGTACTCGAACTCGGCCTCGCTCGGCAGGCGATAGACCTTGCCGGTGCGCTGGCCCAACCATTTCGCGTAGGCGTTGGCGTCGTTCCAGGAGACGTTGACCACCGGCAGGTCGTCCGCGGCCTGGCGGCCGGCGTAATCGTCCTCCCAGCTTGCGGCGTTGTCGTCCCGCATGGTGCCGCTGCGTTCGTCGTAGACGCTGGCGCCGCCGAGCTTCACCGAGTCGGGACGATAACCGCTCGCGCGCACGAACTCGCGAAACTGCGCCACCGTGATCGCACTGCGCGCCATCGCGAAGCCGGTGGCGATGGTGACGGCGTGTTGCGGCGTTTCCGCATCGCTGCGACCGGATTCGCTGGCCGGCGAACCCATCTGGAAACTGCCGGTAGGGATGACCACCATCGCCGGCGTCTTGCCCGGCAGGTCGACATAGTGGTCGGTGAACACCTGGCCCGGCCGGTAGCTGGCGTACAGGCGCGCATTGACCAGCTGTTCGTCGAAGTCGTCCAGCGCCGGCAGGTGCGGATCGACGTCGCGCGCCTGGCGCGCCAGTTTTTCGGCCAGGGCGAGATTGCCGCCGTCCAGCGCCGAGCGCGCCTGGGCCAGTATCCCGTTGGCGCGCTGGCCGCGGATGTCGTCGACCCGCTTGCGCACGTCCTGCCACTGTTGCGAACCGGGGTGGATGCGCGCCGCCTTCGCCAGCTCCCTGTCGGCTTCGTCGAACTTGTTTTGCGCCACCGCCGCCAGCGCGCGATCCAGCACCACGCGCTGCACCTGGAAAATGCCCTGCTCCGCCACCGCGTTCTGCGGATCGAGCTTCTGCACTTCGCGATAGGCATCCAGTGCGCTGTCGCCCGCGGGCTGGTCGGCCTTGCCCTGCTGCAACAGGTTTGCCGCCCTGGCCAGCATCGGGCGCATGGTGATCAGCGTTTTCAGCTGCGTTTCCAGTTGCACCACGTCGTCAGCGGCATGCGGCAGCGTGCGCAGCGCGTCGAGCAGCTCCGCCGCTCCTTCCGCGTCACCCACCGCAATATCCTGGCCGATCTGCGCCACCAGCCGCGCCCGCACGTCGAACAAGCCCTGCGCGGCGCGGCGGCTGTCCGGCTTCTCCTTCAGCGCCTGGGCAAACAGCGCGGCGGCGCTTTCCTTGTCGCCTACCAGCTCGCCGGCCCGCAGGGCCCTGGTGGCGCGCGACAACAGCGCGCGTACCGCCGGCGGATCCTCGCTCAGCTGCTCGGGAAGATGGGCGTCGCCACGCTTCATGCGCGCGGCAATGACGCTGGCCGGCGCCAGCGTCATCGGCGGGCCGGCATTGACCTCGGCGATCGCCGGCACCTGTTCGCTTTGACGCTGGGCCGAGCTGGTACCTCCCAACGACATGCCGCGCGGGACCGTCTGCTGGGGCGTGACGTGAAACAGCTGCGGGAAAAAGTGGTAAGTCAGCGCGAATGCCAGCACCAGCACGCCCAGCGCTCCACCCATGGCGCGCTGGCGGCGCAAGACGGTATTGCTTGGCATGGATTGGGCGTCCTCGGGGCGGCCTGTTATCGTGCGCTGCTCACCTTAGGCACAAACGGCTGGCAGGGCAATCTGCCTGTCGCCCAACAAGGATCTTGCATGCTCTTGCCCGCCACGGCCGACGCCGAATGGATCGATCACCGCGACACGCTGCTGGCGTGGCTGGATGCGCTGCCCGCCGACGCGGCGGTCGGTGTCGATACCGAGTTCATGCGACGCAATACGTTCTACCCGCAGCTGGCGCTGCTGCAGCTGGGATGGAACGGCCGCCATGCGCTGGTCGACCCGCTGGCGTTCGACATCGGCAATGCGCTTCAGCCGCTGCTGGGCGATGGCGCGGCCGTTACCGTGATGCACAGCGCCAGCGAGGATCTGGAGACCCTGGCCCCGCTGCTGCCCGATGGCCCACGGCAATTGTTCGATACGCAGATCGCCGCCGCCTTCGTGGGCATGGGGTTGGGCATCAGCTACCGCGGGCTGGTCGCCGAGCTGGTGGGTGTGGAGCTGGACAAGGGCGAGACCCGCTCCGACTGGTTGCAACGTCCGCTTACCGATTCGCAACGCACGTACGCCGCCCTCGACGTGGTCTACCTGAAAACCATCCACGAGCAGTTGAGCGAACGCCTGCAGCAGCGCGACCGCAGTGCATGGCATGCCGAGGATTGCGAGCGGCTGAAACGTCGCGCCAGCCACCGCGACGGCGACCCGCAACCCCAGCGCGCCCTGCGCGGC
Organism: Rhodanobacter sp.; assembly: GCA_044463365.1. Lineage (GTDB taxonomy): Bacteria > Pseudomonadota > Gammaproteobacteria > Xanthomonadales > Rhodanobacteraceae > Rhodanobacter. The sequence continues at coordinate 25,477 of JBIQMK010000008.1, read as the reverse complement.
GCCGCCGACTGGCCGGTGGCGAAACAGGCGCTGCTGCGCCGGCTGCTGCTGTGGCGCGACCGCAGCGCGCGCAGCCTGGATCGTCCCCGCCCCTGGCTGATGGATGACGCGCTGGCCTTGAGCCTGGCGCTGCAACCGGCCACCACGCTGTCCGATGTCGAACAGCGCAGCCGCGGCCAGCGCGCCCTGCGCTCGGCCCAGCGCAGCGAGTTGTTCGAATTGCTGCGCCGGCCGGTCGACGCCGACGAGGTCGCCGCCACCGCCAGCATCCCTGCGCACCCGCAGGGCAACGCGAAGAAGGCGCTCGCGGCGATGAAGCAGACGGTCGACGAACAGGCCACCGCGCTTGACCTGCCGTCGGGCCTGCTGTGCCCGCGCAAGGTGCTGGAGGAATACGTGGTCACCGCAGAATGGCCGGAGTTCCTGCAGGGCTGGCGGCGCGAGGTGCTGCACGACCATCTGCCGGCCTTGCTGCCCGCTTGATCGTGGCGCTTGGCGAATCCGCAACGCGCTGCTAATATTTGCCGCTTACGTGGGGCGGTAGCTCAGCTGGGAGAGCGTCGCGTTCGCAATGCGAAGGTCGTGGGTTCGATCCCCATCCGCTCCACCATCCAGATCCACAAACAACGCTTCATGCCTGCACGGCGTGGAGCGTTTTTTGTTGGGCGTGCGGCACCTGGCCCGCCACATCCATCCCGTCCCGATGGTGCCAGCGTCCGTTGCGCCGCCGTCGCGCGTACTCGCCCGGTCAGTGCGCCATCGGCCTGCCGGATGCCGCCGTTGCGAGAGTCCTCACGCGCCTCTCACGCCTTTCGCGGCCGAATGACATAACCCATGTAATCGTCATGTGAATTCACATTCTTATTCACATTACTCGCGACTACTGAACGGATCATTTGGCTTGCATTCACTGTAAAACCGTTCGCCCATGCAATGATCGAAGACCATATTTCAGCCGTGCGCTGGTCACAATGGCTTTGCGACAGTGCATCCACTTTCTTACCCGAATGCGCAAGAACGAGATAATCGGACGATCAACACCATCGTCATTGACGTCCCAACCGTCCCATTAGCAGAACCGCCCGCCGGCAATGGTGGACCTCATGGCCCGCCATATTCGCGTGCGATTCTCCAAAGGGATGGAATGAAACATGGCTCGGCCACGTCTTGCGCCCGATCGACCCTGACCCGGACCGCGGGAGTGCTTCGATACCGTGTTCAAACGCGTACTGATCGTCTGCATGGGCAATATCTGCCGCAGCCCGACGGCGGAATATCTGTTTCGCCAGCGCATGGAGTCGCGCGGCATCGAATTCGGCAGCGCCGGCATCGGCGCGCTCGTTGGCAGCCCCATGGACGCAAATGCGCTGCAATTGCTGGCCGAGGACGGCATCGACGGCAGCATGCACCGGGCCCGCCAATTGACGCCGCCCATGCTGCGCGAAGCCGACCTGGTACTGGGCATGGAAAAGAATCATCTGGGTGCAATGATCCAATTCGTGCCCGAGATCAATGGAAAGGTTTATCTGCTCGACAAATGGCTTAATGGGAGTGATATTCCCGACCCCTATCGCCAACAGCGGGCGGCTTTCGAGCACGTTCACGAGATAATCACGCAGGGTGTCAGTAGTTGGGAACCCTATCTGTGATTTCCAACCTTGCCACGAGTTGATCGCCTATGGCCGCCATTCAAGACCCCGTGCAGCGCGACGACGAGATCGATCTGAGCGAATTGCTCGGCACCCTCAATGACCACAAATGGCTGATTTGCATAATCACCGGCGCCTTCGTGCTGCTCAGCATTGCCTATGCGATGCTGACCACGCCGATCTACCAGGCCACCTCGGTGGTGCAGGTGGAGCAGAAAGTGCCAAACCTGCCGGGGCTCAGCGCGCTGACCCAGACGCTGGGAGCGTCCAGCCCCGAGGCGACGACGGAAACCGCGCTGATCACCTCGCGGATGGTGCTTGGCGCCGCCGTCGACGAGCTCAAGCTCGCCATCGAGACGCATCCGCGGCGCATGCCCATCATCGGCAAGTACTTCGCGCGCAAGTATGTGGCCAACAACCCCGGCCTGGTGTCCCCGCCCCTGTTCGACAAGGTGGAGTACGACTGGGGTGGTTCGAAGCTGGAAATCTTCCAGCTTGACGTTCCGGACAAACTGCTGGATCAACCGCTCACGCTGATCGCCGGGCGGAATGGCGCCTACGAGCTGGTGGATGCCGACGAAAACGTGCTGGTCTCCGGCAAGGTCGGCCAGAGCGCCAGCGGAAACGGCGTGATCATGCAGGTCAGCAACCTGGTGGCGAACCCGGGCACGCAGTTCCGCGTGTTCCGCCATCGCCGGCTGACCGTGATCAACGGGCTGCAGAGCGCCATCAACGTCACCGAGCAGGGCAAGGAGTCGGGCATCCTCAAGATGACCTACGACAACGCCGACCCGCAGCTGGCCGCCAACGTGCTCAAGGAGGTCGGCGAGCTCTACGTGCAGCAGGACGTGAATCGCAATTCCGCCGAGGCGGCCAACAGCCTGAAGTTCGTGCGGGAGCAACTGCCCAACGTGCGGCGCGATCTGGAACGGGCCACCGCGGCGCTCAACGCCTATCAGATCAAGGCCCATTCGGTCGACATCAGCATGCAGACCCAGGGGCTGCTGGATCAGGAAGTGGACATCCAGTCCAACATCCAGAAGCTGCGCCTGCAACTGGCGGACATGCAGCGCCAGTACACGCCCGAGCATCCGGCCTACAAGGCGCTGGTGCAGCAGATCGGCCAGCTCGAGTCGCAGAAGAGCAGCATCGACAAGCGGGTCAGCGACCTGCCCGATACCCAGCAGCAACTGCTGAAGCTCAAGCGCGACGTGCAGGTCACGAGCGACACCTACACCGGCCTGCTCAACCAGGCCCAGCAGCTGGACATCGCGCGCGCCGGAACGGTGGGCAACGTGCGCATCATCGACAGCTCGGCAGTGGACATCACCCGACCGGTATGGCCGCGCAAGACGATCATCGTGCTTGGCGGCACCCTGCTGGGCGCTTTCGTGGCCCTTGTCTACGTGTTCATCCGGCAGATGCTCAATCGCGGCATCGAGGACCCGGCCGTCATCGAGAAGATTGGCCTGCCCGTGTACGCCACCATCCCGATCAGCCCGCGCGAGCAGACGCTGCAGCAGAACATGCGCCTCCATGGACGCGGCAAGCAGCGGCTGCTGGTGATGGACGCGCCCGCCGACCTGGCCACCGAAGCGCTGCGCAGCCTGCGCACCAGCCTGCATTTCGCCCGGCTGGAAGCGAAGAACAACGTGCTCATGATCTCCGGCTCCAGCCCGGATGTCGGCAAGACCTTCGTCGCGGCCAATCTCGCCACCGTCGTGGCCCAGAGCAACCAGCGGGTGCTGCTGATCGATGGCGACATGCGCAGGGGCTCGTTGCACAAGCTGGTCGGCGGCAAGGCCGAGATCGGGCTTTCCGAACTGATCACCGGCCAGGCGGAGCTGGCGGCGGCGACGCGCCAGATCGGCATGATGGAGAACCTGCATTTCATCGCCCGCGGCAAGTTGCCGCCGAACCCCTCCGAGCTGCTGATGAACGAGCGCTTCTCCGCGCTGCTCGAACACCTGCGGCCGCTGTACGACCTGATCATCATCGACACCCCGCCGATCCTGGCGGTGACCGACGCCGCCATCATCGGCCACCACGCCGGCACGGCCCTGCTGGTGGTGCGTTTCGGCATCAACCAGGCGCGCGAGATCGCGCTGGCCAGGCAGCGTTTCGAGCAGAACAACGTGCCGCTCAAGGGCGCCATCTTCAACGCCGTCGAGAAACGCAGCCGGGGCTACTACTCCTACGCCTATTACGGCGTCGGCCTGCCGTCGAGATGACGCCGCCGAAGCGACGAACGCACGAACAAACAGGGATCACGCAAGACGCAGGACCATCCATGCCCAGCTTCAAGAATTTCGCCCTCATCGGTGCCGCCGGCTACATCGCTCCTCGTCACATGCAGGCCATCAAGGCCACGGGCAATCAGCTGTTGGCCGCGTTCGACCCGAACGATTCGGTCGGCATCATCGACAGCCACTTTCCCAACGCCGATTTCTTTACCGAATTCGAGCGCTTCGACCGGCACGTGGACCTGCGCCGACGCGCCGGCAACGGCGGCCAGATCGACTACGTCGCCATCTGCTCGCCCAACTACCTGCACGATTCGCACATGCGTTTCGCGCTGCGCTCCGGCGCCGACGCCATCTGCGAAAAACCACTGGTGCTCAACCCGTGGAACATCGACGGCCTGCTGGACATCGAGCGCGACACCGGCAAGCGGGTCAACACCATCCTGCAATTGCGTCTGCATCCGGCCATCATCGCCCTGCGCGAACAGGTGCAGCGCGGCCCGCAAGACCGCAAGCACGAGGTCGATCTGGCCTACGTCACGTCGCGCGGCCACTGGTATCTGCAGAGCTGGAAGGGCGACCCGAAAAAATCCGGCGGCATCGCCACCAACATCGGCGTGCATTTCTTCGACATGCTGCACTACATCTTCGGCGCGCTGCAGAGGAACGTGGTGCACCTGGCCAGCGAGACCAAGGCGGCCGGCTACCTGGAGTACGAGAACGCCCGCGTGCGCTGGTTCCTGTCGGTGGACATCGAGGATGTACCGGCCGCGCTGCGCGAAAGCGGCCAGCGCACCTACCGCTCGATCACCGTGGATGGCCAGGAGATCGAGTTCTCCGGCGGCTTCACCGACCTGCACAACCGCAGCTACGAGGAGATCCTCGCCGGACGCGGTTTCGGCCTGGAGGAAAACCGCGTCGCGATCGAAACCGTGTCGGCCATCCGCAACGGCAAGCCGGTTCCGCGCGCGGACGACGCGCATCCCTTCCTCGCACGGCAATCTTGAAGAGTGAGCAGCATGGACTATTACCTGCACCCCTCCGCGATCGTCGACGAAGGCGCCCAGATCGGCGCCGGCTCGCGCGTTTGGCACTTCACGCATGTCTGCGGCGGCGCGCGCATCGGCAGCGGCGTCTCGCTGGGACAGAACGTGTACGTGGGCAACAAGGTGGTCATCGGCGACCGCTGCAAGATCCAGAACAACGTGTCGGTCTACGACAACGTGACGCTGGAGGAGGCCGTCTTCTGCGGCCCCAGCATGGTCTTCACCAACGTGTACAACCCGCGCTCGCTGATCGAACGCAAGAGCGATTTCCGCGACACCGTGGTGCAAAGGGGGGCCACGCTGGGCGCCAACTGCACCATCGTCTGCGGCGTGACGATCGGCGAGTTCGCCTTCGTCGGCGCCGGCGCGGTCGTCAACCGGGACGTGCCGGCCTACGCACTGATGGTGGGCGTGCCGGCACGCCAGATCGGCTGGATGAGCGAATTCGGCGAGCAGCTGAACCTGCCGCTGGAAGGCCATGGCGAGGATGTCTGCGCGCACACCGGCACGCGTTACGTGCTTGACGGGCGCACCTTGCAGCGGCAGGAGGCAGCCGCATGATCGACTTCATCGACCTCAGGACACAGCAGGCCCGCATCCGGGATCGCCTCGACGCGGGCATCGCCCGCGTGCTGGCCCACGGCCAGTACATCCTCGGCCCGGAAGTGGGCGAGCTGGAGGAAAAGCTGGCCGCCTACGCCGGGGTGGCGCATTGCATCGCCGTGGCCAACGGCACCGACGCCTTGCAGATCGCGCAGATGGCGCTGGGCATCGGCCGCGGCGACGAGGTGATCACGCCGGGCTTCACCTATATCGCCACCGCCGAAACGGTGGCGTTGCTGGGCGCCAAACCGGTCTACGTGGACGTCGATCCGCGCACCTTCAATCTCGATCCCGAGCTGCTGGAAGCGGCCATCACGCCGCGCACGCGAGCCATCATCCCCGTCTCGCTCTACGGCCAGTGCGCCGATTTCGACGCCATCAATGCGATCGCCGCGAAGCACGGCATCGCGGTCATCGAGGATGCGGCGCAGAGTTTCGGCGCCAGCTACAAGGGCCGCAGGAGCGGCGGCCTCAGCACGCTCGCCTGCACCAGTTTCTTCCCGACCAAGCCGCTGGGCTGCTACGGCGACGGTGGCGCCGTACTGACCGACGACGCCGAACTGGCCCGTCTCGTGCGGCAAATCGCACGCCATGGCCAGGACCGGCGCTACCACCACGTGCGCGTGGGAGTGAACAGCCGCCTGGATACGCTGCAGGCGGCGATCCTGCTGCCCAAGCTGGACATCCTCGACGACGAGATTGCGTTGCGCCAGCAGGTGGCGCAGACCTATGCCCGGCTGTTCGCCGACGCCGAACTGGCGATCGCGCCCTTCGTCGAAACGCACAACCGCAGCGCCTGGGCGCAGTACACCGTGCGCGTGCCCGATCGCGATGCGGTGCAGGCGCGGTTGAAGGACGCGGGCATCCCCACCGCCGTGCACTACCCGTTGCCGCTCAACCGACAGCCGGCCGTGGCCGATCGCAAACGGCAGTTGCCGGTAGGCGACACCCTCGCGGAGCAGGTCATCAGCCTGCCGATGTCGCCCTACCTGGGCGCCGACCAGCAGCGGTCCATCGTGGCGGCGCTGGCGTCGGTTCTTTCCCATCTGCCGTCGCGCCGGGTTTGTCCTGCATGAAGAAAATCATCTTCGGAAAGTGCTACGCCTTTTCCTGCGACGCGCGCTTGCAGGCGCCGCTGGCGGAAAGCCTGAGCCTGTATGCGGATGCCGTCGGGCGCGAGCCCGACGTGAACATCCGCATCGTCGACGCCGTGACGGCGCACCGGCCTACGGCGATCAACCCGCGCGTGCATGAAGTCTTCGAGCACGGCATGCGCACCGTGTTTCCCGGCATCGACGTCCGCTGGGAACGTTCCGGCGGCGGGCGCCTCGATGTCGAGGTCGCCATCCGGCGCCGCCGCGGCATGCGGCGCGTGATCCACAAACTGCTGTCGATGGAATACGCGCGCGAAACCGAGGCGTTCGAGCAGCTGCTGCACGAGCTCGTGCTGGTGCCGTCGGTGTATTTCTTCGACGACATGGTGCCGATCCACGCGTCGGCGGTGACGATCGGCGACAGCGCCTGCCTGCTCGCCGGCACCGGCGGCGCCGGCAAGTCGTCGGCGATGCTGGCGCTGCGCAGCCATCCGGACGCCAGCTTCGTCAGCGACGACATCGTGGTCATGTCCGACACCGGCCGCGTCCACGGCAACATGGCCTGGCCGAAGATCTACGGCTACAACTGCGCCGGCAACCAGATGAAGCGCGAGCTGCTGGCGGGGCGCGGCTGGATCGACCGCGCCCACTTCGCGATCAAGAACCGCCTGAATCCCGCCAGCGTGCGACGCAAGATGTCGCCCGACCGCCTGTTCCCGCGCGTGGATTCCGCATCGACCCCGCTGTCGCGCCTGTACTACGTGGTGCGCGAGGACGTGCCCGACATCCGCCTGTCCAGGCTGGGCCTGGCCAACGTCGTGGACATGACGATCGCCGTGATCAGCGCCGAGTACAGCGTCTTCCACGACCACCTGTACTGGGAGAAATACAACGCGCTGGCGACCGCGCGCACCGCCATGCTGACGATGGAAGAGGTCGCCGCGAACTGGCGCCGGGTGCTCTCGGCCAGCCTCGCCGCGGTGGGCTGCTTCAAGATCAGCATCCCCCTGAAGGTGGACCACGCCACCTACCAGGACCGCGTGACCGACATCATCACCTCGGGCATGGCCGCGACGTCGTGAGAATCGCCATCCTCACCAACGCCTACCCCTACCCCCCCGGTGAGCAGTTCATCGAGGACGAGATCGGCTACTGGGCCGCGCGCGACGACATCAGCGTGACCGTGCTGCCCGCGCTGGCGGCGGGAACGCCGCGTCCGGTGCCGGCGCGCATCACGGTCGACCTGGGCATGGCGGGAAGCATGGGCGCCGGGCGCCTGTGGCATGCGCTGGCGGCGCTGTGGTCGGGCATCTTCTGGCGTGAGCTGGGCTACCTGCGGCGGTCGCGGAAGCTCGGGCTACGCACCGTCGCTCGCGCCCTGCTGCACACGTCCAAGACGCTCGAACAATCCGCGCTGCTGCAACGCCACGCCAAAGCCCACGGCCGCATCGACGTGGCCTACTGCTACTGGAACGACACCCAGGCCTGCGCCGCCGTGCTCGCCAGGGAGGCCGGCGCGGTGGGCAAGGTCGTTTCCCGCGTACATGGCTACGACCTGTACGAGACGCGCCGCGATTACGGCTACATGCCGCTGAAGCGGCAATTCATTGCCGCCTTCGACGCGGTGTTCGCGCTGTCGCGCGAAGCGCGGACGTACCTGCAACGAACCTACGGCGCGCCGCCGGACAACATCCGCGTCAGCCCGCTGGGCGTGCCCCTGGCCAGCACCCTCGCCCGTCCGAGCCCGGCCGGTTGCCTGCATGTGGTGTCGGTGGCGTCGTGCATGCGCGTAAAACGGCTGGACCGGATGATCGGCGCGCTGCGCCTGTTTGCCGGACGGTACCGCGACACCCGCATCGCGTGGACCCACGTCGGCGGCGGCCCCTTGCTGGAAGAAACCCGGGCGCTGGCGGAACGGGAATTGGGCGGCCTGCCCAATCTCGAGTTCGCGTTCACCGGCGAGCTGCCCCACCACGCCGTCGCGGCGCTCTACCGCGATGCGCCGGTGGACATGCTGGTCAACACCAGCGAGTCCGAGGGCGTCCCGGTGTCCGTCATGGAGGCGATGAGCGCGGGCGTGCCGGTGGTGGCGCCCGACGTGGGCGGCATCTCCAGCCTGGTGTCCCCGCGCTGCGGCGTACTGCTGGGCGCGCAGCCGGACGCGGAGGAAATCGCAGGCGCGATGGCGCAAGTCGCCTTCGCCGATGGCCATGGGCATTTGCGCGCCAATGCGCGGCAGACGATCGAGGCCGGCTTCGACGCCGCCAGGAACTATCGCGACTTCGTGGCGGGCATCGTCGCGCTCGGCGCCGACGACGACAGCCCACGCCACCGGCAGCCGGCGGCATCGACCATCCAGCATGCGGCGGGACGGTAATCGCGACGCGCCCCATCGGACCGATCAACGGATGAACCTACGTACCGCTCTGGCATTTGCCGTTGGCCCCATCGCCACTGCCGCGCTCGGCCTGGTGACGGTGCCGGTGATCGCCTGGGTGTTCCCGCCGGCCGACGTGGGGCGGCTGAACATCGTGCAGATCGCCGTCTCGTTCGGCGTGCTGCTGTTCGGCCTCGGACTCGACCGCGCCTACGTGCGGGAGTATCACGAATCGACCGATCGCGCGGCCTTGCTGAAAGCCTGCTTCGCGCCCGGCGCCGCGCTGCTGTTGCTGGCGGTGCTGCTGACCGCGCCCTTCGACGAGCGCATCGCCGGGTGGCTGTTCGGAGTGGGGCATATCGCCTATTTCTGGTTGCTGCTCGCTTGCGTGGTGACGAGTTTCGTCTCGCGCTTCCTCTCGCTGATCCTGCGCATGCAGGATCGCGGCGCGGCGTTCTCGATCAGCCAGGTGCTGCCCAAGATCCTGCTCCTGCTGGTGGTGACGCTGATCGCCGTGTCGAACGTGCGCACCTCATTCGTGGAGCTGGAGGCGGCGTATTTCATCTCGCTGCTGTCGGTGCTGGTCACCTATGGCTGGAACACCTGGCGTGAATGGACACCGGCGATACGCGCGCCGGTGCCGCCCGCGCAGGTGCGCGCGGTACTCGCCTATGGCACGCCCCTGATCTTCGCTGGCGTGGCCTACTGGGGACTGGACGCCACGAGTACGCTGACGCTGCGCTCGCTGTCCAGCCTGCCGGAGCTGGCGATCTATTCGGTCTCCATGAGCTTTGCCGGCGTGGGCGTCGTCTTCCAGACCATCTTCACCGTGCTGTGGGCGCCGCTTGTCTACAAATGGGTGGCGCACGGCGTGGACATGCGGCGGGTCGACACCATCGCGCAGCAGGCGCTGGCGGTGGTGTGCGCGATCTGGGTGCTGACGGGCGCCTTCTCCTGGCTGGCCGATTTCGTGCTGCCGGCGCACTACGCGCCGGTGAAGTACCTGATGCTGTGCTGCATCGGCCAACCGCTGCTCTACACACTCTCCGAAGTGACCTGCGTGGGCATCGGCATCACGCGCCGCTCCATGTTGTCGTTGTGGTCGACCGTCGCGGCGCTGGTGGTGAACGTCGCGCTCAGCGTGTGGCTGGTCCCCGGCCACGGCGCGGCCGGCGCCGTGGTCGCCAACGCGATCGCGTTCCTCGTCTTCTTCCTGGCCCGCACCGAAGCGTCGGCTTACGTCTGGCGCCCGTTCCCGCGCGCTCGGCTGTACATGTTCGTCACCGCCTGCGTGGGACTTTCCATTGCGACGCTGGTGTTCGGCCCACGCCTGCCGGTGCATTTCAGCCTGGTGTGGCTGGCCCTGCTGCCGGTGGCCATCGGGTGTTTCCGCGCCGAATGGACGGCCATGTACCGGTCGCTGCGGGCGGCGATCAAACCACAACCAGGCTGCCCGCAAACCGAGGGAGGACCCGGTGCGCTGCCCTGAGCGAGCCGCCATGCGGTCATCGCGCCCAGACGCGGAGCGCTGGCCGAATCGACCGGTTTCACCCCCGCGCCTGATGGCGATGTCGCCGACAGATTGAGGATCCACGATGAAGAAAATCAATTTGTTCGTGTTCGCGGCGCATCATCTTGCCGGCAATATCGCCGCACAACGGTTCAGGAGCCTGCTGAAATATCTGGACCCGGCGAAATACCGCATCTTCGTTTTCGCCCGGGAATCGCCATCGGCGATGACCGCGACCGCGGCGCCGCCGGGCACCGACATCACGCTCTTTCCGCTGCCCGGGCGCTGCGTGGGCAGCGAATCGTCCGCGGCCGCGTCGCTGCTGGCCCTGGCCGCCGCCTTCGTGCGCCCGCTGCCGTTCCTGCTCACCGGCGGCCGTTCGCGTGCGCGCCCGTGGTTCGTCCACGCGCTGGCCGAGGCCGATCGGCTATGCGCCGGCAAGCTGGCTGCCGGCGAGCGGTGCGCGGTCATCGGCAGCTATTCGCCGGTCGACGCGCTGATCGCCGCGGCGGCGCTGTCCAGCAGGCACCACATCGCCTGCCTGCAGGATTTCCGCGACGGGCTGGTGTTCGAACCGCTGGGCAAACCCGGCTGGTTGCGCAAGGCGATGCGTCAGCTGATCGAAGCGCGGGTGGTGGCCGCCAGCGATCTGGTCACCTCCGTCAGCGGTCCACTGGTCGACGATTTCCGTCGGCGTTATCCCCGCAAGACCGCGGCGATGCTGCCCAACGGCTACGATCCGGCCGACTTCGCCGCGCTCGAGGGCGACGTGGCGGGCAGCGCGCGCGCCGCCGCCATCCTCGCCCATGAGGTGCGGGCCGGTGCGTTGCTGATCGGCCATTTCGGGCGTGTCGGCGCCAGCGACGGATCGGCGTCGAAGAGCCTCGACTACCTCGTCGATGCGCTGAACGACGCCGTCGAGCCGGACGCGAACCGGCACCTGCTGTTTGTCGGCGAACTGACGCCGGGCGAGCAGGCGACGCTGCGGCGCGCCCGTTTCCCGGTCAGCGTCTTGGGGCCGGTGGAGCGCTCGCTGGCGCTGCAGCTGATGAGGCGATGCGACAAGTTGCTGCTGCTGACCGGCTCGCGCGCCAGCTGCGCCACCGGAAAACTGTTCGAATACCTGGCTGCCGGCGCCGACATCGTCTGCGTCTCTGGCGTGAGCAATGAGGCCACCGCCATCCTTGCGCAGACCGGGGCCGGCCAGACCATTCTCACCGACGCGGGCACGGCCGGCTACGACGCGGTGCGGGGCGCGTTGTCGCCCCACCGCGGCAGCGCGCGGCACGACATTGCCACCTACAGCCGCATCGCCCAGGCCGACAGGCTCGACAGCTGGCTTTCCAGCATGGTGCAGCCATGAATCCCGGTAATGACTCGGCGCTGACGCCGGCCCCGTCGGTGTTCATGGCACCGGCCGCGCAGTCGTTCACCGGCCGCTACCGGTTCACCGTCGGCCACATGTTTCTGGCGGCGGCTTTCGCGCTGCTGGTGCTGGCCGTGGTCGTGCCCAACTCGCTCCCCGAGATCACCGCGGCGGCGATGGTGCTGACTGCCATGCTGGCGCTGCCAGGGCTGCGCATCGGCCCCGGCTTCAGGACCCTGCTGGCGCTGTATGTCTGCACCGTGATCGTCACCCTCCTCTACATGGTGGTGGGCGGCATGCACGACGCGCCGCAGGAAGCTGAGATCCAGGTACTGGCGATCTACATCCTTTCGCCGCTGCTGTGGACGCTCGTGGCCGATGGCCTGCTGCGGCGTCTGGGCGCCGATCGGCTGATCGACTGGCTCGCCGTGCTGAGCCTGCTGTGCGCGCTGAGCGTGGGCCTGTTCTTCTACCTGTACCTCACGCGCGGCGCCGCGGCGGTGACGTTCTTCTTCGAGGGCGCCAACGTCAATCTCACCGAGGGATTCGCCGGTGCCACCATGCATGTGTACGGCTCGCTGATCTTCCTGTGCGGCGGATTCTTCGGTTCGCCCGAGCTCATCAGGAACCGGCTGATGCGCCTCGCGCTGCTGGCGATGCTGCTGGTCTGCGCGCTGACCTCCGGTCGCACGGCACTTATCCTGGCCGTGCCGCTGGGCTGGTTCCTCGGCTTGCTGTTGTCCTCGCGCACGACCGACACCCGGCAGAAATCGCCGATCTTCCGCCTCATCCGCTACGGCCTGCCAATGCTGATCGCGGTGACGACGGCGCTGTTCCTGCTGCAGGCCTATACGCAGATCAGCCTGCAGCGCGTGTTGGACGCCGTCTCGACCAAGCTCGCCTCCGGCGGCGGCAGCGCGCGCGTGCAGATGGGCCACTCGCTGTTCGCCGGCATTCTCGCCAACGGTGGACTGGGTTCCGGCCATGGCGTCGGGGTGGATTTCGTCAGCGATACGGTCCACCCGTGGCGCTACGAACTGGTGTGGCTGGCCACGATCTACCGCGTCGGCATCATCGGCGCGATGATCTACGCCCTGCCGTTCCTGCTGTACATGGCCTCCGTGATTCGGCTGGCCTGGCGCCGCCGCCTGCCGCCACGGCACAAGTTCATGTTCTGCGGTTTCGTCTGCGCCTTTCTCGGCACCAACACCAACCCGTACATCGAGGCGTTCGTCTTCCAGTGGATGTACGTCATCCCGCTGGTGGCGCTGGCCATCGAGTATCCGAAGGCATTCAAGAAGGGCCGCGAATGAAGCGCCTCAAGGTTCTGCTGTTTTCCAAATACTCCCGGCGCGGACCCAGTTCGCGCCTGCGCAGCCTGCAATACCTCGCACCGCTGCGCGATCACGGCATCGACGTGCAGGTGCATGCGCTGTTCCCGGACGCGTACCTCGAAGCGCTGTACGGCGACCGCCCCGGAGCGGCCAAGAGCCGCGCATGGGGCTATTTCGGCCGGCGGTTCATGCAGCTCCTGCGTCGTCGCGAGCACGACCTGGCCTGGATCGAGGGCGAACTTTTCCCCTATCTGCCCTATTGGATCGAGGCGACGCTGGCGCGGTCGTTCAAGTCGTACGTGGTCGATTACGACGACGCGTTGTTCCACAAGTACGATCAATCCACCAACCCGCTGGTGCGCCGCCTGCTGGGGCGCAAGATCGACCGGATCATGCGCGGCGCCGCCTGCGTGATCGCGGGCAACCGCTACCTTGCGGCACGGGCCCGGCAGGCGGGCGCGGCGCGGATCGAGATCATCCCCACCGTGGTGGACGAGCAGCGCTACACGGCGGCCAATACCGCGGACGACCAACCGCCAGTGATCGGCTGGATCGGCTCGCCTGCCACCGAGCACTACATGCTGGACATGCGCCGGACGCTGGAGCAGGTCTGCGCCGACGACCATGCGCGGCTGCTGCTGGTGGGCGCGCGGCCCGAAACGGCGAGCCTGTTCGCCGGCACCACGCCGGAAGTGGTGGCGTGGTCCGAGGCCACCGAGGCGGCGATGATCGCGCGGATGGACATCGGCATCATGCCGCTGCTCGACAGCCCGTGGGAGCGCGGCAAGTGCGGTTACAAGATCATCCAGTACATGGCCTGCGGCCTGCCGGTGGTGGCCTCGCCGGTGGGGGTCAACGTCAACATCGTGCGCCACGGCGAAAACGGGTTCCTGGCCACCGATGAGGCCGCCTGGCGGGACGCGCTGGAACGCCTGATCGCCAGCCCGTCACTGCGCGAGCGCATGGGCGCGGCCGGCCGCGCGCGGGTCGAGTCGGAATACAGCCTGGAGGCGCAGGTGCCGCGGCTCGCGGACATACTGCGTCGCGCGGGTCACGCCTGATGTGCGGCATGACCGGCTTCTGGCAACGGCACGGCGGCGCGCAGGACGCGTTGCTGGCGCAGGCGCGGGCGATGTCGGCCCGGCTAAGCCACCGCGGCCCCGACGACAGCGGCGAATGGTGCGACGAAGCCGCTGGCGTGGCGCTGGCCCAGCGGCGCCTGTCGATCCTCGACCTCTCCCCGGCCGGCCACCAGCCGATGCATTCGGCCGACGGACGCTACGTGATCGTGTTCAACGGCGAGATCTACAACCATCTCGCCTTGCGCGACCGTCTTCGCGCGGAGCACGCCGCGCCGCCGTGGCGCGGCCACGCCGATACCGAAACCCTGCTGGCGGGCTTCGCCGCCTGGGGCGTCGAGCGCACCTTGCAGGCCAGCGTCGGCATGTTTGCGTTCGCCCTGTGGGATCGTGAGCAGCGCACGTTGACACTGGCGCGCGACCGCATGGGCGAGAAGCCGCTGTACTACGGCTGGCAGGGCGACACGCTGTTGTTCGGTTCGGAGCTGAAGGCGCTGAAGGCGCATGCCGCGTTCCGGGCAGACATCGACCGCGGCGCCCTGGCGCTGCTGCTGCGCCACGACGCCGTCCCCGCGCCTTACGCGATCTACCGCGGCGTGGCGAAGTTGCGGCCCGGCCACCTGCTGCGCCTCTCGGCGGATGCGCCACGCGATACGCCACCGGTGCCGTACTGGCGCTACAACGACGCGGTGAGCGCGGGACTGCGCGAGCCGCTGATCGCCAGCGACGCCGACGCCACCGACGCACTGGAAGCCCAGCTGGGCGCCAGCGTGGAGGCGCAGATGCTTGCCGACGTGCCGCTGGGCGCCTTCCTCAGCGGCGGCATCGACAGCAGCACGATCGTGGCGCTGATGCAGGCGCGCAGCGCGCGGCCCGTCAAGACCTTCACCATCGGCTTCGACGAAAACGGCTACGACGAAGCCGTGCACGCGAAGGCCGTGGCACGACACCTGGGTACCGAGCACACCGAGCTGTACGTGCGGCCCGAAGATGCGCTGGCGGTGATCCCGCGGCTGCCCGGCATCTACTGCGAGCCGTTCGGCGACAGCTCGCAGATCCCCACCTTCCTGATCAGCCAGCTGACCCGCCGCGCGGTGACGGTGGCACTGAGTGGCGACGGCGGCGACGAATTGTTCGGCGGCTACAACCGCTACCTGGGCGCACGCACCACATGGGAGAAAGCACAACGCCTGCCCCCGCCCGCACGTCGCGCCGCAGCGGCTGCGCTGCGTGCGGTGACACCGGCAACATGGGACCGATGGTTCCACCGCATCGGTCCGCTGTTACCAAGGCGCTGGCAACTGGCGACGCCAGGCGACAAGGCGCAGAAGCTGGCGGACGTGCTTACGCTGTCGAGCGGCCAGGCGTATTTCCTCAACCTGGCCAGCCAATGGCGGGACCCTGCCCCCGTCGTGCCGGGCGCGCAGGAGCCGCCGACGCTGCTGACCACACCGGAGGCGTGGCCGCCCACCGACAACCTGGCGCAATGGATGATGGCGATGGACGCGCAGACCTACCTGCCCGACGACATCCTGGTGAAGGTCGACCGCGCCGCCATGGCCAACAGTCTGGAGACGCGCGTGCCGATGCTCGACCACCGCGTGGTGGAGCTCGCCTGGCGGCTGCCGTTGCAACAGAAAATCCGCGACGGCCAGGGCAAATGGCTGCTGCGCCAGGTGCTGTACCGGCATGTGCCCAGGGAACTGATCGAACGGCCCAAGATGGGTTTCGGCATACCGCTGGACAGCTGGCTGCGCGGCCCGCTGCGCGACTGGGCCGAAGCCTTGCTCGACGAACGTCGCCTGCGCCACGAGGGTTTCTTCCAGCCGGACACCATCCGGCGGAAGTGGGCCGAGCACCTGAGCGGCCGGCGCAACCGGCAGCACCAGCTGTGGACGGTGCTGATGTTCCAGGCCTGGCTGGAGCAGGAGCGGAGGACGCCCGCATGATCGCCGCGCCCGCCGCCACGACACAGGAGGCACGCTGATGAAGGCCGTACTGTTCGCCAATACCGACTGGTACCTCTACAACTTCCGGCGTGCGCTGGCGCTGGCACTGCAGCGGGCCGGCTACGAGGTGCTGCTGATCTCCCCACCCGGCCCGTATGGCGAGAAGTTGCGCGACCTGGGCCTGCACTGGGAGCCCGTGCCGATGCAGCGGCGCAGCCTCAATCCGCTGCGCGAGCTGGCGCTGCTGTGGCACCTGGTGCGCCTGCTGCGGCGCGAACGGCCCGCGCTGGTCCACGGCTTCACCATCAAGTGCGCCGTGTATGGCTCGCTGGCGGCGCGGCTGGCCGGCGTCCCCGCCCGGGTGAACGCGGTGGCCGGCATGGGCTACGTCTTCACCAGTTCGCAATGGAAGGCGCGGCTGCTGCGGCCGCTGGTACGCGGCCTGCTGCGGCTGGCGCTGGGTGGCCGCGACGCGCGACTGATCCTGCAGAACGCGGACGACGTGGAATTGTTCCGCCAGGCCGGCCTGGTCGATCCGGCGCAGGTAAGGTTGATTCGCGGCTCGGGCGTGAACTGCGCGCAGTTCGCCGGGGTATCCCCGCCGGCGCCCGTCGACGGATGCCCGCGCCTGCTGCTGGCCAGCCGCCTGCTGTGGGACAAGGGCGTGGCCGAATACGTCGACGCCATCCGGCAACTGCGCAAGCAGGGGCGCCGGTTCCAGGCCCTGCTCGCCGGCACGCCGGACCCGGGCAATCCGGCGGCGGTGCCGGAGGCCACGATCAGGGAATGGGTGGACGAAGGTTTGCTGACCTGGCTCGGCCACGTCGACGACATGCGCGGCCTGCTCGGCGCGGTCGACATCGTGGTGCTGCCGAGTTATCGCGAGGGATTGCCGCGAACCCTGGTCGAGGCGGCCGCTTGCGGACTTCCCCTGATCACCACCGACGTGCCGGGCTGCCGCGAGGTGGTGTGCGATGGTGTCGACGGGCTGCTGGTGCCGATGGGGAACAGCGAGGCGCTGGCGCAGGCCATCGCCCGGTTGCAGGACGACCCGACGCTCGCACGCCGGCTGGGCGATGCGGCGCGGCGCAAGGCGAGGGCTCAGTTCGACGAGCGCATCGTGGTCGAGCGCACCCTGGCGGTCTACGCCGAGTTGTGCGCCGCACCGCATGCCACCGCCGAATCATCCGTCTAGACGTCCATATGCCGGGACGCGTATCGCCGGGTCATGTGGGGTTCAGAGCCGTGCCACCTGCCGCGGTAGACTCGACCGATGGCCCCACCGGAGCCATCACTCCCGTCACGAACATCGCATCACCGGAGGCTGCGTCATGCCATCCCCGTTGAAACAGGCGAACGTACTGGATTACCTCCCCGCTTCCGAGCACGCGGCCCTTCGTGCCGGTCACAGCACGTACGACTGCACCGGCGGCATCCAGGCGGCGATTGCCGCGGCCGGCAAGGTGTTCGTGCCCGCCGGCATCTACCCCGTGAAGCAGCTGAACCTCAAGTCCGGCGTCGAGCTTTACGGCGAGGGCCCGTCCAGCCAACTGAAAGCCTACGATGCGTCGCTGGCCAGCGAATTCATGCTGGTCACCCACATCCGCGACGGCGGCACCCGCCGGGTCGCGGACAACATGCGCGACATCCATCTGCACGACCTGAAACTCGATGGACGGGTGGCCGAGTTCGGCTACGCGCAGTTCTTCTACCTGCTCGCCGTCAACGCCACCTCGGACCTCACCGTCGAGCGGGTGACGTTCCACGGCTTTCGCGGCGACGGCATGTACGTCGGCTCGGGCACGCTCGCCCGCACCGAGCGCCACAACCAGCGCATCGTGGTGCGCGACTGCATCTTCGACGGCGCGGTGAAGGACAACCGCAACGGGCTGTCCGTCATCGACTGCGACGGATTGACGGTGGAGCGCTGCGTTTTCCGCAACATCGGCAACGCAAAGCTTTCCCATTCGGTAGGCGGCATCGATTTCGAGCCGGACCACGACTGGAGCGTCTATCGCAACGTGAGGATCGCCGACTGTCGGTTCATCGACATCGACACGGTGAACACCGCGGGCATCACGTTTTTCAACGGCCACCAGACCGGCGACAACATCCACGACTGGACCGTGTCGGACTGCGAATTCTCGAACTGCTACTGGGGCATCGATTCGTCCACCAAGGCGAAGACCCCCGCGGACAGGCCGGACAATCTTCGTGTGCTCAACTGCGACTTCCTCAATTCGATACGCGTCGACGTGGCGGTCAAGGGTTTGAGCGGCACGCAGATCAGTGGCTGCACCTTCCGCCGTTCGCCGCCCGGCTCCGGGCCCGGCGGCGACGCGATCCGCCTTGGCGCGATCGCGTCGCACACCAGCCGCAATGCCATCGACACCGTGATCACCGGCAACACGTTCACCGGTATACGGCCGCAGATGGGCGTGATCGGCATACTTGGCGCCGATGGCCTGGTATGCACGGGCAACGTGTTCAGCGACATCCATGCGACCTGCATCAACTTCGCCGAAGACCGATCACCCGATGGCAAACGGGCCATCGGCCGGATCGTAATCTCCGGAAACGTGGTGAGGCACGGTGCGCGTGCGGGCTCCATGTCGTTCCTGAGCACGAGCAACGACATGCGCATCAGCAAGGGCCGGCTGACCCTGGCGCACTCCTACGAGTACGCGAACGACATCGGGCCCAGCGTAAGGAAGATCGCCAACGGCGCGGCGATAGCGTTCCGCGGAACCGCGCCAGCGTCGTGATTTCCACCGGTCATCCCGGCGGAGCCACCGGCCCCATCACGGTCAACGGCGCGTCGATCGCCGCAGCGAACGGTAGACCTCGGCCTTGTCGTCCTCGGCGAACCCCAGCTCATCCTTCTGCACCCCGACGTCCTGTATCGCGGCCTCCGACGCCATGACGGCCGCGTCGACCAGCGGTTGCGAATCGGCCACCGCGGAACCGGCCAAGCCCAGCTCCGTCACACCATGCTCGGCCAGCCCCCGATCGACCGCCCCGCCCCGGCGCGCTTCCTGGCGCAACCACACGTGCGTGACCGTTATCACGTACAAGCCCAGGGTCAGGCAGAACGTCGTCAGGTTGGTGCCCGCCGAATGCGCCGCGCTGCTGAGGAAGGCGCCGATGAGCGCCAGGCCGGTCGCGAGCAGGATCAATATGGCCAGCGTGGCGCGGGGCGTCAGGCCGAATCCAAGCAGGATGTGGTGGATGTGGCCGCGGTCCGGCTTGAACGGCGACCTGCCCTGCCGCATGCGTCGATACATCACCGCAAACGTGTCGAACACCGGCAACGCCACGCACCACAGCACGTTGACCGGCGACAACTGCGTGCCGGGCATCTGGCTCATGCTGATGAGCGCCCAGGCCAACAGATAGCCGATCAACATGCTGCCGGCGTCGCCCAGGAAAATCTTGCCGCCCATGAAACCCTGGTTGGCCACGAGATAGGGCAACGACGCGGCGGCCAGCACCACCAGCAACGCGATGACGCCGTGCAGCGTCGAGGGATCGGCGAACAGGATGATGGCGGCAATGCTCACCAGTTCCAGACTGCCGGCAAGACCGTCGATGCCGTCCATCATGTTGAACGCGTTCACCAGGCCGATCACGGCAACCACCGTCAACGGAACGCCGATCCAGCCCAGGGTCACTTCGTGACCGAAGATGCGCCCCAGCGTGTGGATGTACACGCCGCTGCTGGCAATGACGGTCAGGATGACGATGGTCTGGATCAGCAGGCGGTCCCGCACGCTGAGGTCGAAACGGTCGTCCAGCGCACCGAGCAGCACAAGCACCGCGGCGGTGCCCAGCAAGGTCAGTTCGAATCCCTGGAAGCGGCCATGGCAAGCCGCCCCGGCCGCCATTCCAATGAAGATCGCGAGCCCGCCCACCAAGGGCACGTCGCCATTGTGCTGCTTGCGCTGGTCCGGGTGATCCACCAACCCCAGCAGGAGGGCGAACCGGCGCAGCACGACAATGGCCATGGCCGACGTGCATGCAGCAACCAGGCAATCAACCACTAGCCGCGACTCGTGCATGGGATCTCTACCTCCGACCAACTCGAACGGATCCCCTCGTCCAGCCGAGCTCGAGTTGTGAGTGATGCAGATACGCCGAAGAAACCTGGCGATCCGCATCTATTGATTTTGGTGGACTGGTGGATCGCCGCCTGGTCCGGCGGAAAACAATCCCGATCCAGAAGATAATCCGGCAATCATTTCCATTGAAACGAAATGGATCCGATGCCGGGCAATGAACCTACCATCTTTGGCCACCGTTGCTTGCCCGGAGAAAATCGCGGATTCAGGCCAACCATCGTTAGATGATGATTGTGTCAAACCTTCGTCGATGTCATGTTGACATCCACTGAACGCCATCTGTCCGCACGCTGAATAGCCGTCCAAATCAGGCAACGACAATGGCCACCTCCCAGGGTTGCCAACGTGGACAGTCTGCGCCCATCGCATCGGCCGGCAGCATTCGCTGCCGGTCGATGATTGATTTGCGCAGTAACGGGATCGCCTCAGTGCGTAGCGCTGTAGTTCGCGTTGGCCGCGCTGCTGAGTATCGAGGCCGACGGCAACAGCTGGCTCAACACGCGATTCCAGCGCGTCACGCCCGCTGCACCGACGAACACCACGTCGCCCGGCTTCACCCTGAACTGGTCCCCAAGCGCGAACGCCGACGGTGACCGGGCGTCCAGCTGAAAGACCTTGGCCGGCGTGTTTTCCAGGTTGTTCGCGCCGCGGATGACGTAGACCTCCTTGCCGTCGGCAGTGACCGGGTTGAGGCCGCCGGCGCGCCCAAGGGCCTGCGTCAGCGAGATGTCGGAAGCGCTCCTGAAGGTGACCGCGCGCGGGCGCAGTACCTCACCCAGCACGTAGATCTCCTGGGTATCGTTGTACGGGAGCATCAGGCGATCTCCCGGCTTCAGATAGATACTTTGCGCAAGCCCGTGGCCATTGCCCAGGGCCGTCAGGTCCAGGTGATAGTCCTGTCCGTCGCGGGTCAGCACCAGGTTGGACATGTTGGCTTCGTCCGCGTTGACCGCTGCCGTACCCAGCGCCTGACCCAGCGTCAGCGGGACCGTGGTGATCGGCTGCGGATCGGTCTTCTTGAAGGCGCCTTGCAACAGCACGTGCTGGCTGTTGTAGCCGACGACGCCAACGTCCACCTGTGGCCGCTCCACGTACTTGGCGATCTTCGTACTGATGGTGTCGCGCACCTGCTCGATCGTCATGCCGGCGACCTTCACCGCGCCCAGGTAGGGGTAGAACATCGTGCCGTCGGATCGGACCAACCGGCCATTGGCGGCCGTCTGCTGCTGCGACCCGGCCGGTGACGTCAACTCCGGATGGTCCCAGACCGTGATGTAAAGCGTATCGCCCGGACCGACGCGATAAGGCTCCGGCTTGTACGACAACAGCGCCTGCGGCACCGTGGGGCCCAGCATCGCCGGGTTGTTCTGCGTCAACAGTTGCGGGGTGATCGTCACCAGCTGGATCTGGCTGCTGTCCGTCGGCGTACCACGAACCAGTCCCTCGCTACGCATGCGTTGGCCCGGCGCCCACACGCAACCGTTAACCAGCAACACGAAACCGAGAATGATAAAGGCGCGAGCTGTTTTCATAGTTAATTAGGCCTCGGAGTTGTGATCCACTAGGCATCCTGGAATAAACATTAAACAACACGCTCGGCGCGAATTCGGGATTTCCATTAACAAGGGAGGCTCGCGGTAAAGCGCAAATTCATTTTACCGGCACGGATCTACCCGAATTGCACATCACGAATGTGAATTGATAATCGGCCGGCAAAAATGGGGTAGTTAATGACACACGCGGCGTGAAGAGAACATCACGGATCACCGGATAATGGCGAAAGCCACGGAATTGGACGGCCAAACGCGCTGGCCTGCAAAGCCTGGCGACACGGATCGGACGAGCAGACACCCGCCAGGGTCGCCATGCCACGGAGGCTGACCCCTCGACGTCATCGCGCGCCACCAGCATGCGCCGCGCGAAAAGGCCACCATCCGACCATCTGCCGCACCGCGTTCGACGTGTTCGGTCAAGACAGGGCGCCACCGATGCGTGCGCCGGCCTACGCAACGGCAGGCCACCGGTGCCGTCACTCAGGTTGCAAGGGGAAACCCGCCGCCGTCTTTTTGGCGCTTGGCGCGCGGAGAAAGTGTCGGGTCGTTACGCTACCATGCGACCCGACCGCCCTTTTCGGTCATGGCGTCGGTCAGGCACAGGGGAAACTGCGGCATTCATCCCGATTCGGGGCTCCGGAGCCCCGATATTCGACATACCGCAACGTCTTCCCCTGACTTGGCACGATACTGGCTTTCGTCAGCAACCATCCACGTTGTGTTCGGCTGCCGCCCGTTACTGGTGCAAGAAAACATGGGAAACGACAAGAAAACGCCGATCTGGGAGAAAAATTCCCGGGGATTCTGGCTTGCTGTTTGCGTGGTTCTGAGCACGCTGGCCGGCTGGCTGATGTTTCATCTGGGGCTTCTGCACTGACTGCATCCGCCCGGCGGGCGACCCGCCGACGGTTTTTTGCGCGCCGCACGGTCGGACAGCGCACTCACTTGACGCCGCGCCGCAGCCGCGTCATCCAGTATCCAGGCAAGCTGGGGTGATACCACTGCCGCGACGGCCCCTCGCCAACGCGGGGAGCCAGGCGGCCGGCGACCGCGTCGCGCAGCGCCGCCTTCATCAGCGACACGCCCTGCACCAGCTGCAGAATCGGGTAAGTGGCGAAGTTGTCGTCGGCCTCGGGCGTGACGAGCGCCTGATAAAGAATGCCGCCGGTGTCGACGCCCGCATCCACCAGGTGGACGGTGACGCCGCAGTGCGCGCGGTCATCGTTCGCCAGCGCCCAATAGCCGCCATGCACTCCGCGATAGGCCGGCGTGATGCCCATATGCGTATTGATGAAAGGCGCATCCACGGCGGCCAGCAACTTCTTCGACAGGATGCGCGTGCCGTTCACCACGACGGCCTGCGGCGCTTGCCGACGCAGGCCGTCCGCTACGCGCCGCTCGTTGGCGTTGGCGACGCGGCGGATCGCCTGCGCGGGAATCGGCGCATCCGACAAGCCATGCCGGCGCAGCAACTGTTCGATGCGTGGACGGGAAGCGCGGACAAGCAGCCGGCTGTAAAGGATGAAACCGAGCTGCCCCAGGGTCTGGAACACGCCGAGCTTGCGCGCACGACGACGCAGCATCCTGAGCGCCGAAGGCTTGTCTTCGAGCACCACCTCGACGACGTCGAACTCCTCCCGAAGGCTGTGGTACATCACCCGCGTGGACAGTCCGTCGCCGGCAAGCAACACGATCCGCGCCCTAACCGACATGCATGCGTTCCAGCAGCGCGGCGACCTCACCCATGTTGCGCGACTGCATGCCATGGCGCTCACGGAGCCCGTCGTAATGGACCAGGATCTTCCGCAGAAAATCCAGGTTGCGGCTCACGTCGGCACCGAAGTTGTGCGGATGCCACCACAGGTGGAACAGTCGATTCCCGGTCGCGGCATCGTCCATGGCGCGCTTGATGCGACGCAGGCGCAGGCTTTCCAGGGCGGCGAGCGAACGCGAACACGGCCGCAGGAATCGACTGGCCGGAATGTCGAACGGGCGGCTGCGCGCGCACTCCTCCAGGCTGTAGGTGTTGTGGCCGCTGAGGTTGACGTAGGCATCCAGCAAACGCAAAGCGCGTACCAGCGGGCTCTGCCCCTGCTGGTTTCTCGGCTTGTAGAACGAGACCCGTTCGTTGCCGCGGTAGCAGGCGATGCCCAGTTCGTCGAGCACATGCAGGTAGGCCGGATTCGCCTGGTTGCGCGGGAACACCAGACTGGTGGTGGAAATGCCTTCGAGCCTGGCCACCTCCACCGCGGCGCGCAGATCCGCGCGGAACGACTCGATGGTCTGTCCTTCCTCCAGGCAGTAGTAATGCGAGAACGTGTGAGTGCCGATCTCCTGTCCGGGGCAACGACGGATCTGTTCGATGGCGTCGGGCGCGAAGTGATAGAGATCGTCATCGCCCCAGGTGCGTTCGTCGATATAGCGGTAGGACGAAAGCTGCTGGCGCTGGTAATCGGGCAGCACGCCAGGCAGTTGCTGCCGCAAATGAGTGATGTCCCTGAAGAACAGGAACCCGATCGTGGCCCAGGTGGCGTGGATGCCATGGACCCGAAACAGGTCGAGGATGCCGGAAATGGCATCGCGCTCGCCGCGCAGGTTCGCCCCGTAGTCGTCGAAGCTGCGGCTGTCGCGCACGCCCCAGTACAACTCCAGATCCAACGAGACAGTGAATACGCCCGGCATATGTCAGCCATACCTCGTTAGTCAGGACGCCGTCTCCCGGAGCATCGGCGGTACCGGCGCACGGTCGAATGTAGCCGCGGTACCGCCGGCTCATCTCCCCGTATCCAACGCGGGGGGTGCGTCGAGCGAACTGATCGTATTCTCAGAGTGGAACCTGAAGGGGTGATGAGGCGTCTCCCGATCCCACCGCGGCTTCCTCGCGACAGCACCGTGCGTCAGAGAGCCATTTTTGGCTAAGCGACGTGAAATTGCGGAGATGGTCGGGGCAAATTGGGCCGAAACTCCGAGGCGTGGGGTGCATGGGGTGGTTTGCGGTTGACCGATCTGTTTCGGACAACTTGTCGTTCGTGGTGGCGGTATGCCGGGGCGAAAAGCGGTGAAGCCGCTGGTTTTGGAGGGTGCGGGGGTTGCGCCGAGTCACTCGTGACGGTTCGTTCTGTATCTCAAGTACGCAAAACGTCGGCGTCGATGTGCTGCGCTGTTGCGTAACGTCTGCCTCCCTCTGCCAGATACGCAAAACGCCTGCCTCGATGCGCTGCACTGTTGCGTAACGTCTACGGGGGGATTGTTGGGCCCATCCATGGGCCCAACCCCTTCGCGCTGCGCGCTGCGGGGCCAGCCTTCGGCTGTCCAATTTTGTTCCTGACAAAATTGTCGCTCGCAAAAGCAGGATGCCGGAGCGAACAGCGGCGCAGCCGCTGGCCCGAAGGGCGAGGCGCAGGATGCGCCGAGTCACCCAAGAAGGTTCGTCCACACCTCTCTCTGCCAGATACGCAAAACGCTGCTTCGATGCGCTGCACTGTTGCGTAACGTCTACGAGGGGATTGTTGGGCCCATCCATGGGCCCAACCCCTTCGCGCTGCGCGCTGCGGGG
>JBIQMK010000007.1:0-30422 GCA_044463365.1 Rhodanobacter sp. | reverse complement strand
GCGGTCTTGCTGAAACGCATGCGCAGCTTGCCGTTCTCCTGGCTGACGATGATGTCGCCGTACCAGGGGTCGCGGTAGGTGCCGGCGTACTTCGCCAGCGGCAGCGAAGGCTTGCTGTGCTTGTCGCGGGCGGCCTCGTGCTTGGCGAAGCTGTTGTCGGCATCGGCCTGCGATTTCTTCACCGCCTTGTCGTAGACGGCTACCCAGTCGGTCTTGTGATCGCGGTTGAGGTAAGCATCCAGCACGCGATAGGTCACCGCGTTGAAGGCCGCGCCCGATTCGGCATTGGTCAGCACGACGACGCCCAGGTGCTGCTCGGGCACCAGGGTCACGCGCGACACCATGCCGGGCCAGCCGCCGGTGTGCCAGACCAGCCGCTGCCCGCGGTAGTCGGACAGGAACCACGCCTCGCCATAGCCGGAGAAGTGCGGCGTCAGCGGCGCCAGCTCGGGGATCGACGGTTTGCGGATGGCGATGGGCGTCAACATGCTCCACATCTGCTGCTGGCTTTTCTCGGAGAACAGCCGCTGCGGCTGGCCATCGGCACCCTTGGTGGGCAGGACGCCGCCGGCCAGTTGCACGTTCATCCACTTGGCCATGTCGTGCACGCTGGCGTAGATGCCGCCGGCACCCGGATCGTTGAGCCAGGCCATCGGCGGCACCGGCTGCAGATCCTTGAAATCGGCCTTGGCGTGGCCGGTGGCCACGTCCATGCCGGGGGTGATGTAGGTCTTGTCGATCAGCGACTCGTCCATGCCCACCGGCTTGAAGATGTGGTCGCGCACATAGTCGGCATAGCTCTGCCCGGACGCTTCCTCGATCACCAGCGTGGCCACCGCGAACAGGATGTTGTCGTAGGCGTAGCCACTGCGGAAACCGTTGGCGATCGGCACATGCGCCAGCCGTTGCACCACCTCCTTGGTGGTGTACGAGGTGGGCGGCCAATACAGCAGGTCGCCCGCGCCCAGCGACAGACCGCTGCGATGCGCCAGCAGGTCGCGGATGCGCATCTCGTGGGTGACATAGGGGTCGGACATGCGGAACCACGGCAGGTGATCGATCACCCGGTCATCCATTTTCAGCTTGCCCGCCTCGGCCAGCTGCTGCAGCGAGGCGGCCGTGAACGCCTTGGTGTTGGAGGCGATCGCGAACAAGGTGTGCGCATCGACGGGGTCCGGCTTGCCCAGCTCGCGCTTGCCGAAACCCCGCGCCAGCACCACGTTGCCGTCCTTGACGATCGCCACCGCGATGCCGGGCACGTCGAACGCCTTGCGCGCGCTTTCCACATACGCGTCGAAATCCCGCAGCTGCGCGGGCAGCAGCGGGCGTACCTGGTCGTTGGTGGAGATGGGCAGCTGCGGTATCGAGGCGGTCGGCGCCTGCGCCGCGGCAAACGGCGTGACGACAAGCCATGCGCAGGCCGCCGCGAGGCGCAAGACAAGAGGTCGCTGCAGCATCGATAACTCCGGGCAGGGGCAATCGCGCCACTATCGCGGCAAACCGACTCGCAGGCCAGCGCCGAAAGTCACGCGATCCGCGAACCCGTTCACGGCGGTTGCATGCGCGCCCCGGCAAGCTGCCACATCCGATCCCGCCAGGCATGTTTCCGATGAAATGCCCTGCCCCAGCCGCCGTGCGCGCGCCATCGGTGGCGCGATGAAGAGCCCGCAACCACGCAAGCCCGCCCGTACCGACAGCGATGTACAGCGAGGGGCCGTCCGCGTCGGCGTGGGCGGCTGGGTCTATGCGCCCTGGCGCGACAATTTCTACCCCGCCGACCTGCTGCGACGGCTGGAGCTGGATTACGCCAGCCGCCACCTGCGCGCGATCGAGGTCAACGGCACCTATTACGGCGCGCAAAAGCCGGCCACCTACGCCAAGTGGGCCGAAGCCACGCCGCCGGGTTTCGTGTTCTCGCTGAAAGCGCCGCGCTACATCACCGAAAGCCGGCCGCTGGCGCACAGCGGCAAGGGCGTGGACAGCTTCATCTACGGCGGCATCGAGGAAATGGGCGACCGGCTGGGCCCGATCCTGTGGCAACT
The DNA here is from genome assembly GCA_044463365.1 of Rhodanobacter sp. Classification (GTDB taxonomy): domain Bacteria; phylum Pseudomonadota; class Gammaproteobacteria; order Xanthomonadales; family Rhodanobacteraceae; genus Rhodanobacter. Next base: position 28,380 of record JBIQMK010000007.1, on the reverse strand, counting down.
GCCCCCCTCGCGAAAATTCGATCCCGACGACCTGGGTGCCTTCCTCCAGGCCCTGCCCCGTGTATTGAATGGACGGCCGCTGCGTCACGTACTGGAGGTGCGCAACCCCGGCTTCCTGTGCCCGGCCTATGTGGAGCTGGCGCGCCAGCACGCGGTCCCCACCGTGTTCACCGACTCACCGAAATTCCCCTCGCTGGCCGACCTCACCGGCGACTTCGTCTATGCCCGGCTGATGCGCAGCATCGAAGCCATCCCCACCGGCTACGAAGACAGGGCGCTGGATCAATGGGCGGTACATGCGCAGGCCTGGGCGGCCGGCCGCGACATCGATGCCTTGCCGCACGTCGGCACGATCCAACCCGCCGGGCCACCGCGCGAGGTGTTCGTGTTCTTCATCAGCAGCGCAAAGCTGCGCAACCCGGCCGCCGCGATGGCGTTGCAGGAGCGGGTCGATCGGCTGGGGTGACGGGAATCGGGGAATCGGGGAATCGGGAATCGGGAATCGGGAATGGGGAATGGGGAATGGGGAATGGTAGCCCGCGGCATCCCTGACCGTTCGCCCTGAGCGTAGCCGCGCAGCGGCGAAGTCGAAGGGTACGTCGCCGCGATGCGGCTACGATGCGAACGACTGCCCGGGCGCTCGTCCGTTGCGTTTCCGTATTATCACGATTGACCCGAGCCCAACGCCTCCGACCTGCCATGCACCGATTCCACCCGCTGATCCTGCTTGCCGCATTGGTGGTTGCGCTGGTCATGTGGCGACAACCACCATCGACCTCGCCGGAGGCGGGCTCTTCCGCGCCGGCGGCCACCAGTCGGATCGACCACGCCGGCGATGTGTCGACGCTGCCTGGCTTCCTGCCGCCCGAGGCGCGCGATACCCTGCGCCGCATCGCCAACGGCGGACCGTTCGCCCATGCCCAGGACGGCGCGGTGTTCGGCAATTACGAGCGCCGCCTGCCGCCACAACCACGCGGCTATTACCACGAGTACACCGTGGAGACACCCGGCGCGCACAACCGCGGCGCGCGGCGCATCATCACCGGCGGCACACCGCCGCGGGTCTACTACTACACCGACGACCATTACCGCAGTTTCCGCCAGTTCGCCGTGCTGCCATGAGCGCGCACCGCTTCGATCTCGACCTCACGCAACCGGCGCAAAGCGGCGTGTATTTCGTGGGCCAGGGCGATCTCGACCGGTTGGCGAAGACGGCACGGCGCGACGCCTTGCAGGTATGCCGCACGGATCTCGGCGGCTGCACCGGCAAGCACGAATTGTTGCAGCGCCTGGCCGTTTCGCTGACGCTGCCGACCAGCTTCGGTCACAACTGGGACGCCCTGGCCGATTGCCTGCGCGACCTGGGCTGGTTGCCTGCCTGGGGCTACGTGCTGCTGTTCGAACACGGCGACGACCTGCGCCGGGCCGCGCCCGCCGATTTCACCACCCTGCTTGGCGTGCTGGACGACGCGGCCACGTTCGGCGCCGACCGCGACATGCCCTGGTTCGCCTTTCTGGCGCTGCCCGACGAGGCCTTCGAGGGCAGTTGATCGTGTCACGCCACGCGCCATTCCCAACGCGCCCATCAACCTCTGGATACCCATGCAAACGATCGATTTCGAACTGGAAGGCCGCTACGTCGAGCTGAACATGCTGCTGAAGCTGGTCGGCCTGTGCGACAGCGGCGGCGCCGGCAAGCGGCTGGTGGCCGAAGGCAACGTCAAGGTCGACGGCGTCACCGAGTTGCGCAAGACCTGCAAGATCGTGGCCGGGCAAACCGTCACGCTGGGCGATGTGGAAATCCGGGTGTTGGCCGATCCCGAAGGCTGAGCGCGAAAGCTTTGCTTCCTCCCCGCAAGCGGGGGAAGGAAACAACCAGGCTTTGCTTCCCCCGCTCGCGGGGGAAGCTGCCCGAAGGGCTGAAGGGGGCGCTTCAATCCGGCAGTTGGTCCAGCCGCCGATCCAGATCGGCATGTTCCGGCAAACGCAGTCCGAACCGCTCCTCCAACACTCGGCGCACCTCGACACCGTCACCCAGCGGATGGCGCTCGGGCTCATGACCCGGCCGCCTTACGGTGAACTCACGGTCGAGCAGCGTCAGGCGACGGTCGCCTTCGATGCGGGCGGCCACCAGGTGGGTGGTGAAGCGCGAGCCGGGGTACGTCGAGACATAGTGGTTGGCCACGACAAGGTCGATCGGGTGCGCTGGATGCAGGTCGAAGCGGTACAGCGGACGCCAGACGCCATGCACCTGCGACTGCATGCACCAGTCGCCCCCCATCCGCACCAGGCGGAAGGATTCGAGCGGCGTGGGTTGTTCGACATCGGCCTGCAGACGCAGGACATCGGTGAGGGTCTGGCTGCCGAAGCCCACGTCGACCAGCCGCGTGTCGCCATCCAGATCGACGCGCAACAGCATGTGCGTCTGCGCCGTCACGGCGTCGTCGGCTTGCCGCCAGAGCACCCGCGCGATCAACGCGGAAACCTCGAAGCCGATGGCCCGCAGCGCAGCCTGCAGCAGCAGGTTCTGTTCGAAGCAGTAACCGCCGCGGCCCTCGTGGAGCAGTTTGCGCTCGAGCGCGGCCGGTTCCAGATCGACCGGCAAGCCGAGCCACGGGTTGAGGTTCTCGAAGGGAATGGCCGCGGCGTGGGCCGCCACCAGCGCGCGCAGGGTCGGCAGGTCGGGCGCCGTGGCGCCGCGATAATCGATGCGCCGCAGATAGGCGTCCAGGTCGATGGGCGGGTGCATGCAGGTAGCCGTGGTGATGGAGTCACCTGACGGTATCACCGCCGGCTTGCGGCGCGCATGGCGGCGCGCGCGTGTCATGGCGCCAATCAATCGTGGTGGTGCGCGTGCTGCATGGTGTCCAGCGCCAGCGCCGAATGCGCATAAGCGCCGCCTGCGCGCATCTCCGCCGCCACCCAGATCGCCTCCATGATCTGCTGTTCGCTGGCGCCTTGCTTCAATGCTTCGGCGGTATGGCCCTTGATGCAATACGGGCACTGGGTGACATGCGCCACCGCCACGGCAATCAGCTGCTTGGTGACGGCCGGCACGGCGCCTTCGGCAAACACGGCGGCACTGAACGCCTTGAACGCCCGCAACGGCTCGGGTGCCAACTCGCGGCGTTTGCGCGCCAGCTCGGCGCTGGCTTGCGGGTAGACGGGTGTGTCCATTGTTGCGCTCCGTGGAAAACGGCCTGCGGTTGGACCGCCGCCGCATGGAAAATCAGCAAGGCCGCGGCGAGACGCCTTGCACCCAGCTCGGCGGATCGCTGGCGGGGAAGCTTTGCGCCAGCTCCTCGTCGATGCGCTGCTCGCGCTGCAACCACGATTCCCGCGCGGTGGACGCGGCAACGTTCGACCCGCCGGTTCCGCGCGGCGGCACGACGGCCTGGCGATGCAATGGACGGTGAAACAGGGACATGGCGATACCTCCCGGTCGACAAACAACGAAGCAGCCATCGCCCTGCGTGCACGGCGCTCACAACCCCAGGTTGTTGTGCTCCAGCACCCGCTCGGCGCGATAGCTTGAACGAACCAGCGGCCCGGCGACCGCTTCGACAAAACCCTTGCTCAAAGCCAGCTCACGGTACTGGCGAAATTCGTCGGGCGTCACGAAACGCTGCACGGCCAGATGGTGCGGGCTGGGCCGCATGTACTGGCCGAGGGTGACCACGTCGACGTTGGCCGCGCGGATGTCGTCCAGGGTGCGGTCGATCTCGTCGTCGGTTTCGCCCAGGCCCAGCATCAGGCTGGTCTTGGTCAGCGTCTTCGGCGCGTGGCGCTTGGCGAAGGCCAGCACGTCCAGCGTCTGCGCGTAGCCGGCGCGCGGATCGCGCACGGGATGGGTCAGGCGCTCCACCGTCTCCAGGTTCTGCGCATACGTGGCCAGGCCCGCATCGAGCACCGTCGCCACATCGGCATGACGGCCGGCGAAATCGGGCGTCAGCGCCTCCACCGCCGTTTGCGGCGAGCGCTGGTGGATCGCCCGCACGCAGGCGGCGTAATGGGCGGCGCCGCCATCGGCCAGATCGTCGCGGTCCACCGAGGTGAGCACCACGTAGTTGAGCCCCATCAGGGCCACCGCATCGGCCACCTGCATCGGCTCCAGCGGATCGAGCCAGCCTTGCGGGTTGCCCGTGCTGACCGAGCAGAAGCGGCAGGCGCGCGTGCACACCGAGCCCATCAGCATCAGCGTAGCGGTGCCGCGACCCCAGCATTCGGCGATGTTGGGGCATTTCGATTCGGCGCAGACGGTATGCAGCTTGTGGCTGCGCACGATCTCGTGCACTTCCTCGTAGCGCGCGCCGCTGGGCAGCTTGATGCGCAACCACGGTGGCTTGTGCCCCACATCGGGCGTGGCGCTGCCGGCATTGGGGCGGATGCCGCCCTTGATGGCGCGGGTGCCCTGCGGGCTGATGAACTTGCTGCCGTCGGGGACGTGGCTGGTTTGCGGATCGCTGGGCATGGACCAAGTGTCGCGCGCGCCTGCGCGACATGCCATGACATGCGTCAGGGCGCGGCCCGTCGGTAGCTACAGGCCGCGCTTGGGTGGCACCAGGCGCAGCTTGGTCGGCCCGTGGTACGAGCGGGGCGACAGCAGGCGTTCGATCGCGCTGGCGGCCAGCGGGTAGGAATACAGGTAGCCCTGCCCTTCGCTGCAACCGGCACGCAGCAGGAACTCGTGTTGCGCCTCGGTTTCGATGCCTTCGGCGATGGTCTTCAGCCCCAGGCTGCGCGACATCGCCAGCATGGCCTCGATGATCGCCACGTCGTCGGTGCTTTCCGGCAGGCCGGACACGAAGGAGCGGTCGATCTTCAGGTACGCCACCGCCGGCAACTTCAGATAGGCCATGGAGGAATAGCCCGTGCCGAAATCGTCGATCGCCACCTCCAGCCCCAGGGCGTGCAGCGCACGCATGGTGCGCTCGGTATCGTCGCCCATCCGCAACATGGCGCTCTCGGTGATCTCCAGCATCAGCCGCCCCGGCGGCACCCGCCGCTGCTGCAACGCGCGGGTGACGCCATCGACGAAGGCCGCGTGGCCGAACCCGCGCGCCGATACGTTCACGGCCACGCGCACCGGCGGCATGCCGGCCAAGTCCCACGCCTCGATCTGGGCGCAGGCGGTCTGCATCACCCACTCGTCGATGCGGCGGATCAGGCCCAGGCTTTCGGCCACCGGGATGAACTCGCTGGGCAACACTTCGCCGCGGTCGGGATGCTGCCAGCGCACCAGCGCCTCGACCGCCACGATGCGCCCCGTGCGCATTTCGATGCTGGGCTGGTAGACCAGCCGGAACTCCTCGCGAACCAGCGCCTGGCGCAGCTCGGAAGCCAGCAGCAGGCGGCGGCTGGTGTTGGCATGCATCATCGGCGTGTAGAAGCGCAGCGTGTTGCGCTCCTCGGTCTTGGCCGCGTACATCGCCGCGTCGGCGTTGGCGACCAGGGTCGACGCGTCGAGGCCGTCCAGCGGGTAGCCGGCGATACCGATGCTGGCGCTCAGCACGATTTCGTAGTCGTCCACCATCAGCGGTTCGGACAGCACCGCCAGCAGCCGCTCGGCCATCACGCGCGCGTCCTCGCGCAGGTTCAGGTGATGGATCAGCACGGTGAACTCGTCGCCGCCGATGCGTCCGGCCACGTCGCCCTCGGACAGCTGGCGGCGGATGCGCTCGGCCACTTTCACCAGCAGCCGGTCGCCGATCGCATGGCTGTAGCTGTCGTTGACGATCTTGAACGCGTCCAGGTCGATGAACAGCACCACGGTGGCCAGCCGCTCGCGCTCGGCAATGGCAATGGCGTCGGTGCAATGCCGCTCGAACTCCGCCCGGTTGACCAGGCCAGTGAGCGGATCGTGCCGAGCCAGGTGCTCCAGCCGCTGTTGCTGCTGCTTGATCGCCGAGATGTTGGTGAACACCGCCACGTAATAGAGCACCTGGTGGTCGGTATCGCGGATGGCGCTGATGCTGAGTTGCTCGGGGTAGCTGGTGCCGTCGCGACGGACGCTCTGCACCTCGCCCAGCCAGTTGCGGCCGGCGGCGATGTCGTCCCAGATCGACTGCGGCAGCGTGTGGCCGTCCGGCAACCGGCGGGTGGCGTCGAAACGCTTGTCGCGCAGTGCTTCGGCATCGAAACCGGTGAGTTGCTCATGCGCGTCGTTGACGGAAATGACGCGGCGCTGCGGGTCGGCAATGATCACGCCCTCGGCAATGCTGGCCAGCGCCTCGGCGGCGATGCGCCGCTCCCGCTCCATCGCCACCCGCTCGGAAATGTCGCGAATGATCGCCTGGCGCACGCGCCGATCGCCCCAGTCGACCAGGCTGCACTGCGTTTCCACCGGCAGCCTGGCGCCATTGGCGCCCAGCAGCGCATTGGTGGCCGCGCGACCCTCCAGTTGCGACACCGCCTGGGTGAACAGGTGCACGAACCGATCGCCGATCAACTCGCCGGGACGCCGGCCGGTCCATTCCGCTGCGGCGCGGTTGGCGTCCAGGATGCGACCGCTAGTTTCATCCACCATCACGATCGCATCGGAAGCGCTGTCGAACAGCAGCCGGTAACGCTCCTCGGTACCACGGATGCTGGCCAGCGTGCGCCGGGCCATGAGTATCCACAACAGCACGGCGATGGTCGCGGCGGCCAGGACGCCGCCAAACAGAACTCGCCCAAGCCAGACAGCACCTTCCGCTATTTCTACTGAGAACTGGTTCGCACGGGGTTCGATCACATCGTTCAGCGCGTTGATGCGCTGGATTTGCTTGCGAATTTCGTTCTGGTCCGAACCACCTCCGAGCCGGTACCGCTCCAGCTCCCGGGCGATCGCATCGAGCTCGGCAATCGCGGTATCGGTGGCCCGCCATTCGCGCAGGGCCTCATACATATGAGGTGCGCGATGAAAATGTTGAAGCATGAAAATCATGCCCGACTTGGCGGAGGGCATGACATTGCCGCGTACGAAAGCTTCCGAAACCACGGCACGATCGAAAAAGCCCGAGGCTATTTCGTCCCGCGCCTTGCGATCGGAATCGAGGATGGTGTAGTTGCGCCGGAACGTGGCCATATCCGCGCTGTCGCCACTGATCGCATAGGCATCAAGGGAGATGACCGCCTGCTTCTGGGCCTTGGACCAGACACTCTCGCTGTTGAGAAAACCAGCGAGAGTGACCTGAATCTGCAACGCGAACCAGGTCAGCAGGAGAATCACGCCGACAAGCGCCATCAACGCATAGGCCAATGGCAACAAACGCCGCGACAGGGGTCTCTGCAACCGGGGTGAGGTCTCGTGCATGCCCACGTTATCTCATGCCAAGCCCATCAGTGGAATGACCGAGATGATACTGGACGTTTTCGATCAGGCGACAGCTTCGGCAATCCTTCGTGGACTGCGACGGTCCGCCAGGCAGAGATCGCCGATGATGCGCATGCTTGTGTAACTGCGGCGAATGCATTCACCCAAGTGTTTCACCTCGGCGGCGGTCGGTGATGACCCCACCAGTGTGCAGACGATCTCCAAGGCTTCCCAAGGGTGAACGTCGTCATACGCCGCGTGCAACTGCAACCAACGCAAGCTGCGTGTCCTGGTTTTCTCGGGGAAACTCTCCCCATAGATCGCGCTTTCATAGATGGGCTGCGACCATTCCCCCGTGACGCCCTCGATAGCGTAGTTCGTGGCGATCATGCCGGCCGCCAAAGTGCCGCTCGTACTTATTTCTTCGCACCAGTTGGCCAGTGTCTGGGTACCGTGGGGCGGCCGCCCATTCAACACTTCATCGCGTGGAACACCTGCGCCCTCAGCCCAGTTGAGCCAGTACTCGCCGTGGTTCTGCTCGACACGGATATTGCGCACGAGCCACCGCCGCGCCAGATTGTCACCATCGCTGCGTCCATATCGGGTCTTGAGCAAATTGAGCGCCATGTAGCTTGGAAAGCGCTCGATGAAAGGCCAAATGCCAACCATGAAGTTGGTCGTGGAGGCCTGATCCAGCGTGGCATTGCGCATCATCGCCCACAATTCGTGGTCAAGTACGCTCTGCTTGGTGCTTTCGCAGTCGGCCACCATTTCCTGCGCCCATTGCGGGTAGCTGGTCAGTTCGGTCAGCGGGCCGGTGCGTTCGAAGTGCGTGTTCATGTCGTTCTCCTGAGATGCAAGTGGAATGCTGTAGGACTACAGCCTCGTTGAGCCGGCAGGAGACAGGGATCCCTTTGCCGGCGTGCTTCAACATCGCGAGCGATGCCAAATTCTCGTTTCGTCACCGCCCTATGGTTGGCGTTGGTGGGTCGACATTCCCGTCAGCCTGCGCCGGTCACCGTGTGCGATTGCAGCGCCCGGCTTGGCCCTCGCGCGCGCTCCGCTCCGCGCTTCCACTTCGATGGATTGCGCGCCAACGGCTGCCACGTTCACTTGATCTTCGATACTCGCGCAGTCCTCAGGCAAGAGAAAGCGCCGGTTGCGCGGGCGTGATCAGGCCCCGGCGCCATCCGGCGGCGATATCCTGTCCAGGCCGGGCTTCGCCGCCCTTCACCGCCTGAACGAAACCACGGGCAAGTTGCCGCGCAAGTGCGTATAATCGGTTAATTCGTCCTTCAAAAACCTGCGTGACGGCCCCCGCGCCGCCCGAGTCGATCCCATGTCTATCGAAAACCTGCGCAACATCGCCATCGTCGCCCACGTCGATCACGGCAAGACCACCCTCGTCGATTGCCTGCTCAAGCAGTCCGGCACGCTCAACGAGCGCACCGTGCTGGCCGAGCGTGTGATGGACTCGAACGACCAGGAAAAGGAACGCGGTATCACCATCCTGGCCAAGAACACGGCCATCACCTGGCGTGGCAACCGCATCAACATCGTCGACACTCCCGGACACGCGGACTTCGGCGGCGAGGTGGAGCGCGTGCTGTCGATGGTCGATTCGGTGCTGATCCTGGTCGACGCGATGGACGGCCCGATGCCGCAGACCCGCTTCGTGACGCAGAAGGCGTTCGCGATGGGCTTCAAGCCGATCGTGGTGATCAACAAGGTCGACCGCCCCGGCGCGCGCCCGGAGTGGGTCGTCGAGCAGGTGTGGGACCTGTTCGACCGCCTCGGCGCCACGCCCGAGCAGATGGATTTCCCGATCGTCTACGCCTCGGCGCTGAACGGCTACGCCAGCCTGGACGAGAACGTGCGCGAAGGCGACATGACCCCGCTCTACGAAGCGATCATGCAGCACGTCAGCAAGCCGGACGTGGACCCGGAAGGCCCGTTCCAGATGCGCATCAGCCAGCTGGACTACAACAACTTCGTGGGCGTGATCGGCATCGGCCGCATCCAGCGCGGCACGCTGAAGAAGAACATGCCGGTGGCGGTGATCGACCGCCACGGCAAGAAGCGCCAGGGCAAGGTGCTGCAGGTGCTGGGCTTCCTGGGCCTGGAGCGGATCGAGCAGGAAACCGCCGAGGCCGGTGACATCGTGGCCATCTCGGGCATCGCCGAGCTGACCATTTCCGACACCGTGTGCGCGCTGGAGGCGCCCGAGGCGCTGCCCGCGCTGACCGTGGACGAGCCCACCATCAGCATGACCTTCCAGGTCAACAACTCGCCGTTTGCCGGCAACAAGGACCTCAGCGGCGGCAAGTTCCTCACCAGCCGCCAGCTGAAGGACCGCCTGGACCGCGAGCAGGTGCACAACGTGGCGCTGAAGGTCGAGCAGGGTTCGGACGCCGACAAGTTCCTGGTCTCCGGCCGCGGCGAGCTGCACCTGTCGGTGCTGATCGAGAACATGCGCCGCGAAGGCTACGAGCTGGCCGTGTCGCGCCCGGAAGTGATCATCAAGGAGATCGACGGCCAGAAGATGGAGCCGATCGAGCAGCTGGTGGTGGACGTGGAGGAAGTGCACCAGGGCGCCGTGATGGAAAAGCTGGGCATGCGCAAGGGCCAGCTGAAGAACATGGAATCCGACGGCAAGGGCCGCGTGCGGCTGGATTACGAAATCCCGGCGCGTGGCCTGATCGGCTTCCAGAACCAGTTCAAGACCCTGACCCAGGGCTCGGGCCTGCTGTTCCACGTGTTCGACCATTATGGCCCGAAGGAGGAAGGCCAGATCGCCAAGCGCCTCAACGGCGTGATGATCGCCAACGCCGGCGGCACCACCCCGGCCTACTCGCTGGGGCCGCTGCAGGATCGCGGCAAGCTGTTCGCGGCCGAGGGCGACAACGTGTATGAAGGCCAGCTGGTCGGCATCCACGCCAAGGACAACGACCTCACCGTCAACGTGATCAAGCCCAAGCCGCTGACCAACATGCGTGCCTCAGGCAAGGACGATGCGATCCAGCTCACCCCTGCGATCAAGTTCACGCTGGAACAGGCGCTGGACTTCATCGACGACGACGAGCTGGTCGAGATCACCCCGAAGGAGATCCGCCTGCGCAAGAAGCACCTCACCGAGAACGACCGCAAGCGCGCCTCGCGCGGCTGAGCTGCCACAGCTTGGTAAAGACAAAAGGCCGCCGCAAGGCGGCCTTTTCGTTTTCGACTAACCCTGTGTAGGAGCGGCTTCAGCCGCGACCGGGCTGCCAGAAACCCTGGTCGCGGCTGAAGCCGCTCCTACAGGTTTTGCTAGGGCGCCACCGGCAACTGCGCACGCTCCAGTGCCGCGACGTGGCGCTCCAGCCGCGGCCCCAGATAGCAGTGCGAGCCGCAGGGCAGCAATCCGGCGACGCCGAACTCACGCAGATACCACGCCGGCGCGCGGGAGATGAAACCCTGCCGATCGCCAATCACGTCGTCGCGGTTGGTGAACACTTCGAGGAAGGCGACTCCTTCCAGCATCTCCACGATGCCGCCCAGGCCGGCGCGGATCTCGGCGGGTTTCAGGTAATGCAGCACGTCGGTGCACACGATCAGGTCGAAGCGCTGGTCGAAGCGCAGGTATTCCAGCTGGCCGAAGCTGGCCAACCCCACGTTGCGGGTGCGGCCGTAGCGTGCGGCGACATATTCGCTGGCATCCAGCCCGCGGTAGTCGATGCCGGGGCGCAAGGCACGCAGCGGCGCGCGCCATACGGCTTCGCCGCAGCCCACGTCGAGCACGTTGCGGATCGGTCGCGCCAGGTAGTACTCCGCCTGCGCCACCACCATGGCCACCTTGCGCCGCAATTCGGCCGGCGATCCGATCGCGTGGCGCGGGTCGCGGTACCACTTGTCGAAATAATCGCGGTCGTAGGTCTTCGGCATGCGCTGTCCGGGACAAAGCTGCATGGTAACCGTCGCAGACGGCGCGACACATCTGGGCGACAATCTCCTGCCACACAGGAATCCTGCCTTCCGTGAGCCTTTCTTCGCCATCCACTGTCGCATCGATCGAACCCGGCCTGATGGTGCTGCACGGCAACCGGCTGGAGGATCTGCGCGACCTGCTTGCCGCCTGGCTGGCCCGCGCGCCGCTGCGGCCGCTCGAGAACGAGCTGATGCTGGTGCAGAGCAACGGCATCGCGCAGTGGCTGAAGCTGGCCCTGGCCCGTTCGCCGGAAGCGGGCGGGCTGGGCATCAGCGCGGCAATCGACGTGCAATTGCCGGGGCGCTTCCTGTGGACCGCGTACCGCGCCGTGCTGGGCAGCGATGCGGTATCCGCCACCTCGCCGTTCGACAAGTCGCGCCTGCTGTGGCGCCTGCTGCGGTTGATCCCGCAGCACCTGCATCACGAAGCGCTGGCGCCGCTGCGCGACTTCCTCGGCAACGATCCGGACTGGCGCAAGCACCACCAGCTGGCCGCGCGCATCGCCGACCTGTTCGACCAGTACCAGGTCTATCGCGCCGACTGGCTGGACGATTGGGAGCACGGTCGCGACGAGCTGAACGATGCGCTGCGCAACCGCCGCTCACCGCTTGCCGCCGAACAACGCTGGCAGGCGCACTTGTGGCGCCTGCTGCTGGAGGACGTCGGCCCCGGCCAGCGCGACAACCACCGCGCCGCCGTGCACCGCGCCTTCGTCCAACGCCTCGCCACGCAGCCGCACCGTCCGTCCGCGCTGCCACGCCGGATCGTGGTATTCGGCATTTCCTCGCTGCCACAGCAAACCCTGGAAGCGCTCACGGCACTGGCCCGCTTCAGCCAGGTACTGCTGGTGGTGGCCAACCCATGCCGGCATTACTGGGCCGACATCATCGAGGAGCGTGAGTTGCTCCGGGCCAGCCAGCGCCGCCACGCGGGCAAGCCGGGCCTGCCTGCCGAGCCGCGCTACGAAGACCTGCACCTGCACGCCAACCCGCTGCTGGCCGCCTGGGGCAAGCAGGGGCGCGACTACATCCGCCTGCTCGATGCGTTCGACCAACCCGAGCGCTACCGCCAGCAGTTCGCCGCCATCGGGCGCAGCATCGACTGGTTCGAGGACGCCGGCAGCGACAACCTGCTGCATCAGATGCAGCAGGCCATCCTCGATCTCGAACCGCTGCCGACCGATCCCGCCCGACGCAAGCCCTGGCGCGAAGACGACCGCTCGCTGTGTTTCCACGTCGCCCACAATCCGCAGCGCGAGGTGGAGATCCTGCACGACCAATTGCTGGCCATGTTCGAGCAGGCCGCTCGCGATGGCCGGCCGCTGGCGCCGCGCGACGTGATCGTGATGGTGCCGGACATCCAGACCTACGGTCCGCACATCCAGGCGGTGTTCGGCCGCGTGCCGCCGGGCGATCCGCGCCACCTGCCCTGCAGCGTCGCCGATCAGCCGGCGCGCGGGCGGGTGCCGTTGATCGTGGCGCTGGAATACCTGCTGGCGCTGCCCGAGGCACGCTTCGCCGTCAGCGACGTGCTGGACCTGCTCGACGTGGCCGCCCTGCGCGCGCGCTTCGGCTTCGACGATGCCGGCCAACCCACGCTGCGCCGCTGGATCGAAGGCGCCGGCATCCGCTGGGGCCTGGACGGTGCGCAGAAAAGCAGCCTGCAACTGCCCGCGCTGGAACAGAACAGCTGGCGCTTCGGCCTGCGCCGCATGCTGCTCGGCTACGCCGTGGGCGACGGCGAAGCGCTGGACGGCATCGCCCCCTACGCCGAGGTCGGCGGTCTCGACGCGGCCCTGATAGGCCCGCTCGGCCAGCTGCTGGAACGGCTTGAACACTACTGGCAGCTGTTCGCCACGCCGGCCACGCCCGCGCAATGGTGCGAACGCCTGCACGGGTTGCTGACGGACTTCTTCGACGCCGGCAACAGCGAGGACGCGATGCGCCTGAGCCGCCTCGACGATGCCCTCGACAGCTGGCAGCAGGCCTGCGCCGAAGCGGATTTCGCCGAGGCGATACCGCTCAACATCGTGCGCGAACACTGGCTGCAGGCGATCGACGAGAGCCGCCTGTCGCAGCGCTTCATGGGCGGCGCGGTGAGCTTCGGCACGCTGATGCCGATGCGCGCGATTCCGTTTCGCGTGGTGTGCCTGCTCGGCATGAACGACGGCGACTACCCGCGCCAGCAGACGCCGGTCGATTTCGACCTGATGGCGCAACCCGGCCACCGCCGTCCCGGCGACCGCTCGCGGCGCGAAGACGACCGCTACCTGTTCCTCGAGGCGCTGCTGTCCGCCCGCGACGCGCTGCACATCAGCTGGGTCGGCCGCAGCGCCCGCGACAACAGCGTCCTGCCGCCCTCGGTCCTGGTCGGCCAGCTGCGCGACTATCTGGCCGCCGGCTGGCACCGCGCCGACGACGATGCCAGCGACCCGCGCGCCGGCGAACGCCTGCTCGCCGCGCTCACCGTCGACTACCCGCTGCAGCCCTTCAGCCGCCGCTACTTCGGCGGCGGCGACGACCCGCGCGTGTTCACCTATGCGCGCGAATGGCAGCAGGCGTACCGCAGCGAGACATCCCCCGCGCCAACCACGGCGACAACCGCGACGCTCGAACCCTGGCAGTCCGACATCGCACTCGGCCTCGGCCAGCTGCAGCGCTTTCTCGCCAGACCGGTGGCGTACTTCTTCAACCAGCGGCTGAAGGTGTTTTTCAACGAGGCCGACGACGAAGCCATCGACGACGAGCCGTTCGCGCTCGACGCGTTGGAGCGCTACAACGCCAATCGTGCGGTACTGCACGCCGCCATCGACGCGGTCGGCGATCTCGATCACGGCATCGACGGCGCCACCCGACGCCTGCACGACGAAGGCCTGCTGCCGCCCGGCGGTTTCGGCAGCGCGCTGCAGGCCGAAATCGCCGCCCAGGCGCGCACTCTTGCCCGCGCGTGGCAAACCGCCTGCCGGCAATGGCCGCTCACCGGCGACAAGCATGAACTGCGCTATACCAGCGCCCGCGCCCCCACCGCCGGCTGGCAGGTCGAGGACTGGCTGACCGATCTGCGCTGCGACGGCGAAGGCACGCGCCAACGGCTGGAGCTGGTCAGCGGCACGCTGCGCGACGGCAAGGCACTGCGCTACGACAAGCTCATCCCGGCCTGGGTCACCCACCTGCTTGGCAACGCCTGCGGTCTGCTGATGCAGACCCGGCTGATCGGCATCGACGCGCAGCCGACCCTGCAGGCATTGGCACCGGACGAAGCCGCCGACATGCTCGATCAGTTGCTGGCCGCCCTGCATGCCGGCATGCAATCGCCCTTGCCGATCGCCCGCAAGACCGCTTTCGCCTGGCTGCTGGCCAGCACCGACGAAAAGAAGGACGCAGCCACCGTCGCCGCGCGCCGCTTCGAAGGCGACGACTACGGCCGCGCCGGCGAACGCGGCGAGGACGCCTGCCTGGCGCGCGCATGGTCGAGCTTTGCCGAAATGCACACCCACGGCTTCGACACCTGGCTGGGGCCCTACCGCGCCCTGTTCGACAACGTCATCCTGGCGCCGGGGGACGCGGCATGAACCGCACTGCCGCGCTCGATCCGCTGCGCCTGCCGCTGCACGACGTCCGCCTTATCGAGGCCAGTGCCGGCACCGGCAAGACCTGGACCATCGCCGCGCTGTACCTGCGCCTGGTGCTCGGCCACGAGTCCGGCACGCCGCTGCTGCCGCCGCAAATCCTGGTGGTCACCTTCACCAAGGCCGCTACCGCCGAGCTGCGCGAACGCATCCGCGCCCGTCTGGGCCAGGCCGCCGAGGCGTTCCGCAGCCAGGCCACGGACGACGACTATCTCGCCGACCTGATCGCCGACTACCCCGACGCGGAAGCCCGCGCCCGTGCCGCACGCCAGCTGGAACTGGCCGCGCAATGGATGGACGAGGCTGCCGTGCACACCATCCACGGCTGGTGCCAGCGGATGCTGGGCCAGCACGCCTTCGACAGCGGCCACGCTTTCGTGCAGCACACGATGGACGACGAAAGCGAGCTGCTGGCCGAAGCCGTGCGCGACTACTGGCGGCAGCACTTCTTTCCGCTCGATCGCGACAACGCCGCGCAAATCAGTGCGCTGTGGAAAGCCCCGCCGGACCTGCAGAAAAGCCTGCTGCCGCTGCTGCGCCAGCCGCCGGGCAACCTGCGTCTGGACGGCCATCCGTTGCCGCCCATCGACGACCTCGCAGCAGCCATGGACGCGTTGCTGGGCCCCTCGCGCACGGCGCAGCAGCAGGCCCGCGCCTTGTGGCTGGCCGACGCCGAGGCCATCGAGACGATGCTGCACCAGGCCATCGCCTCCAGGGCGCTCAGCGGCGTCACCCACAAACCCGCGCAGTTCCCCGACGACATGGCCGCGCTGCGCCAGTGGGCCGAAACCGGCATGCTGGCCGACGACAAGGCACTGCAACGCTGCACCCAGAGCAAGCTGCTGAGCGCCACCAACAAGAACAAGCAAACGCCGCGGCACGCCGCGTTCGCCGCCATCGATGCCTTGCTCGAGGCGCAGCAGGCGACACCGGCATTGAAACCGCTGGTTCTCGCCCACGCCGTGCCGTGGGCCGCCGCGCGGCTGCAAGCCAGCAAGCAACGGTTGGCCCAGCTCGGCTACGACGACATGCTCAAGCGGCTCGACGACGCCTTGCATGGAGTCAGCGGCGAGCGGCTGGCGCAGACCATCGCCAGCCAGTATCCGGTAGCCCTGATCGACGAATTCCAGGATACCGACCCACTGCAATGGCGCATCTTCCAGCGGATCTACGCCCAGCGGCCCGGCACCGGCCTGTTGCTGATCGGCGATCCCAAACAGGCGATCTACGGTTTTCGCGGCGCGGACATCCACACCTACCTGCAGGCACGCGCGCGCGCCAGCCAGCCCACCTGGACCCTGGCCACCAACTACCGTTCCACCGCCGCCATGGTCGGCGCCGTCAACCGCGTCTTCGAGTTCGCCGAGCGGCATCCGCAAGGCGCCTTCGGTTTCGGCAGGCACGCCCAAGGCCTGCCGTTCCTGTCGGTGGGCGCCCAAGGCCGCAAGCATCAGCTGCTGCTGCACGGCCAACCACTGCCCGCCCTGCAACTGGCCCACGCCGCCGACCACGCACCGAGCAGCCAGAGCGCCTATCAATCCAGCATGGCCGAACACGCCGCCGCCACCCTGGTGCAATGGCTCGACGCGGCGCAGCGCGGCGACTGCGGTTTTGTCGACGGCGATGACACCATGCCGGGACGCGACGCCTGCGCCGGCACACTCACACCGCTGGTTCCCGGTGACGTCGCCATCCTCGTGCGCAACGGCAGGGAGGCCAACGCCATGCGCGCGGCGCTGCAGGCGCGCGGGCTGGCCAGCGTCTACCTGTCCGATCGCGACTCGGTCTATGCCTCGGCCGAAGCCCGCGACCTGCTGCTGTGGCTGCACGCCTGCGCCGAACCCGGCTCCGACCGCGCCATGCGCGCCGCGCTGGCCAGCCCCACGCTCGCCCAGGGCTATGCCGAACTGGACCGGCTCAACCACGACGAACGCTACTGGGAACAGTGCGGCGAACACTTCCGCAAGCTGCATGACAGCTGGTTGCAGCACGGCGTGCTGGCGATGCTGCACGACATGCTGCACCTGTTCGACCTGCCCTCACGGTTGCTGGCCCGCGCTGACGGCGAGCGCGCGCTGACCAACCTGCTGCACCTGGCCGAACTGCTGCAGCAGGCTGCCGCCACGCTGGATGGCGAACACGCGCTGATCCGTCATCTGGCCAGCCAGATCCGCCAGACCGACGACCGCCAGGCCGAGACTGCCGACGAAAAAATCGTACGGCTGGAAAGCGAAGCGGCACTGATCAAGGTGGTCACCATCCACAAGGCCAAGGGTCTGGAGTACCCGCTGGTGATGCTGCCCTTCGCCTGCTGCCTGCGCGAAACCAAACGCAGCGACAGCTTTCTGTGGCACGAGGGCGAGCGGGCCGCGATGGACCTGCAGCCCTCCGACGATGCCTGGCAACAAGCGGAGCGCGAGCGCCTGCAGGAAGACCTGCGCCTGCTCTACGTGGCGCTTACCCGCGCCCGCCACGCCTGCTGGCTGGGTATCGCCAACCTCAGGATCGGCAATACAAAGGCGTCGATGCTGCATAAATCCGCATTCGGCTACGTGCTCGCCGGCGGCGAGCCGATCGAGCCCGAATCCCTGCCCGCCCGGCTGCGCCAACTGGCCGACCACCCCGCCATCCAGTTGCTTGAACTGCCCGCCGTTGCCTCCACGCGACGCGCCGAAACCGCCACCACGTCGCCGCCGTTGCAGCACGCCCGCCATTACCGCGGGCCATCGCCCGAGCCGTGGTGGATCGCCAGCTACAGCGCACTGAAAGTGACCGAAAGCGACGACACCACCGAACGCCCCGCCGCACCGGAAACCGCGCAACAGGACGTGCTGATCGAAGCCCACGCCGAGCCGACCATCGCGGCCGCACCCGAGCGGGCCCACGCTGCGGCCGGCATCCATCAATTCTTCCGCGGCGCCGAGCCGGGCACCTTCCTGCACGACCTGCTGGAATGGGTCGCCGACGAAGGTTTCGCGCTCGGCGCCACTTCGCCACCGGCGCTCGAACAGCTGATCGCCCGTCGCTGCCAGCGGCGCGGCTGGCAGGCCTGGATCAAGCCGTTGACCGCATGGCTGCCGGCCTTTCTGGCGACGCCGCTGGCACTGCCCGATGGCGGCCAGGTGGCGCTGGCCGGCGTGCACAACTACCGCGCCGAAATGGAATTCTGGTTCGAGGCCAATCGGGTGGACACGCTGGCGCTGGACAAGCTGGTGACCGCCCAAACGCTGCAGGCGCAACCGCGCCCCGCGCTGCAACCGGACCGCCTCAACGGCATGCTCAAGGGCTTCATCGACCTGGTGATCGAGCACGACGGCCGCTATTACATCGTCGACTACAAATCCAACTGGCTCGGCCCCGACAACACCGCCTACACCACCGATGCCATGCGCGACTCGGTGCTGCACAGCCGCTACGACCTGCAATACGCGATCTACACCCTGGCGCTGCACCGGCTGCTGCGCGCACGCATGCCCGGCTACGACTACGCGCAACACATCGGCGGCGTGCTCTACGTGTACTTGCGCGGCGTCGACGGCGCAGGCCACGGCGTGCACCGCGAACGGCTGCCATTCGACCTGGTCGACGCGATGGACACGCTGTTTGCCGACGGAGCATCCCACGATGCCCATTGAACACCTCGACGCCATGTTCGAGCAGGACATCGCGCAGCATCGCCTGCGGCCGCTGGACGTGGCGCTGGCGCGTTTCCTTGATGAATGCGATGCCGCCGCGTCGGCGCCCTTGCTGTGGTTGGCCGCGTTGCTCAGCCGCCAGCTGGCCGATGGCCACCTGTGCCTGGACCTCACCGCACTCGATGCCTTGGCCGAGGAGCAGCAATGGCCGCCGGCCTGGCAGGCGTTGTTGCGGCATTTCCACGAGAACGGTGACGCGCTGGCATCGCCGCTGGTGGCCGATGGTGAGGGTCGACCGACCAGCGCGCCGCTGGTGCGCGACGGCAGCCGCCTGTACCTGCGTCGCTACTGGAACCACGAGCGACAGGTCGCCGCGGCGATTCGCGAGCGTCTGGAACGCATGCACGCGGCACCGGCGCAGCTGGGTGAGGAGCTGCGGCGATTGTTTCCGATGGATGGCGCGGGTCATGAGGCGGTCGCGGCTGGCGCCGCTCCTGCAGAAGCGGCGATCCATTGGCCTGAAGTGGCATGCGCGCTGGCGGCGCGCGGGGCGTTCACCGTCATCACCGGGGGCCCGGGCACCGGCAAAACCACCACCGTGGTGCGCCTGCTTGGCCTGTTGCAGACGCTGCATTTGCGCGAACACGCGCGGCCGCTGCGCATCCGCCTGGCCGCGCCCACCGGCAAGGCGGCCGCACGCTTGAACGCGTCCATCGCCACGCAACTGGCAGCGCTCGACGTGGACGAGGCCACCCGAGCCGCTATCCCCGCCCAGGTCGACACCCTGCATCGCCTGCTCGGCGCCCGCCCGGATACGCGTCGTTTTCGCCACGATCGAACCAACCCGTTGCACCTGGATGTACTGGTGATCGACGAGGCGTCGATGATCGACCTGGAAATGATGGCCGCCGTACTCGCCGCCCTGCCCGCCACCGCACGGCTGATCCTGCTGGGCGACAAGGACCAGCTCTCGTCGGTGGAAGCCGGCGCCGTGCTCGGCGACCTGTGCCGGCGCGCGCACGCCGGCCATTACGACAAAGAAACCGCGCAATGGCTGCGCGCCACCACCGGACAGGACATCACACCGTTCGTCGACGCCGACGCGCAAGCGCTCGATCAGCAAGTGGCCATGCTGCGGCACAGCCATCGCTTCGGCGCGGACAGCGGCATCGGCCTGCTGGCCAACGCGGTCAACCGAGGCGACCCGGCTGCCGTGCATGCGCTGCTGTCCGCCGCATCAGCCGATCTCGCCTGGGAACCATCGGCGACCGCCTCGCGACTGGTCCAATTGGCGATCGACGGCGGCAACCATTCGTGCACCGATGACGGCGACAGTGCACGCGGTCTCCGCCATTACCTGGAACAATTGCGGCAGCAACGCCCCTCCATCGATGCCGGCGACCAGGCGCATGACGACTGGGCGCACGACACGCTGCAGGCACTCAACTGCTTTCAGTTGCTGTGCGCGCTGCGGCAGGGGCCCTTCGGCGTGGAAGGACTCAACCAGCGCATGGCCGAAGCGCTGCGGGCACGTGGCCTGATCGACGCCAGCACGGGCTGGTACGAAGGCCGCCCGGTCATGGTCACCCGCAACGACTACAGCCTGGGCCTGTCCAATGGCGACGTCGGCATTTGCCTGCGCTTTCCCGACGGCCGGGGCGCATCACGGCTGTCGGTGGCCTTCCTCGCCAGCACAACGCCCGGCGCCAGCGACGGCATGCGCGTGCGCCGCATCCTTCCCTCGCGCCTCAACGAGGTCGCCACCGCCTACGCCATGACGGTGCACAAATCACAGGGTTCGGAGTTCGAACACACCTTGCTGGCGTTGCCACCCGAGCCCAGCCCCGTGCTCACCCGCGAACTGCTCTACACGGGCATCACCCGCGCTCGCCGCTGGTTTACCTTGGCGGGCAACGAGGACATCGTCGAACTGGCTACCCGGCAACGGACGCGGCGTTACTCGGGGCTGGCGGGGCGCTTATCGAGCCGTTGACACGCGCGCAACGCCATCAGGGGCCGGCGATGGAACAGGCGGCACCGGCCGCCAGCTTGGTCGACGAGACTCGACCGGAGCTTGCGATATCCAGCCGGATGCCCGGCACCGCCGTGGTGCTCGCACCGATGCCGTCGCTATCGCCGGACTTGGCGCAAACGATCATGCTGGTGCTGGTGGGTACTGAGCCGACCAGCAATTCGCCACGCGAATTGAAAGTAAGCGGACCTGCGCTGCTGGCACGTATCGAGACGCCGGCCGGTGCCCCCACCGAACGCTGCAGACTGCCAGTGACCGCGGCGTCGTACTTCTCGTTCGGCTTGCTGGCGTTGTACAGCAGCCATCCATGATCGTAGTTCTTCCCGGTATCGCAAGTCGGAAGACCCGCCGATGACGACGAAGCCAATGGGCAAATGGATACGTAGCTGCGCGTGGCCGCTGCCCCACCCCGGGCATACTGCAGATCGGACCGGATGCTGTTGGATTGCGCCACCGCACGGTTGCGAAGCATGAAATCGCGCATGCTCGGATAGGCGATGGTGGTGATTATCCCCAGCACGGCCAGTGAAATCATCAGCTCCAGCAAGGTGAATCCGCGGACTCCACCGCGGGTGTTAGGGAGTGACGCCGACCGCAACCAGAGCGGCATCATGGTCGACTTGATCGCCATCCCAGGTGGCGGATTCAACGGTTGGCTGGCTGTCATCGGATTCATCCGCGATCGCAATATTGGTCGATTTGCTTGTGCGCCTCGGCCTTGGCGGCCTCACGCTGCTCCGTGGAAAGCTTGGTGGCCGTGGTGACATCGCCCGGATGCTGCAGCGTGCCGGTATCGAGCACCATCGCGGAACCGGAAAGCAGGCGCAGGTTTTCGCGTGCCGTGGCACAGGCCTGTTTCGCAAAATCCTGCTTGGCGGCCTGCAAGTCGCTCGTTGTCGGCGCTGCCGGTTGCGCCGCCGTCGACGCTGCCGGAGGCGCGGGCTGATTACTGCGCAAATGCAGTGATTTCGCCTTTACGGCAGGTGGACGCTGCGCACTGTAATGGGTAACCCCCTTCGCATCGGTCCATTTGTAATAGGTCTGCGCCGATGCGGCGGCTGCCAGCGTCGCCACCAGCAGCGTCGCCACCAGGCGGTGCACCATCATCAGTGTCCGCCCCAACAGACATCGGTCGTTGCCGTCCCGGTCGATTCCCTGGCACCCGACCGATGCAGCGAGAACGCGGTGCAGCCGTGGTCCTCGGTTTGCGTGCCTTGCGCGGTCGCGGTGATTTCGTAGTCGGAACTGCTTGCCGAAGGAATCGCCACCGTGAAATAGGCCCCGGCGATGCTCGAGCTTGCACCAAGGTCCGCAAGATTGCTGGTGTAGGCGTTGTTGCTGAAGTAGTAATTCTCCTGCCGCGAAGCAATATCCTGCAGCGCCCGCGTCGCCTCGGAGCGATGCCCCTTCATCACGTACTGCCTGTACGAAGGGATGGCGATGGCGGCCAGGATCGAGATGATGACCACGACGATCATCAACTCGATCATGCTGAAACCGCCGGTTCGGTTCATGCCGGTTCTCATTGGTTGTCCATCGGTTCGCGCCACGAAATTTCTCCATTGCTGGCCGCGCCCAGGGCGCCGATCTGTTGCAGTTTGGTGCCACCACTGAGGCCGAAGGCCGCGGTCACCTTTCCGTTGCCGACGTGCAGCACGGGCGAGGATGCCTTGCCGCTACCCAGACCCACCTTGCGCGAGACCTTTCCACCACTGCTGCCAAACGATGCCGCAAGCGAGGGGTCGGCGGTACCCGTCATGTAGTTCATGCCATACAGATTGCTGCTGCCCGGTACCGGCACCGGATTGCACTCGCTCTGCTTCGCCGCCGTCCTGGCCGAAAGATTGGCCGGGATATAAGTGGGCGTGAGCAGAATGCCGTTGTAGAGCACCTGGCTGCTTACAACACGTTCCGAGGGTTGCTGCACCGTCGAGCTGCGATTGCCGGCTTCAAGTTTCAGCTTCCAGCCCGAGTAGTTGTAACAACCGGTATCGGGATCGCGCGCGGTCAACTGCCCCGCCAGAATGTCCAAGGTGTCGGTGTTCTTGAATTTGTCATCGGTTGGCAGGCCGGAGACTTTTCCTTCGGCCGTAACCGCAACCTCCGAGGCATCAAAAAGCGGACCAGTGGCTGGCATCTCCTTGCAGTCGCTGCTCAGCCAGTTCAGCAGGCTGTTGTCGGAGACGCCATAGATGTACTGCTGCTGCACGCCCTGATACGACAACCCGCTGTCGTCATTGGTGGTGAACGATCTGCCGGTGCCGAAATACACCATCGCGCGCCCCGTGGGATCCAGCGCCACGGTAGGCCGGATCGTCACCGGTTGTTCGGTATCGATCACCTGTTCAAGCGCCCACGTGTCGGGATCGCTGGTGTCCGGCACCGTGGCAGCGTTTCCATCCTCGTCCGCCGGGGCCGTATTCATGTCCAGCTTCCACAGGCCGCCGCCAAACACGCCCGTGGCCTTGGTCAGATCCGGGTCGGTGGGGTTGGTCACCACGCCGAAATAGATCGCCTCGGAGCTGTTGTTCAGATCGAAATCGGAAGCCACCATGTCGCCCGCAAAACTGTTGTCGGGACCATCGGCCAACGTAGCCACCGCCGCGACCTTCTTGGCCACGATGTCCGCAAGGTCGTAGACCCGAACCTCCAGCTTGCTGCCACTGGCCGCCGCCACCGGCTTGTCACCGGAGCTGCCGTTGGGGCCCCCGTTGTCGACGGGGCCCGACCCGATGGTCAACAAATAGTGCAACTTGCCATCGGATTCCCGGTGGACAGAGAACGCTGGCGCGGCAGTGGTGTAGGTTCCCATGGTGATCTCGCCCAGCACCGTCGGCGGCTGTTCGGGATCAGTCACATCCAGAATCACATAAGCCGAATTGGATTGCTCGATGGACGTATCCTTGGCATCGCCCACGGTATCCACACTGATCGCTCCACCGCCGAGGCGGAACGGCACCACCATCACCGTACCCCAGCCACATACATGGCCGTAGCTGTCGGTAACCGTGGAGGTCCCGGCCGCGCAGGCAGCTGTCGTCGGATCGCTCGTCGTGGTGAAGGCCTGCACATCGGAGACGACAGGCGAACCATCCACATAGAACACGTGCGAATAATTTTTGTCCGCCAACCAGCGCAGGTGCGGCAGCAGGTTGTTGGGAATGAAGGCCCACACTTCCTGACCGAGCTGCCAATTCTGGCCCAGGGTCGACTTGCTGCTGCCCGTCTTCATGCTTTTGCCGGAGGGCAACTGCCGAACGATGGTGGGATTGGTCGACTTGGTGGGGTCACTGTCCACATGGCCCGGTATATAGAAGCCACCATTGAACGCGTGCAACATGCCGTCATTGGCGCCGACATAGACCATCTGGCGGCGGTCACGATAATTGGAACGAAACGCGGCGAAGGTGTAGTCGCTGTACAAGAGATCGTAAGACTCCGCCGGCGTCCCCACGATCATTGGCGACGAATCGACGATGTCACCCAATCGGTAGGTATACGTAGCCGCCGTGATTCCCTTGGATGGATCGGCCGCGATGGTACCCGTACGGCTGCGATAGTCATCGGGATACTCGACGCCGCGTACCCAATTGACCAGCTTCTTGGCCATCGACGGATCGAGCTCGTTGAGCAGACCATAGTTGCCGGTACGCACCCCGGCCTTGCTGCTGCCGCAGAACCCGGAGGTAGCGCTCAACGTATAAGTGCCATCCGTGTCGCAACTGGCATCGTTCCAGACAAAGGCTGTCTGGGTACCGTCGACAACCGTTCCCGTCGCGCTTTTCCCGTTCGGCTTCGCCGTCAGGTAGGTGAAAATGTAACGTTGGCTCGCGCCGGCCAGATCCGTCGCAGCGGAATACGTGCGCTGCTTCGCAAGATTCGCTATCGCCGTTGCCGCGGTGGTGCCGGACGCCGCCGCGGGATCGTAGTAAGCGTTAAGCCAGGTGCCCGCGTCCCACGCCGGATGCAGCACGTTCGCCGCCGTCACCATCGAGCAATTGGCGTTCGTGGACGCATCGAAGTCGACGCCCTCGGGCATCACGGAACAGCGGTAGCTGGTCATCGCGCCAGCCAGGGCTCCGTCGGACTTGTCCTTGCCGCTGACCACGTAATACGCATCGTCCACGAGCTCTTGCGCACCGCTACTCGTACCCTCGCGCTGGTAGCCATCGCTGTCAGACCAGAACGCCTGCAGGCTGCCCGTCCATTTGATGCTGTTTCGCTCCTGGTAATACTGCACCTGGTACGACAAGCCGCTCCCCTGCACGTCATTGCTCGACGACGGCGTGGTGGCGTTGCCGAAGTTGTTGGCCGCCGACGACGTGATTTGCTGGAACACCGTATTGAGCTGATCCTTCAACGCACCGGCATTACGGGCAAAAAAGTAGTTTGAAGGGTCATCCTGGTCTTCCGGCAGTACGGGTGTTTCGCCTTCGAAGCCGCTGTATTTCGTCGCATACCAGAGCGGAGTTTGCAGGTTGGCGGCCACATCGGAGCTGCTGCCGAACTTGAAGCGCCTCACTTGGGGCCTGCTTTTGCAATCGGTGGCGTCGGCAAGAAGGTTGCAGCCGAACACGGCATTGTTGTTCTGGTTGATGAACAACTCGGTGAGGCCATCCGTCTTGGTGCCGCCAACCTGGTAACCGAGATACATGCCAGCGGAGCTGAAGGACGTGGTCTCGTTCCTGATCACGATGTCGTCATCAGTGGGAGTGAAGTTCAATTTGCCGTTGTTGCAGACCTTGTTGTTCGAGTCGTATTCCGCAAGCGCCGAGGAAGTGTTGCCGTTGAAAATTTCCGGATCGCAGATCTTCACGCCGCCACTCACGATGGTCGATGGCGCATTGCAGCTGTCGCCCACACACCACGTGATGACGTTGTCGGCGTCCATGTCATGGTCGGAGCCATATTGGGAGTCCTCCCACATGATGTAATAGCTTCCGACGTTCGGATAATCCTTCGTGGGCGACAAGCCGTATACGTTCTTCTTGTTCAGATCCGTAGGTGGCGTGAGATTGACGTTGCCGAGATAACACGTCGTATAGCTGCCGGTGCCCGCGGGATCTGCGCGACAACTGGGGGAAAGCGATACGGTCTTGTCTCCAACGACGATATTGAATGCCGGCAGATTGTCCGACAGCGAAACGCCGTAGGTTTTCACCTGGAAGCCGCCGACCACACCGGTGGTACGGATGGGTTTGGTGCCGTCCGCGTTCCAGGCGCCGTAGCTCAATCCGGCCAATAAATAGCTGCCTTGCTGCCCCGGCGCGCCATTGCATATTCCCACCACATCGGCGAGCAGGCCGATAGTGGCCGGCTGGCAGATAGTGGCGTCGCTGTAGTGCGTGCCCGCAAGGGTCAACGAATTCTGCGCCGGTTTCCCCGTGCCGGTGCTGCCATAGTATGTGGACAGCATGTACTTGCCGCTGATGTTCTCCTTCGACTGGATCGTGTTCGTCAACGCTGCAGCATCAATACCGGTCACGCTGGGCACATTGCTCGCGTCGAACGTGTTGAGGCCGCTGCTGACGAGCACAATTGAGCAGGTGGCACACTCCTTGTTGCGCGAAGTGCCGTCCTGCAGCTTGCCGTAGGGATCGACCCATGTCGGTGTGGGAAGGGTTCCCGATTCCTTGTTCGGCGACGTCACACCCTGGATGTATTTCAAGGCGGTGGCGTACATGCCCGCCAGGGGATTGCCGAAATCCGGGCAACGTGTCGGGTTGTCCTGGATTGCATAGCCGCGTGCACCCCAGGGGTGCGACGCGTCCAGGTAGCAACCGTTGCCGCTGGTTCCGTAGTTGGTACCTGTCCAGCCTTTTACCTGCAACCGATCGAGCGTCATCACGATGCCTTCCGACGGCACGGTGGCGGCGCTCTTGTAGCAGAACGTGCCATCGGCGCTCGAGAACTCATCGCCATCGCCGGCACCGGTGCCAACGGCGCACGCTGTGCCGGGGGCATTATTTTGGAGCTGACCGATATTCCGTCGGAGTTGTCCACCTATGCGCGCCTGCTCCGTCGAACCGGTCACCAGCCCGAAACGTTTCAGGTTCGTCCCGCTCTTGCTGTATTTCTGCAGCAGGCCTTCGGGTTTGAGCGAGGTGCCTTCCGCGACGCAAAACGCTTCATTGGGCGTTCCGTCGGACAAGTTCTGGCAAACCTGCACGCGGGCGGTGTAATCCTTTGCCGAACCTGGCCGCGAACTGTCGCCACCGACCACGCACTGCGTTCCCTCCGTTGCCGCCCAGTCGCCCCATGCCCCACTGGCCGCGCGAATCACGGGCTTCGAACCGACGCCCGACGTTGTAGTGGTGGCGTTGGTCCATGAACCGGTGGTTCCCGTTGAAACGTTGCAAAACGTCGTCGCTTTGGTGAAGGGAGCGTATTTGCCGATATCGGTGCCGGTATAAACCTTCGGCCACGCATGGATGTCATTGGGGATTTCAGCCCGCTCCAGCACGGTCTTGGCGGATGTATCGACGCGACGCGTACCGCCGTAAAAGGTCCAGCGCAGAATGTCGACGCGGCTCATCGCCACCCAGTTCATGAAGTTGCCGCTCCACAGCGTGGTGTTGTCCGTCCCCGTCCCACACTGGTGGCTACCCGCATTCACACTGCTTTTCGCCTTGAAATAAGCGTTGGTCGTGTCATACACGTAGCAGATGTCGGGATCGAAATAGCCGTTGTATTCAAACGTATCCAGATACGTCGTATCGACCTTTCCGTCATCGTTGAGATCGGTGTAATCCGGATATGCCTTGTTGAACAATTGTTCGTCCCGCGACATCACCAGCATGACGAGTGGCGGCGGGTTGGCGGCCGCAAGTCCGTTCACGCCCGAAGGATACGCTTCGAAATCGGGCATGCCCTTGACCGATATCTTGCCCGGGGTGACGGCAGGCGTTGCCGTCTGCGCGGAAACCGCCACGATGGCTGCGCCGCTGATCACAAGCACGGGCAGACACAGCCAGAGGCCACGCAACAACGGTTTGAATCGGGTCATCACGACACCCTCAATGATCGATATTCAGCTTGTACTGGGCGATGGTGGCGGCCTGGCCGTTGCCGGGCACCTTGGCTTCGCTGCGTATCTGCAGATACAGCGCCGAACCCCCTTTCGCCGTCCCCACGCCAATGCTGGCGTAGCCCTGTGACTGGGCCGCTCCGGACCCCTTGTTGACGGTGACGCCGTCACGAACCATCGCGATGGTGGTTTTTATCTGGCGATTGGACGCACAACTGGCGCTGCCATCGCTGCATGTCGTCATGATGACCGAGGGATCCCAGTCGCTTGGCACATAGTTGTAATTGTCCGCATGGGTACCGCAAGACTGCGGCATGTAGAAGATGACCAAGCCCACACCACCACAAGTCTGCAGCCCCTCGTCATCAGTGGTGGCCGGGTCAAGCAAGCTCTTCCACTCCGGATGATGCTTGAAGATGGTATTCAGGTCGAACGCGCTATTCGGCACCGTGCCGCCCCAATCCGTGGGCCAACCGCGATTGAATACATGGGCTGCCAATACGGTTTCGGGGATCAGGCGCCCGCTTTCGGACACTTCGAACGCCTGCTCATGCCGCGCCGTTGCCGTGGTCATGCGCGTTTCCAGCAAGGTGTCCTTCATGACCACGATCGCCACGAGGCTCAGCATCACGAGGAACACCAAGCCCACGAACAGTGCGACACCCCGCTGCCGCTGCGGGCCGACGACTGCAGCACACATGCCTTGTTGGCCCTGCCCGATTCGTTGAGTCAACATCACGTTCATCCCCGTACCCGGTTACGCAGCAGCACGACAAATTCCTGCTTGGCGCGCACGAATT